>JAJDDX010000208.1 GCA_029260055.1 Phycisphaerae bacterium
ATACCGCTCACGCGGTTGGCTTCGCTGATGGACATGGTGTGACAAGTCGCTTGCACGAGTTGAATCCGCTATTCTCTCGTCGAGCCGAAATAGCTCGATTCCGTCAAAAAGGCAGACGCTTCGCGTTCCGATGCAGGGGACTGGCCCACCGGTCCTGAACAAGTGAGCAAGTGCGCCCCTGAGCGCAGGTGCGCACAGAGGCGCTCAGATGCTCACGATATCTTGTTAGGTACTGCCCTGCGCTCCTCACTTCTGCGTCTCCTGCTTCAACTTCCAATACCAACGCATCTTCGCTTCCGCATCCGGCTGCTGGAAAGAGACGACGCCGGCCCTAGGCTTCACCCGCCTGATAGTCGCCCAGGTGATTCCGGCGGACTTCGCGTCGGACTGGAGATCAGTTGCCGCGGCAGGGCCGGCCGCAAGCACAGCCTGCAGCCACTCCACCGCCTCATCAGCAGCCGGGCTCTCTCGCCGCTTGTCGTCGGAAAGCGCGTCGTCAGCGGTCACATCCACGGCCCCGGCGCACCAGGACACGCACCCGTCGACGATCTTGAAGGCGAGCCCGCCGGGGTCTGGCGCAAGGTTGTTCTTGACCTGTAGGAACAGCCGCTTCTCCGGATCATCCTTGTCCCGCACAACCAACCAGGCTGCGCGTGCGACGCCAATGAAACCGAGTGACCCCATGATCCGCGTGATGGCCATCCCGGTGTTCGTCTTGTTGAGGTGAGCGATCCCGATGACCGCGATGCCGGTGCGGTCCGCCAGGGCTGCCAGCGGCAGCAGTACTTTCCGCACGTCGGCGTCTTTGTGGCTGTCACAACCTCTCCCCAAGTAAGACGATACCGTATCGACGATCAGCAGTCTTACGTCGGGGTGCGCGCGGATGGCTTCTTCCAGGTGGCGCAGGTCCGCTGACATGTCGAACTGCGTAACGTAGTCATTGTCGCGATCCTCCGGCCGCTTCGTACCCTCGATCGCAATGATCTTGTCGCAATCGGCTCCGCAAGCGTCCAGGCGCGGCCTGACAGTGTCTGCAAGTCCGTCTTCCGCCGTCAGCAACAGCACTCGGCCAGGCGTATTCGCATCAGTTCGGTGTTCATCGGGAAACGGCGTACCGCGTGACAAACGAGCGGCGATGTCCAGCGAAAGAAACGACTTGCCGCATCCCGGATGACCTACGATGAGCGACAGCTTCCCCTGCGGGAAGCGGCCCAGCCACAGCCAATCAACCTCCTCGGGCTCCACTTCGGAGATCGTTCGCGTGACGAGGCGACTGGCGGACGTTCCGGATCGGTCACGGTCCCGACCATCATGGGGGACATGGTCAGTTGTCGGTGCGGTACCCACGGATTGCGGTGGCGAACGGTCGGCCTTGCCACCGATGTCGTTCTTTCCGTGCTGTCGACCCTTCCCGAAACACGTGCGTAGCTCCGCGTCGCCAAGGGGCGGGTCGTTTGTCGTGTTCCACTTAACCATGATCGGCCACGCTTCGGAATCGGATAGCGCGAAGTCGTGAGTTAATTGTGCGGCGTGGTAGAACGCGGCGCTGTTGCGTCCTCCTTCGCCGACCGCCGGCCACCTGCTCGCATAGCGTTCCGCGCGAGCGATAACATCCACGCCACCCGAAACCACCGGTGCCGGCGTCGTCGGAGTCGGCGGCTCGGCAGCCTGTTCCCGTGTCGGGATGCACTCATGCAACTCCGCGAGATCGTACGTCCTCGACGGGTCCGCATCGACGATGAGGCAATCGGCGACAGGCTCCTTGTGATTGACGAAGCCAGGCAGCCGCATGATGCGTGCCGGGTCATGAATCGCCGGGTCGGAGCCGAGAATCCCGATGAGGTCTTTCTGGAAGCCGGTCCACGCCGCGAGGTCGGTCATCGGCTCCGTCAGCCGCCAGTAAGTATGAACGCCGTGTCCCGAGTTCAGCGTCAACGTCGGAGCGGGGAGGCCAGCCGATTCGATGCCCTCACGCACTTCCTCGACCGTCACGCCGTCGAAGTCGGCGAACAAGCAGCGTGCAAGCGAGACATCGTTGCGAGATGCACCACCGTGGTGGCTTCGCGGGTTCGCCCCGACGTAGATGTCGTAGCGGTCTGCATTCGTTTTCTGAAGGGTCGCCGTTGCATCGGCGAGTTCAGATGCTCGGGACCATGTCTGGCGCACTGGCGGCAGCGTCAGGTGCCTGGGAGGTAGCGGACGAACCTCGACGATGTCGTCGGGGGCGAAGACGCAGGCAGTGAAGGTCTGAATGGAGGCAGCGCTCATCGGCTGCGACCTCCGCGCTTCGGTGACCGAGCCTTCCTTCGTGTTCGCGGCCTGCGTATGAGCTTGGCCTCGCTTGCGGCTGCCCGGAGTTCGTCGTCGGCTGCGGCGACAGCCCGCGCTGCGGCCACCAGACGGCTCGACGAATCGACCAGCCGTTCCAGGGCTTCATTGAGTTTGGCTGCTGCGTTCATCTCACGTGCGAGGGTACTAGAAACGAGAGATGAGAAGTTTGGTGAGAGCTAGACGTGGCGAAATCCGCGTTGGCTTGGGCTAGAAGGTGGTTTCGAGGCGAGGGAGTGTCAAACTTTGGAAGTTTGACGCAAGTTTGGTGGCGTCACGCTAGTCTGACGACTCTCGGAAACCCTGGATGTCATCAAGCGTCCATCCGTTTTCGGCGCGGAGCCTCTCCAGAAACGCAGCCTTTCGTTCGCAATGCTCCTGCACCCGCTTATCAACGTCGTCGAAGTTGTCGTAGATCGCGAGGATGAGGGAAACAAGCTCAACGTCCCGTCGCCCGGTCGCCTCAGTACCGTCCTTCTTCCTCGCGGGCCTTGAATTCACATGGTGCTTGGTGCAGAAGCTGCGCCAAAACGAAGACCATTCCTTGTTCACTCGCGTCAGGCGGTTAGCTGCGTCGACAGCCCTCTTGGCCGACATCCACATCTGAGTGCTGGCGGTCGCGTGCAGCGCCGGCGCATCGATGGCGGCCTCGTCGGTTTGGACATGCCCGTCAATATCCGCCGTGACATCAGCCAAGAAAGCCTCGACAACAGGCCGGTCGGCTTCGTGGAGTTGCTTCACTCTGTCGCACAAAGCCCAGTACTGTGTCGCCGCGACCAGGCCGGGAACGTCGTCTGCCGCACACTCACGCCATGGATTGATCTTCTCAACGCCCGGACAGAAGACGTCGTGGAACAGGGCGCAGACAACGTACTTCTCCTCCGTGGAGAGAGGTCGATCCGGGTCGGCCTCCGGGTCGTAGTATTCCGAGCAGTCGCAAAACGAGAAGAGCGAGTGAACGGGCGGCGCCGATTCGGACGCTAGGTGCGATGGACACCATGCGGCCACGTCGAAACGGAAGCGCCCACGTCCGTCCACCTGTTCCTCCCACATCCCAACCTTCATTTCTTCGATCTTTTTCGCGGGCGCTGGCATCCGTGCGTCTTCCCGCCAGTAGTATCGCTCGAACGTCCATCCGTCTCCGGGTGGCCCGGCGGATGCATCTTGCATACGACCATCGCCAAGGATCTCATCCGTCAAATACTCGTGCCTCCAATGCTCCCAAGCATCGAGCACCGCCTGCTGCCGCTCGTCCGTGGCCCGCCATGCCTTGAGCTGCACCCTGAACTGTTCGAGCGCGCCCTTTCGCCTGAGGAGTTCGTGGACCTGCCAGCCTATCGAGGCACCCTCAATCGGGCGTTGTCGCGCAGAGTCCGAGTCGTCAAACGACATGTGGCATCATCCTTGCTCGGGCTGCCACCCCGCGGCACGCCGGATGATGCAAAGCGTGCCGCCGGGCGGCATACGGCGGGAGCGACCCGCGACCCGATTATCGAATTATCGAAAATCGGTGCGCGCCGTTCAAGCATGAATGCCTGCGCGGGGACGGATTGCGGCGGACAGTGTGTGAACAATCCGACCGAGTTGCGTTACACATCGCCTTCAGGGCATACAGGCGCGGTGACGTGTCGATCGACTAGGCCCGGCTCGCAGAGACTCTGACGCCGTTGGCGGATTGCGGCATTGAGTCCTGGTGGAATCTGCCGCGCATCAGGCCCGACAAGCCAGCCTTCCCCAATCGCCGCAAACACGCCGAGCAATCGGTCGCCACGATCGCCAACGCACTGCCCACATGCAAGTTTCTTGACGGGCAAACGCCCTGGTACGGCGAGCCGCGCACGCCGAGCTCCGCAAGCGCATGATGCAGATCGTCGGCAAGGGCCGCATGCACGATCGAATTCTCGTCACGCCCAAGGGTAGGATGGCCGGACTCCGCTGCCCCACGCCGCCCGAGGACGTGGACTGCATCCGCGCGATGCGCGGCGGCACCGCCAACGTCTACCCCGGCGGCGCGTACTGGGTATCGGTCGCCGAGGCCATGGTCGCCGGCCGACAGTGACACGGCGTTCAACACAGAGACTTCTACCAGGTAGGCGACTGCCCTACAATCTTGAGTGTCGGAATGATCCGACGCGAAACGGAGGCAGGCAAATGGAGGATGCCCTGAAGGCGGCGCGACTCACGCATCGGGTCTACGTGTCGTTGTTCCTGGCGTACGCGGTGTTGTTCAGCACGGAGCTCCGAACGGAGAGTTACTCAAGTGTCTTACCTGCACTTGAGGCCATGAGCGCGTTCGATCTACCGGAGAACAGGATTCTAGAGGACGCTCTTGACGACCATTACACTGTTTTGGATATGGGCATCAAGGAATGCCAATTACTGTTGGTGTCCGCCAAGCACGAAGCGGCCGTGACCAGGGAGCCCGTGCCGGAATCCGTTCGAGACGACTTGCGTTATGCCGAAAGAAGCATGGCGCAGTATACGCACGCCCTGAGCGATCTAGTAGGGGTACTCGCCAATACTGGGACTGACCGAACGTTGTACCGGATGCTCCCGCGTCAGGCACTGCTGTTCTGCCGGGCCCAGGCTGATAACCCTCGACCGAGCATCCCCGTCCTCGGCATGTCGGTCGATAGCCAGATCGCCGCGATCGGAATCCCCATCGCGCTCATATTCGGCTCTCTCTTACTTCTCGCCCACATACGCCGCTTGTCAAAGTGCACGCTGAGGATCGCGACAGAGTCACGTTCTTTCGGGTGGGTCGTGCTGTACCCGGATACACTGAGTCGCTGTTTGACCTGCTTGTCCACTGTTGGACCGGCCCTGGGCGTAGCCCTTGGTCTCGGGTTCCGAGGGTCGGGCTTGCCTTCTGTGCGCGCAATGGACGTGGTCGCCGCGGTGGCCGCCGTGGGCCTCTTGCTGGCTTCGGTGCAGTGTTACCGTTCGGCGCACGTACTCAACCGGAAATACAACATGCTACTTTCGGGCGATGGTGGAACCTAGCGTGCGAAACTCGTCAGACACCACGGCGCCCCGTTCACCCTCGATCGCGTTTTGCGGACTAAGGGTTTTTGCCCAACGCAACGGAACGGAGGTTAGCGGCCATGTCGATTTCCCTTATGAGACGTACGGTCGCTCCAGCGTGCCGATCGACTACCAGTCGACCAGGCCAGGCGATACCGCCGACAGCCAACCGACCAACATCGATAGCCGCACGACAGAACGTGCCAACGCAGTGGCAGCCTACCACCAGGCTCTGGCTGACGATCCCGATGCGTCGAAGCTCGCCACGGCCCGCCAGATCGCCCAGCGCTTCGGCGTGTGTCCGCGTTCGATCCAGGCTTGGGTATTCAGGGCCGAGACCGAAGGCAACGCCGGACTCAGGGCTCGTCACACGAAGCCACCGCGGAAGGTCGGCTCCTTCGATCCATCGCACGCTCAAGATGCCGTGCTGGTCACGGCCTGGTGGTGTTTCAGGATCGGCAACGTCGACAGCATCGACGCCAAGGTGTTGACACCCGTCGTGCAGCTCATCGCGGACGGCTTCAGTGCGGCCGACTTGCTCGCTGTGATCGACTGCTACTATTCGTGGCCGTGCGACCGATCCGTGTACCCATTCAAGAAGTTCGCCAAGTGGCTCAAATAGGACGTGCGGACATGGGTCATTCGCGCGTGCGAGGAGGGCGACTACCGCCGAGCGAAGAGGGCGGCACACGACGAGCGGACCGCGCTGCAGCCGCCAACCGAGGATCTGCAGCACCGCGCCGCACAGCAGGCAGCGACCGTGGCCGACGCGCGCACCCGCATGCGCGACACTCGGCACCACCGCACAGCGACCGCTATCCGTAACCTCGCCGACCACGCGGTCGGCACGGTGAGCACCGCGACGCCGGAGCAACGCCGCACAGCCGTCGACAGCCAGCCATCAATGGAGACCCTTACGGGAAAACACCTAGCCCGGCAGTCTGTAGCGGCTACCGCACCGGGCGTCGAACCTCTGGCAGCGATCAAGGAGCCCGAGACCGTCGCCGAGGCACTCGGTGCGATGGATTCAACGTATCGGGGCATGCTGATCCGCGCCGCCGGCCGCGATGCCGATCCGGCTGCGAAACAGGCCCGTAAGCAGGCTGCAGCCACGATCGACCTTTGGTGGCAACGCATGCCGTCCGGCATCCGTAGGACCATAGATTTCCTGGTCGACGCTTGGCGACGCGAGCACCCGACCGTCACCGACGCTGCCACCGCGACCCGCCGCGTCCTCATGCTCATCCCTCACCTCTGCCCAAACCGCTCCGGTGCCCAGTCACTCGCTGTGGCACTGCGCCATCGGTCACACTGATGCTGCGCCGGAAAGGCGGACTCCGTGCGTGCTGGTACTCGTATAGGCGGTGAGTCTTTGGTAGTATGTCCGGCAATGGACTCATCCACCCGCATCCGCACGCTCGCCGCTGCGATCAAGGGGCTCGCCGTATTGGCCGATCCAACTTGGCTAACGGCCGGAGCGGTCCTTGCTTCCGAGCTGGCGCCTCACTTGGATAGCCTATCGCGCGACCAGCGGTCTGCCATATCGAGTGCTACAAACGAGGAATGGAAGGAAGCGATCTCGACAGCCAAGATCACTTCAGAGAACACTGCGATGACTCTCGCCTGCGTGTTAAGGCTCGAGAGTGAACTGGCGGCGCTGAAGGCGGCCATTGCGACAGACTGGGATGGCCGCATCGAAGGCCTGACGCGCAAGTGTGAGTCGGTCCAGAAAGAACTCGAACGCGTCACGTTCCAGGCTGGGCATCTCGCGGGCGGCGTGCGATTCGCGACCCACATGGCTGACTCCGCCGCCGAGTTGTCACCGCTCACACGATCGCTGATCGAGGCGCTTCGTGCTTCGCTCAGCGAATTCGACGCTAACGTGGACGTTGACGTGCTCGGCCCAGAGCGGCAACGCCGGTACCGAATCGCCAAGGGTACGCTCGCCAACGCCGAACGGCGCTTCGACGAGGCGCTGTCGCTCGTACCTGAAGAGGACATTGAAGCCGCGCAAGCCGCGGTAGAATCGCAGACTGAGAGCCTCGTCGACGCGTGCCGAGTGCGAGGTGACGCGCTCTACGGTCAGTGCCGCTGGGCCGATGCGCTTTGCTGCTACGAGCGGATCGGTCGGATCCGGCACGATCCGCTCGTAGTAGCAAACCCGATGGGAAACACACTGCTTCGACTCGGTCGAATTGAGGAGGCACTCAGCCAATACACGTTGCTGGTCGATCATGCCACACGCCTCGTCGAGGAAGAAGGACGCACCGATCTGGCAAAGGACTTGGCGGCCTGCCTCAACAACCGGGGGCTCGCACGAAGCAACCTCGGACGATTAGAGCCGGCCATCGATGACTACGACAAGGCCGTGGAGATTCGAACACGCCTCGTCGAGGAAGAAGGACGCACCGATCTGGCAAACGACTTGGCGGCCAGCCTCAACAACCGGGGGATCGCGCGAAGGGCACTCGGACGGTTTGAGCCGGCAATCGATGACTTCGACAAGGCCGTGGAGATCTACACACACCTCGTCGCGAACGAAGGACGTAGCGATCTGGTCGACACATTGGAGAACGTGCGTGCCAACAGAGTTCTGGCGCAGAGCAAGCCCTAGGCGGCCGTGTGGACCGGGCCAGAACCCGGTGGCGCAGTTTCACCCGACGTCCGATATGCTACGTTCCGTCGAGCCGTTGCGTTTGCTTTGCGCATTGCGCTTTCTCCCGTTCCTGCGCTGGGCGCACATCGCCCGATTGCGGCTAGACTTATGAGCAAACGCAATGAGCGCAGAACCCTGGCACTCCGCCGCGTCCCGTCCTGCGCAGCGCAGAACCGATGACCGGCCGATTCCCCCGTAACGCTCGCGGTCCTAAGCACTTACGCGCAAGCGCAATCTGCGCAAAACCTGGGTTGTTTCTAGATAGATCTAGATTGTTTCTAGACCGGCGAAGTTGGACGCGGGTGTATTGTATGGTGCTGCTACTCGGGTTCTGTTCGGTTCGGGATCACAGAAGGAACAGGGACACACAGGCTGTCCTGCCCCATCGATGATACCCAATTGCATGGTGGCGGAAGGGCTCAGTAAACCGCCCTGGGCGGGCGAGGAGAAGTCCTGCACAACTCGGCGTTTGCACTCGAAGGCAATGGCCTCCAGAGCCAGCGGGAGGAGTCGTTGTACGTGTTGCCGAGGCCGCTCAACATCGGATGTTGAGACCTTGATTTCGCCCCGCGGCCGCCGACGTTCTTCATGCGCCCAAATGGCAAATGCATTTGCCAAACCATGCCCATCTTAACGTTGCTCTCCGCTGTGGCTGAAGTAGCCGATGTTGATGTCCCGGACTCTGCACTCTCTGAAGTTCTTCAACCGCCCCCGTAATTGGCTGAGGGTGTTCGGCGGTTTCGTGCCTGACGTGCGCAGTCGCCTTCTCGGGTCGGAACAGCGTCCTGTTGCCTGATATCCGCTCATGGGGTGTCGCTTGCGGGGCGTCTTGAATTGGTGGTGGCCTACTCGCCCGCAAGGGGGACCGGACAAAGGAGCCCGAGAACACGCAATTCGACGCTACGCGACTCGGAGCGTGGACGTTCCTACGGTCTGGTCAGATCGTGATACGCCGGGCGTGCGGAACCGGAATCGCGTGCAGTGCGGCTGCGGGAAAGGGCTGGCGGTGGTTGACCGTGCGGGTATTGCGGAGCGGTGTGCGCCTCTACGGTTGCCCGTTGGCCTGAGTCCCCGCATCCACAATAGCCGCCACGCACTCGCGGCCCGTGGGCAGCGACCGCGCCGCAAACTTCTTGTCCCAGGTGTCGATGAGCTTCTCGCGTGATACGGTTGCGTGGCGGACCTTCTCGACCATCTCGGTAATCTCGTCGTGCCGTAGCCCGCAGGCTTGGCATACCGTGTACACGTCCGCATCCGCCGTTAAGTCGTCCGGCCGCCAGAACACGCCCACGCAAACAGGACGAGCAACCCCAGCACTCCGCCGATTGCGACTAGCCTCGAAAAGCGAGCGCGAGTCAATCCGGCTTCTCCGTCGACACGTCGTCGAAGGCAACCACCAGTAAGCAATGCCACCGCCTAGTTGCTCCGCTGACACAACGAGCGGGCCGAACTCGTCTTGTTCGCGTCGATCCTATCATCAGCCGTGCCCCAGGTATCGATAGGAACGATGGCGCGGAGTCTGCTCTGAAGATCCTCAAGAGACTGGCGGGTCGAGCTTGTCGCAGATCCGCTCTAGCAGATCGACTGTCTTGTCTGACTTCGCTTCTAGCCGATCCATGTGCTCGTAGGTACGTCTGATGAGCGGAAGAGCGAGCTTGTGGAAAACGAGCCATATCAAGACAACGATAGCAATCCATGGCAGAAGGCCAAACGTGAGCACCAACCATGGCGGTGTTGATTCTGCGTCTGCACCCGTCTGTGCGATAAGCGAGAGCGTACCGATAAGTGAGTTCATACATGATTCTCCGATTGTTCGACGTGGATCGCAGCCTCCCAGCCACACGAGGCAGGCATGCTGATGCGGCTACGTGTTCACTGCACAATGACACACGAACGCGACCGAGCCCACAACAAGGACAGGCAACTACATCACGCCTAGATCCCCACGTTGGGACAGCGGGGGTTGGTGCTCGTAGAAGACTTGCGATCCGATCGACATGTCGACTTGGCCCTTTCGTGAGCGAAGGTCACGGACCAGACAGCCATCATACTGAGGCCACCCGTGAGATTCAACGCCGCTACCATCTGACAGGCCCACGTTCCATCGCCTACGACGGCATTGGTGAGCACCCAGCCAGCCGCGTCAAGTCTCGACGGGCGGCTACGAGTCATCCCGGCGTCTCCGTCGCCGCGTCGACCAAGGCGACGATGCGCAGCGCGCACACTGGCCCCTCGACGCCTGCCAGGTGCGTCGCCTTGTACTGTCGCAGCAGCCCATCTCGGTCGGCATCCAGCGCGCGCATGCTGGTCACTCGCCCGTCGATTGCGCTGTCGCTCAACCCGCACGCCCGGCACTCGCGGTAGGCACGGTCCATCTTCGTCTCAGCAAACGGCCCGGCGAGCACGAACCAAAGCACGAGGCCGATGGCGACCGCTACGGGTGCCAAGGCGGCGAGATAACGGCGGCCCTTCTCGCTGCGCATCAGATGCGCTCCCCGCACTCCGGACAACCTGGCTCCGTGATGCCGCGAAGGATGTACCGGCAGTTGCGGCAGCGTGTTTCGGCGTCGCCGCTGGCTGGGCCGTAGTAGCGCGTTAGGAGCCCGTAGATTGCCACGGCAAGAACAATTCCGGGCGATACCCAGACGACGGTGGGCGCAATTGCCTCTCTCCAATCGGGCCCCACGACATCAAAGAAGGGATCGAGGTACGGATTAAAAATGGCCAAGTCGATCCGATCCCTCATCGACGAGAATGGCTCAACGAGGACGAACGCAACACTTGCACCAGCACTCGCCACCCCAACCGCCACCGCCACCCGCCAAGCCCAATGTAGTCGGCGACGCTGCTTCACTTGGCGGGCTCCGTTGGTGTGGCGCATTCTGGGCATCGTCCCGACTCGTTGCCTGTAAGATCGTAGTCGCAAGACCGGCAGTGGCCGGGTTTCACGCGATCCCGGCGCCATGCGACCAGCGTAGGGAATCCAAAGATCAGCAGCAAGAACCAGAACGGCAGGTCGAACCACCAGTCCGGCCCCGCCTGGGAACCGTCCGCGAGGAACTGCTTGGACCACACGACGTGCGGCAGGAAGTGCATGTTGTTTAGAGACTCTTCCATCCACGTGACCTCGGCCGGACGATAAGGCGCGATCGGGTATCGAAGGAATCGCACGCCTCCGTCGCTAACCACAACATGGTTTGGATAGACGCGAATGAAGACTCCGCGAGCGTACGTTCCGACCCAAGTCACCAGAAGCAGGATGCACAGCGTCAAGCCAACCCACTTGCTGATCCGAAGTAATCCCGACCGGCCCGTACTCATAGTCCCGTCCCACATTCTGGGCACACGCCCGAGACATTGCCTGTAAGATCATACCCGCACGCCACGCACTCGCCGCGCTTGCGTCGACGTCGACGGCGCAACGGGCCACGGACGAAGGCGATGGCGGGGTAGGCGGAGAAGATGACGAATGGGAACCATAGCGGTACTTCCGTTCCCTTCACGCGGATACCGGCGGGTGTTCTTCGGAGCCCCCTAGCTGTCAGCGGTTTGCCGCCGTCTTGTCCATGTCTTTCCCGCATAATCCGGCGACCAGTTGCGAAGGCGCTGACGAACGTGTCGAAGAGGGGGTAACGCTCAGCCTCAAACCTCAAGACGGCTACGACGCCGTCGTCGATGCTGACCTCTGTCCACGATCCACCGGGATCGAGCGTGGTATAGACCTTGGCAGCGCGAAAACTATCGGCTAACAGCACGCCAATCGCCAACGCCCCCAGCGTCAGCCCCACGATAACCGCCTTGCGAATCACTTTCGCCTAACCTCCGCCCCGCACTCCGGGCACACGCCCGATTCGTTGCCGGTTAGGTTGTACCCGCAGCGTACGCACAGCCCACGCTTGCGGCGACGATAACGGCGTAGCGGGGGATGGATGAGGGCAATCGTCGGGTAGACGCCGAAGAGGAAGAGGAAACTCCATGGTGGAATTCCAATCTCGATAGTGCGAAAGATCCATTGTCCATCGACGAAATCTCTGAAGTAAAACTGCCCGAATCGAAGAGACACGGGTTTGCGATATGCGCGCGGAGTCTGGTATGTGTGCGAAACCGCCAATATTCGTGGCCGCATGACCACAGACGTCCTCGGCAGCCCGCCCCACGAAACCCGCTCCCATGCGAGTCCGTCGATGCTGAGGAGTATTAGTCCAGCTACGCCCAACGCGCCCAACGTCAACACCAAGATAACCGCCTTGTGAATCATGCTCGCCAGTCTACCGCGCACGCCGCCACCGGCACACAAGCGAGCCCCGGCCGACGCTCTCGGCCAGCCGGGGCTCCCACGGGTGACCGTAGCCTATGCCACCCGCAGACGTTTGAAGGTGATTGTCGCGGCCCCGAGAACGAGCAAGGCCATGGCGGCAAGGCCCCATTCGGAGACAGCAGGCACGACTCCGATTGACGATTTGACCTTCATTATCCAGACAACCTCGTAGTAGCTCGGTAGGGTACTCTCAACCGTAGTTGGATCCGCATCACTTCCCTCTCCACTTAGGGGGTACTGTCCAAAGGGGTGAACGATAAGCCCATGGCTGTGGTCCTCAGTTCCGCCCGTCGTTCCCGAGGTCGCACCGCCGCGCAAGAATCTCGGGACGTCTCCGGTGCCGTTTAGACCAGGAATAGTCTGTCCGTCGAAGGGACTAGCAGGATCGTCGAGAACCTGCCCGTTGCATTCAACCCAGCCGTCAGGCAAAGCGGGAACGTTCTCAAACGACTTCATCCAGGCCACGACCGAGCCGACGGGCTCGTCAGCGTGCGCCGCCTGGCCGACAAACAACACCGCAATCAAGACGCTCGCTTTCCTCGCCATGGTTCTTCTCCGAAGTGATGACCGCACGGAACCTGAAACGGGCAGCTATTCTACCGGAAAGACGGTGCAGGGGGTGAACAAAACGCCCATCAAGGCGTCTCGGCCAGATTGTGCCACAACCACGTGGGACGTGCGTCGGAGTCTTCACTGATGGGGGCGTGTGGGCCTTCGTCGGGGATTCCCCTAGGGCGCGTTCCTGCCGAAGGGGGTACGCGGCACCCTGGCTGCGACCGTTTGCGCGGCATCGTCAGACGTGTAGCCCCATGCCCAAATCAGCCGTTGGAATATGGGCGTCAGGAATGAGACTAAGCTGTCGCCGTTTGAAAAATCCGTTGTGGCTCCCGTTATGTTCAGGTCGACATTCTGGTCTGCTGGGCAACCTCCGAGAACGTACGCTCCTTCGCCAGTGTCCAGCAACAGCGGAATGTGGCGCGCGGCGTAGACCAGTAATTGGCCATCCAGGAGGCCGATCAAGCCGGCACTTTGGCAAACCTGCCACATGCTTGCGAAAACTGCGTAGAGTTGCTCAGCCAGGGCCATTGCGTCAATGGCGAGGAAAGCACCGTCGGAGCCTCGTCCTGGACTTATTGCTTCCTCATCTCCGCGAAAGTCATCACCGCGTCTCGGACGCGCGAGCCGTGCGAAAACTGCAATGTTGCCATACACGTCGATCGAGCCAGCCCGTTTTCTACTCGCATGCACCGAATAGAGGCAATCGAACGCTCCTCGGACGCGGTGTGTGGGGTCTATCGGGACAAGGTCGCGCGACCAGGACGATTGAACGGCTAGACCGGCCGCATTGTCTCGAAGTTCAGCCAGATCGAAAAGCGGTTCGCTAGCGAAGCGCGGTCCCAGCGTGATAAGCAGATCGCCCCGTTCAAGACTATCGCCCACGGCACGCCTGAGACGCTCAGCCGCACGCTCACGCCGGTCAACCTGAAGCTCGGTGGCATTCGCCCGTCTCCGCAGGAGGTGTGCGATCAACTCAAGACTGGCGGGCACAGGTTCAGACTGGTCGGCCTGCCGAATGTAGATACCAACACCGCCGTCAACCTCGTGAACGTTGTCACTCGCGGGAATGCGAACCACAAGAAAACCCAATCCTGTATCCCCAGGACGTGGCAAAAAATCTGTCACCTCCACCGGCACCGGAGGGAAGATGCGGTGCGCACAAACCGCCAGAACGGCCGCTCGCGCATCGGGGCCAATCCGTGAACCGGGTGGTTCGGCATTTGGCAGTCGGTCGCCAACCTCGTCGACCCCGAATATCAGCAAACCGCCGTCGGTGTTGGCAAACGCAGCAACCTCTTTGGCAATCTGCTTTCCACGGTTCTTCCCCGAGAACTCGGACTTGTACTCAAGACGCTTGTGCTCGCGAATCTGCTGTCCACAGAAGTCCATTACATGGGAAGACGAAACCGATTCGATGGGGATAGCTGTTAGCTCTGTCATGAGTGGGCATTCTATCAGGGACGCGCCACGTTGTACGCTGGCCGAGTGTACTTTCGAGTGTGGTTTCGGCAAGCAAGGTACATCGCGGAAACCGCCGCTTTCGACTGCGATGGGGCCGGTCGGTGCCGTTAGTGACGATTGTGTCGTTTCGCTGGGGGATGCCCGGCCGTCTTGCACGCCCCGTACGTCGCGCCGGGGCCTCGCCCGTCACCCGGTCCAGGTCGACGCCCGCAACCAGCCGGGCAAGCGGGCCGGAATGCACCGCGCTCACCGCGGCGTCCTTCGGGACGAGCGCCGCGGCGAGCCGCACGCATTCGTGTGGGCTGCCCTTCGCGAGCAGGCAACGGCTGAAAAAGCGTTCTCCGTCCGAGGGACCTAGGTACAGGGGGACCCGCTCGCGGGGCCGGGGGGGGCGGTTCACTTTCTGGGGCGATAGGGGTCCCAAGCTTCCTTCTTCTTCCCGCCGGCCTCGCCCTCCTCGGATGTTCTTGCCAGTGCCACGCGACGGCACATATAGTGTGTTGCCTCATGCGGCGACGCTAGAAACACCCGCTACAAAAGTAGGAAACACTGCGCTGTGCCTGACTGTTCGTCAGCCGCGATTCTGCTACAGGGGAGCCCGGTAGTAGGCCATGGCATCGTCGAAGGCCAGGTGCATCGATCGCGCGCCGCTGTAGTTGATGTCGGAAAAGTCCATCAGCAGGGCTTCGAGCGGCACGCCGCTCGGCAGCCCGGCCATGCGCGTCACTTCCCGCAGAAGCTCGCGTAGGTTTTCGCGCGGGTGTTCCGGCTTGAGTTGCGTCAGGTCGCTGGCGCCGACCTGCATGACGGTCCCCGGCTCGATGTCCAGCATCTGCGCCGCGGTGACCGCTTCGGTAATCCCGTCGACCTGGTCGAGGTTGTCGTGCGACGTGGTGAAGATGCCGCGCCCGGTCGTCGCCCAGTGGTCCTTGAGTCGCGGGAAGTAGACGGAGTACTTCGCCGGGATACGGATGGTCTTTTCGCTCGCGTCGGCCGGGTCGGCGATGACGTGGAAGGCCCGAGGCTTGCCCAGCCCCGTCAAACCACCCCGTCGATGATCCGCTTCGTGGCGTCGGCGCCGGTGGGCGTGCGGAGTTGGTTGGCGTGGGAGCGCTATTCCGTGATGTGCAATGACATGCAACGCAGATTGTCCGATGAGTGCCAGGTCCGTGACGTTCGGCTCACGCAGCTGGGCGTCGTAGACGGATTGGGCGCTCAAGCCAAGGCGACACTGCCTTATCCACGAAAGAACGAGGGTCGCAGGTCGGGAGGGCGCCACTGAGTAGTGGATTCTGGACGAGAACCACGGTGCGACTGACCCAGTCAGTGACCCTTTCTTGGCATAGAATGCGGCGGGGCACCGGCTTTCAGGGAGGCTCCGCTGCCCCGACCGGCATCCAGCAACGTGTTCACGTTCACCGTCTTGGCGGGATGCGAGCTGCCCGACCCCGCGCCGAAGGTGTCGCTCTTGCCATCGTCTTCCGCCAGCTCGGCCACTCAAGCATCACTACCACCGCACGCTGCCTCGACCACGTAGCGCCGACGGCCGTCATCGAGGCGATGCGACGGCGAAGTTGGGTGCCAGCAAAAGGGCCTGCTGTTCGGATGGTGTTGCCCAGGCGGCATGAGTATCCGTGCCGAGTATCCGGGCTTGCAGGAGGGGCGATACGGTGTACCATAACTGAGTCATCTCTTGCATCGCCAGGAAGCTGGAACCGCAGCCACTCATCCGAGACCGGGCGCGGCGGCGGTCCGGCGGGCCAGCGGTGTCGGGGCTGGCTGTGTTGGAGCCACCAGAATGGAGCTCCGGTCGGTCATGCCGATGGCGAGCGCGGCGTTTGCCGCGAGATGGCGCCACCCGCGTCCAGGTAATCCCTACACCTACGGAAGAGCACTGCGCTGCCGACCGAACGGCACGCAGGGTATCTTCGGAATCGGGCGGCTCGTGCCGCGTTTGCGAGTTTGCCTCCCGCGCCAGCAGCGTAAATGCGCCGACGACACAGCTCCAGCTCGTGTCGTGTACCGCCCTTCCACGGGGAGGCGTATACTCGTCAGGAAACACTTCACCGGAAGAGACCTCAACCTTAAGGATGAGAGCGGGCCCGGCACCGGCTTTCTCGGCGAGATTCCCGTCGGCCGAATGGCCGCGGCCACCGAAGCGGTGTTGTTCCTTGCGGCACTTGCCACGCTGGCCCTCATAACGCGGGCCCGCGTTTGCGGCACGGGCATGCGCCTCGGACATTGGGGAGGCGGAATGAGGCGCCTGGCGCTGCTCACCTGTTTCGTCTCTTGCCTAGCGTACCTCGGCGGAGGCCCGATGCTCTTCAAGCGGGGCGCCCCCGTTCCCACGATGCTGACAACCGCATTGGCCTTTCTTCTGCTTGGGCCTGCTGCGGTCGGCGCTTCGCGCGAAGACGCCATCCCGTTGCGACTGTTGGGCGATCTCAAGCACACGCTGCCGTGGGGAGGCCGATGAACGCGCGAAGACGATTCCTCCTCCTGGCTCTTGTCATGATCGTAGTCTGTGCGACGGCCGTAGTCGTTACGATCATCATGCTCTATCGCTTCGACCTCGATCAGAACCGACGGCGTCTACAGGAGACCGCGAAGAGCCAGGCGCGCCTGATCGAGGCCATTGCGCGGAACCACGCGCCGATGACGCAAGAGGAACGGGATGGTAGTCCGGATGATGATCTGTTTGCGCTGACCATGATTCCGATCGCGGACGCTCACGAACGCTACGAGGGTTTTGGCGAAACGGGGGAGTTCACGCTGGCCCGTCACGAGGGAGGCGCCATCGCATTCGCGCTCCGGCATCGACACGACATTGTCGAACAGCCCCAGCCGATCCCTTTCGACTCCGACCTGGCCGAACCCATGCGAAGGGCGCTCAAAGGGCTGTCTGATACCATGATCGGGCTTGATTACCGTGGAAAAACGGTGCTGGCCGCCCATGAGCCCGTGGCTGTACTGAACATGGGGATCGTGGCGAAAATCGACCTGGCTGAGATCCGCATGCCATTCATCAGGGCGGGGTGTGCGGCAGCCGCGGTCGCGCTTCTGATTGTCCTGGCCGGCGCGGCTCTGTTCCTCCGAGCAACCAACCCAATCGTTGCGCGATTGGAGGCCCATGCGCGGGACCTGGAGAACGAGATACGTGGCCGCAAGAACGCGGAGGAGACCATGCATCGGTCCAAGCGGCTCGCCTCAATAGGCACGCTGGCCGCCGGGATCGCTCATGAGTTCAATAACCCACTCGGTTTGATCCTGATGGGGGCCCAACGCGCCATCGAAAAACACGATGACCCGAAGGCCGTGGAGACTTCGCTGCATAGAATAAAGGACGACGTGAAACGATGCGCTCGCATAGTCAAGAGCATTCTCCAGTTTTCACGTGACGGGACGACTGAGTCGTGGCAGGTCGATCTGAATCAGTGTATCCGACGTTCGGAAGAGTTCGCACGAGAGTACGCGAACGACAGAGGCGTGCAAGTGCGGTTCGAGCCTGCGATTGGCCTCCCGAAAGTAATCGCGAACCCAACCGAGATGGAGCAGGTATTCGTCAACGTGATTCACAACGCCGCTGAGGCGTGTACCGACGGGCAAACGATAACGCTGCGAACAGCACGGTGTCCGACGGGTGTGCAGGCTACCGTTTCCGATCAAGGAAGAGGCATGACCCCCGAAGAGCAGGAGCATGCCTTCGATCCGTTCTACTCGAACCGTCAACAGATGGGCGGTACAGGGCTCGGGCTCAGTATCGTTCATGGAATTATAACTGGCCAGGGCGGAACGATCGATGTCGACAGTCGGCTCGGCGAGGGCACCAGACTCACCATCACACTGCCGACCAAGGCTCCTGAGAACAGAGAGGAGTAAGCGATGGCGAAAGTACTTGTCGTTGATGACGAACCGATGTACCGGAAGACTCTACAAGAAGTGCTTTCCGCGGAAGGACACAATGTGGAGATTGCCGCCGACGGCCGTAGCGCCATCGAAATCGGTCAGCGCTTTGACCCCGATGTGCTGATCGCGGATTGGATACTGCAGAGTAGTCTTTCCGGCCTAGAGGTCTCAGAAGCTCTCCGCGTCACGAGTCCTGGTCTGAGGACGATAATCATCACCGGATTTCCGGCGAAGAAACTCCGAGTCGCAGCCAAGAAGTCCGGAGTCTTCGCCTTCCTAGAAAAACCGTTCGAGTTAGACGTTATCCGTGAGACCGTGCGCAGCGCCATGAGGCGCGAGACCCTAAAGAGGTAGAGCCTATGCCTTCAGTCTTGGTTGTTGACGACGAAAGAGGCTACCGCGAGATGCTCTGTGAACATCTCACGTCCTGTGGATACGAAGTGGAGACCGCAGCCAACGGTCGCGAGGCCGTCGATCTCGGCGTCCGCAATCACCCCGACGTACTCGTTACTGATTGGATGTTGAAGAACCATCTTCACGGCCTGCACGTTTCGGAAGTGCTTCGGCTCGCCATCCCAGGCATGAAAACAGTTCTGATGACCGGGTTCCCAACAGGCGATCTGGAGTCGGATGCCCAAAGAGACGGAATCTTCGACTTCATCGAGAAACCGTTCGAGCTTGACGACCTGGAACACTCGGTGCGTGAGGCTGCTAATGCCGGGATGC
>JAJDDX010000209.1 GCA_029260055.1 Phycisphaerae bacterium
CGTTGGCTCGGGACCGGAGACGTTCTTGACCTCCGGATCGCTCATCCAGCCGAGTACGTGCGTTAGGCCGCCGCCAAGTTCCAGGCTTACGCGACGGGCCGTCGGCGCGACGGCATTCACCGGGTTCGGATCGACGGAGACGTAGTTGTTCTCGCGCACGTAGCACGTACCCGCTCCTCCCCGAGTCGGAGCGAGGATACAGTCGACCTCGCTGTTCGGGTTGAGCCCGGTCAAGCAATCGGACGTGGTATTGCACAGGCGGAACGTGTCGAGGCCGAATTCATCGATCCCGAAGCGGGCATCCGGCAGCGGCCGAGCCGGAGCCGGAGAACTCGGCGCGCAATCGTCCGGACAGTTCGCCTCGGTCTCGCCCTCCCCGCAGCAGCCGTCGCCGCAGGGGTCCTCGCAAGCCGCTACGGGGTCGATGGCCTCAATCCCGGGGTAGAAGTCGGAGCAGACAGGGTTGGGCGCGTCGATCACGCTGCCTGTACGCGTGACCCAAGGCATGTCCGTTGTCGACATGACTATTCCACCCGGGTCGCAAACGGAGCAGTAGTCGAGCACCATCGTAGTGAAAGGCGCCTCGACTCTTGTGAAGACGAACCTGGGGCACACCGCGAGCACGGAATCGAACGTGCCGCCGTTACAGTGCTCTTTCGTGGCGGTCACCGTGCTCCCTGCCGGCTGGCCGGTGCTGTCGGAGACCTCCACTCTTGCGGTCCAGAGTTCCGGATTCTGCCCGCCATTGTACGTCACCGTGATGGGATCGCGCCCGATCAGGTTCAGCCGTTCCACCAGGATGTCCACAGTGACCTCGGCTGGTGATGGGGGATCGCATGGCTCGAACGGGTCGGAAGTACGGCGCACCAGGGTATCGGCATCGCCGAAGTCCAACGCACCCGCGATGCCCGGAATCGTGACGGGCCCCAACGGCTCGCCTTCGAAGCAGGCGAGCCCGGTGAACGGATCCGATCCCTCGCCGAAGAATCCAGCCGGGATGGGACACGCCTCAGGGTGCCCGAAGTCCTCGCAGTTGGCCCCTAGTTCCTCGGTCGTGATCCAGGGATCGATCATCATCGGCGCGTCGACGCAAGGTGACGTACCGGCGATGGCGGACCGCGTACAGATGGAAACGGTGACGAATACGTGGCTCCATGTGGGCGACACATGGTCGACGATCCTGATCGTTACCGTACACGTCGTCCCGGCTCCTCGGAAGGTCCCGCCGGCGGCGACGCAATCGGTATCCAGGACATAGTCGCCGCACGTGCCGTCCGGATAGCAGCACGCGCCGTTATGGGCGGTGAGCGTGACTTCGCTCCGTCCGGTCGAGTCGTTCCAGCCGCCGACGCGAATGAAGTAGCAGCTGTTCGGCGCAGCCTGCCACGTCACTTCGGGGAGTCCGCCGCCGATACCGCACGTGTCGTCACCGCACATCAACGGAGTACCTTCATCGGTCGGGCAGGCTGAGCAATCCGCGCCACCGTCATAGATCGCGATGATGCCGTCATACTGCGGGCCGTCGCACATGCTGGCGGTCACCTCTCCGGAGACGACGCCGGAGTTCCAGGTCCACCAGTGATCCCGACCGAAGGCGGTAGGGGCCGGGGGATCGTTGGGCGCCGCCGAGCACAGCGTCTGGTTCGTGCCGACGTCGCAGAACCTGTTGTCGGTTATGAACGTGCAGGGCAGGCCGTCGGCACAGGCGCCCGCGTTGAGATCGAAGGACTCCACGCATGCGTCGTTGTCGCACGGACTCGGACAGGTGTCTGGTCCGCACAGCTCACCCGGCACGAAGATGCCCGAGGCCGCTTCGCAATCCGGAAACGCCATGTTGTCCTGACACGACAGGTCGGGCAGACAGCAAGCGGCGGCATGATTACAGCCGCCGGCAATCACGCCGGACTCGACGCAGAACGACATGTCGGATGCCTCGTCACCGATCGACGTCCGAAGGTCGTTGCCCGTGTAGTCGCCGTCGGTGTCGTTCATCGCGTAGCTGTTGCCGGTACTGTTGTTGTTGCTCCAATAGACCGTACAGCCGCCGACCGAGTCACCGAGGCCGGTGATCTCGATCCAGTAGCAGTCGCCGGCGTTCACGACCGGAGGCGTCGTGACGGGAGCCGAGTACTTCCAGCAACGGGAGTTGGCGATCGGCTCGGTGGCGTCCGGCGTGAGTTGTTCACCCCCGGGCATGCCGATTTCCGGGCCGGGAATACCACCCGCGTCGGCGTAGAAGCGGATGATGAAGTCGTCCGGCGGCTTCTCGCTCGGAGCGGAGCACTCAGTCCCCGCGCCCGGATTGTAAAAGCACGGCCACCAGCAAACCCGATTGATCGGGCCGGTCGTGGCGGGCTTGAAGTCGTCCGCCCAGCGTACGCCGAGCATGCGGTCGGACTGCACAATAAACCCACCGTCGTGGATTTGGCAATGAGCCGCGTCCTCGATCGCACAGATCGGACACGGATCGTCCGCAATGCAGCGGACACCGCCGAAGTATGCGCCGCCGATCAGGTCGCAGTCCATGTACGGCATGCCGACACTATCGTTGTCCTGGCAAACACCCCCGTCGAGGCAGCAGGCACCGAGGTCACAGGGAGCACCCGTGCAGGTCGTGTTGCCGATGGCGATTCCACCAATAGCGTCACAAGACGGAACGTCCATGAACGGCGTGCAAGCCGGCGCCACTTCCATGACGCACATACCCGCGATGCACGCGGACGGCGGACACGCCTGGCCGGCATTGACACCACCGACGCAGTGCCCCTGAGTCACCCCGTCAACCATCGTGCAGCAACCACCGAGCGGCAGCGGCTCGACCGTAATGTGCATCTGGTACGGCGTCGCGCCGCTGACACAGGTCTCGCCGGCGGGACACTGGGCATCGATCGCGCAGTTGTCTCTATTGCCGGAGCAGTAGTTGTCTGCGTGGATGGGGATGTACCACGTGCCGGCTGGAAGCTCGTTCCAGACGTCTGACGGGTTTCCGTCACCACAGGCACCACCATCGGCGCTGCGGAACGTCGAATCGCCGCAACTGCTGGTGGCGGGGTCGCACCCATCGTTGAGGAGGACATAGTGGACGCCCTTCGTCCCGCCTGCTCCCGCGCCCTCGGTGGTGCAGCAGTAGTCGATCGTCACGTTCGCGCCTGCGTCGATGTGGAAAGATTCCCACCAGAGCGGGTCGTTCGAGTAGTCGATGCACTCGCCGTTGGGTTCACAAGTCTCGCCGGGCACGGTGCAAGTCCAACCGGCAGCGCCGTTCGTCCGGCAAGGCGTGCCGGAACCACCGCCGGCGCCGTCGCCGCAGGTGCCGTCGGTCGCGTTGCTGGCATCACCGGAGATCGTCACCGTGACAGCCGGGCTGCCGATTGGCGGAACCGTGATCTGAAGCACGTTGGCGCCGTCACAGAAGTCAGCGCCGGTCGACGTCTGCTCGCAGCAGTTCGGGTCGCAGGAAGTACCCGGCCCGGAGTGCGTTCCGCCGCCAGCCGCGCAAGTGCCGGCATCAGTGATCGTGCAGACCGCACCGGTGCAGCAAGCACCCGAGCCGCAAGGATCGCCGACGCAAAGCACGCCTTCGACCCAGTTGAAGCCCATGTCGTCGCAAACCCACTGCGTGGTGTCCGCACAGGGGACAGCACCAGTCGGATCACAGCAGCCACCCAACGGAGCAGCGACCTTGGATCCGATGAACTCGAATGCCATGATGTCCGGATCGTCCGGCGAAAGGAACGCACGCGGACCGTCGTTGGCCCACATCAGGTCAGGATTGTTGGAGCCGGCCATGCCGACGGCGTTCGCCGAAAGCAGGTTGACCGTCTCGGCCGAGCCGGTGCCCGGACGCATCACGTAGTAACCAACCGGCGGAATGATGCGCGGCGTGGCCAGTGGGATCTGCCAGAGGGTGTTGCCACGGTCGGTGGCCGGGTCGAACGCGACCGCAGCCGCGAAGACCAGCAGCGGAGGCGT
>JAJDDX010000210.1 GCA_029260055.1 Phycisphaerae bacterium
ATAGGAGTAGTCATTGGAATTGGCTTGGGAGTGTTTGTGATCAAAGACGTAATCGGAGTTGGATAAAATGAGTGGTTTAATCAACGATACAAAAGAAAAGAAAAGCAGATACCTGAATAAAGCCCCGCGACACAGATTAGCTTTCTATCTGTTTCACATAGTTGCAGCAGCATCCGTCATCGTGTTAACTTTGCTGTTGTGAGGGATTTTTTTGCCTCACACATCAAATAACTACACTAAAGTAAAATTCAAGAATTAATGGTGTATCTGAGAAATATTCAGTTTGTCTATGATGGGAAAATAGTCCGACACCGTAACGTATGCCCCAAGGGAGACGGATGAAATTACATATGCTGCAGTTCAGACTTTGCTCTGAAATGAATTTATTCTATTCCTCTTTTATCTTGCTTTCTCTGAATGTACCTGAGTTGTGCCAGCCATACCTGAAATAGTCAAGACACCACTCGTGAAACCTGACATCGTTTCCATAAAACGCATAGCCGATGTTTGATTCTCCATTTTTGTCAGGAAACGAGACGCATGCTTCTTTTTCATTTAGAGCCACCACCACCAAAACGTCCTTTGACATCTTCCTTTCTATAATTCCATCCTCCAACAGATTGCCAAACCCGAATTTCTCCAGCGTCTTTTTTCTTCCCTTTGGAACTATGCAATCCTCTGACAGGATGTAGTTTATCTTTACATTTTCATCCCTTGCCTTTTTTATCAAGGGTTCGATAAGATCATTTGACACCTCCGCATGCATCTCATAGATGTACTCGTTGGCATTTTTGTAAATGGATTTCCACTGCTCTATCACCTTGGTGAATCCCTTGATGTATTTGCCGGTGGACAGCGCACCGATGCGCTCGATGAATTTCGCGGGAAGATTTCCAAAGTCATGCTCCTGGAAATATTTCCTGTTGTTTGAAAAAAATATCATGGTTGGAATCTGCGTGCACATTGTGGTTCCGTAAATCGTAAGATGATAGTATCCGTCAATGTCTTTCTCGATAAACCCTGATTTTGCAAGCCGCTCAAAGTTTCGGTGTACCTCCTGCACGGTAGATTCAAGCTTCTTGGCCATCGGGGTTACCTTTGACTTTTCCTGCATTATGTGAAACAGAATATCAAGTCTTTGCTCACTTGCAAGATCCAAAAAATCACTGCCTGCATTCTTGTAGCTGTTTCTCATCTTGTTTTTTGCAGGTACACAGAATCTAAACCTTGCCTTAACACTGGTTTAGAATCTGCGCAAAACAGCCATCATCTGTCACCTGGAATATTCTCCGAACCAATTCCCTTGAATCTATTCTGTTGGAGGATATGACAAGTACGGTTCCACGTATGGTTGGAATCGTCAACATAGTTGTCTTCTCTCGCTCAGTTATGCAATGGCCGAACCTTCCAAAGTTCTTGTCATGATCGCCTTGCATTGACGTGTATAGTCGGGCTTGCATGCACATCATATCCAAATCCATGCTTTCCAGATTCTGCATCACCTTGTTTTGTCTTTTGGCATAGTCTGTCAATCTTCCGTTGCCATTAATTGTTCCAACAAAAAAGATATTCTTATCCAGATCCAAGATGGACTTGCACAAGCTTATACAATCGATCTTTCCAAGAGGTGACCATGTCTTTATTTCATTTTCCAATACATTCCCCTCGCAAAAAATCAATTGCGGATAAGCTCCACAAAGTCACAGTCAGAACAAAACTTTGCCTGGACTTTTCTCCATGGCTGTTCTGCATGAACTGCTATGTTCGTGTTGCCAACTAGGATTTGGTTTGAGCATTTTGGGCATTTTTCCATGCATGTGATATGTTGTTGTTGTTCATTAGTTCATGTAACACATTCAGCTGCATTCTCACAGTTATAGCTGAAAAACAAAATTGCACAATCCAGATTCAACCAAGCACAAGTACAAACGACATCAAAAATCCCAAAGCAGTTGCAATCGAAATGAAGAATCCCCCATGTCGATACGCTTCTGGAATCATGGTTTCTGCAAGCATCGCAAGTATTGCACCTGCTGCCACTGCCAACACAAATGCCGTAACCTCATGGCCCAACTGGGATAAAATTAGAAACCCTGCTGCGGCTGAGACAACATTGACTATTCCGATTATTCCCCACGTGGCCATGATTGACTTTGTACTGGTCTTTGCAATCTTCATGGTCTGAGATCCTGCAGCCGATTCTGAAAAGTTTGATACCATGATTCCTGCCAAAAATGCAATTCCTACGGTTCCCGACATTGCAGATACCCCCAATGCAAGTGACTCTGGGATGTTATCCATTATGGAACCCAATGCCAGTGCCTTGCCCTCTGATGATGAATCATGCTTCATCTCTTGCGGATGCAGACATTTTTTCCTGTTCTTTCCGCCTCTCTTGTCGATGAGATAGTTCCCTGCAGAAAAGGCCACGACGCCTGTGATGAATCCAACTGATGCGATAATGATTCCTCCACCCTCATGAGCTTCAGCCATCAGGGAAAAAGTAACCACTACAATCAGCGCACCGCTTCCAAAGGCCATTATCGCACCAAGCGTCTTTCCGCCAAAACTGACAAACTTTGTCAGGACGGCGCCTGCAATCAGCGGCAATCCTGTTAAAAAGCCATAAAATAATGCAGTTTCAATACCCAACAAAATTTAAGATTTGTTTGGCATTATTAGATTTTGGAAGTATGCATCATCATACGGCAGAAGGAGTCTTTGCTTTTTCTGCGATGCGCTTTCTTTGGTTCAATACTTTCAAAAATGCTTCCTTGTTTTTTGCATTGCGAGGACCCATCCTTAGTCGGTGATTGCAGCAGGGACAAAATATCCCATCCCAGCGCATGAACGTATCGCAGAAATTGCATCTTTTCTGTCCTGCGGCATATCTGCCCCCATCTCGCGGCTTTGTCTCCTTGTGTCTGTTGCAGACACCTTTGCAGATTATTCCCATACGACGTGAACCAGTTCCTTGAGGTTTCTTCTGGGCTTTGGGAACTTTACCTGCTTTGGATATCCGATGCACAAAACAGATGACGGAATCAGGTCGGTGCCAATTACATCCATTACCTTTTTCTCATCAAACATTCCTATCCATATTGAGCTCAAGCCCAGACCTTGGGCTGCTAGCTGGGAATATGATGCGGCAAGCGTTGCATCCTGTATTGCGAACTTCTTTAGGATTCTTGCAGGAAAGTCCAGTTTGACCCTGTCCGGGTTTTTACAAAACACCAATACCAGCGGGGCATCCACGTAGGGCTGCTTGTTGCACGCCGCTATGAGATCCTTTTTCTTTTGGGGGCTTTTGATGTAGAATATCTCAAATCCCTGAAAGTTTCCTGCAGTTGGTGCCGTATCTGCCGCTGCGATTATCTTGTCTATCTTTTCAGTCTCTACAATCTTGTCGCTGAACTTCCTGGTTGAGCGTCTTTTTGCCATCACTGCAAAAATATCAGTGTCCACTGATTCGGTGACAGGAGAAGGCTTCAGAATTGCATTTAGTAGCTGGTTCCTTGTGTTGGAATCCTCCTTGATTATTATCTTTGGCTCGTATCCCTTGGGATGGAGTTTTTTGGAATCTTTTGGTAGGGTCAAGTATCTCCCTTAGGAATGGCAGTTATTTAATTATGGTATGTCATTTCGGTTATAGATAATCTGGGCAGCTGACAATGTTTTATATTCACACAGTATCACGGTAAACCATGACCAGTACGATAAAGCCAATCTGGTATATTGTTATTGGAGTAATAATCGGCATAGGTTCTGCAGCATTTTACTTTATTGACATGGCAGATTCCAACATAATTGTTCAGGCAGAGGATCAGCAGATTCATGCCGCAGGTATAACTGAAAATGATATTTATCCAATGGCTGAGAATCCAAATCCGCAAAAAAGAGACTATGTTCTGATTGCGCAGGATGCCGAAATCGAGGTATCTGAAGGAGTCAGGGCAAAAGTGTGGACATACAACGGAACCATACCTGCACCTACTTTGAGATTCAACGAGGGAGACGAGGTTACAGTCAAATTTGTAAATGATACTCCGTATGCGCATACCATCCACTTTCACGGGACACATGATTCTGCAAACGATGGCGTGTTCCCTATGATAAATCCGGGAGAGGAATATACCTACTCCTTCAAGGCACACGAGGCAGGGTTGTTCATGTATCATTGCCATGCATTTCCAACAACAGAGCACGTGAGGATGGGAATGTTTGGAACAATGATAATTGATCCTATGGACCATGAAATGGATCCTGCAAGGGAATTTTTCTTCGTGCTAAGTGAATTTGATCCTGAGGATCCACTTACACTATTTCCAAAATTCTATCCCATCAACGGATACGCAAACCAGTACATGGACAATCCGATTCAGGTGGTAAAAGATGAACTGGTAAGATTCTACGTAATCGGAATCGGTGGAGTGGTACAATCACCATTCCATGTTCACAGTACCATATTCAAGGTCTGGCCATCTGGAATACTTTGGAACGAACCGTACTGGGCCCAGACGCATCTTGTTGCAAACGGGGATACTGCAATAATTGAGGCCAAGTGGTCTGAACCTGGCAAGTACCTCTTCCATGTTCACGGAATACAGGAAGAGAAGGGCTCCATGGCAATCCTTGAAGTGCTTGAAGATGATTCCGAATTGAAATCATTGGAGCAACCCAGCAACATGCCTGGAAGCAAGTCCATGATTGAGTGGCAGGAAGATCTGCTGTACAAACTAGAGGATCCTCAAATCATCACATATGATGATCTTGGCTCTGCCGGAGTACCAATCTCAACACATGGTGCCGTATCTGCAGACAAGGTATCAATAGTAAAGGACTCTTGGAATCCAAAGATTACGGAATCCTATGCACCAATTGCGGTAAAGGTAAAACCTGGCACCACGATAACCTGGACCAATGATGACATTGTGGTGCATACAGTAACTGAATCGGAATCAACATCATTTGATTCAGGATTCATTCAGGCAGGGGCGGACTGGCAGCAAACATTTGATGCTTCTGGAGAATTCAACTATTACTGCACGTTGCATCCCTGGATGAAAGGCGTAGTGCTGGTAATTTAACCTACAATATTCTTTCTTTCTTCCCTTTTGTTGTACCAGTCTGCCAACTTTTCAATCCATAGCGGGCTTGTAACTGCTGCAAGCATTATGAAAACAACGATTACAATATGCCATGCATTTATGTTGCCTCCAATGTCCACTCCCTTCTTTGCAAGTATGTATTCTCTAACTTCCTGATGTGACTTGTCTCTGAACTGTGGCAGGTTCTTCATCGTATGTAGTGGGAAGTTTCTCGGCTTGCTGTCCTTGCCCCTTTCCCTACTGCGCTTTTTTCTTCCGCTTTCAGTGTATTCTGCATCATTAGTTTCGGTTATCATTCCGGTATTCTCCTCTATCATTCCGGTAGGGTTTTCCATCAATCCGGTGTTGTCATTTATCATTCCGGTGTCTTGGTTTATCATTCCGGGAGTGTTCTCTATCTTTCCGGTCATTATTTCATTATCACCTCCTGTTCAATCGTACTGTCACTATCTTTCCGGTTATCATTCCGGAAATTTCCCGAGACAGCGTCAGAAAACGCCTTTTGCAACTTTTTGATGGTGCCTTTCTGAAGATTTACTTGCGAGTCTTTGCTTCTGATTCTCTTTTGGATAGCAATCAAGTTGCTTCGGGATATTCCAAATCTGTGGGAGTCTCTTGGTCTAATGTGTAGTATCTTCTTCTCCAGGTTGTCATAGACTGTACAACTTTCATCTGAAGTGACACCTAGAATGTTGGAAGCATCAAGGTTTGCTATTTCTCTTCCGACATATTTTATCTGATTCCTGTCTATTTTCATGCGTAATCTAGGTAACAAACCAACATCGCCACCAGACTTTGTCTCCTTGTGGTCGGCATAGTCATCCAACGTCTCACTCAATGGCTTCCAATAGGGAATGGTATCTGCAGAGTCTGGGAATTTTTCTCCAGTTGTATAATTTGTAAATTCCATGTACTGGATACATTCTCTTTTCTTTGCATCAAGATATGGCAAGGTTGGAATTACCACATTTCCATTCTCATCTAGTTTGCATCCTGCACCGACAAGTATCTTGTTGAACGGTCTAAGATTTGAAAATCTTTTCAACACGATTGGTGTCGTGATGCTCATCTTGGATACTGCATATTTGGAACCATACTTGTCAAGTGTCTCCTGTTTTCTTTCAGGATGATAATGCATTGCAAGTATGTCCTGCCACCATTCCTTTTCATTTACATCAAGTAAATGACCTAACCCGTGAATAGTGAATTTGTGAATGTTGAACTTATCTTCTATTCCATCATACTCAAACAAGACATATCTCTTCGACGATACACCGAAGAACAAGACATTCTCCAATAGTCTTCCGTCATCAGACTTTTCTATCTTCATAATCTGTACATTGTTTTGATATGGATTGAGTTTCTGGAAAAATTTCTGAATCTCACTTGCATGTTTTGGAGATACCATGATGCTGTCCGTATCCATGTACGCCACGTATCCATCCTTATGCGATGCAACTAAACTTTCGGCTGCTGCCAAAACCAATCTCGCTGCTGCAGGCAAGAACACTCCAAGTATTGGATTGAAATGCTTTGCAGGAACTTCCTTTCTTGATAGATTGTTTTGGTTTACAGAGAATGGCTCATCCATTCCATAGACTGTTACTGGTTCGTTTTGCTTTTCAGATTCAGTATTTACCTGAATATGAATACCGTATGATGCGGTGTTTGCAATAATCTTTATTGTATTCTGTATTGTAGTATCAATTTCAGAATCTAGAGATTGCTTCATCTCCAATCTCTTCTCAATTAGTTGCTCGATGAAATTCTCCTTTCTTGGATTGACTATCACTCCCTTGAAAATTTCTATTTCCTCATCGGGTATGTTTTGCTGTATTCCTACTGGAGCAAACGTGATTGCCTTTTCAATTGTAGGAGTATGACCTGTAAGCAACTTTGAGGTTATCAAATCAGATACGGTATACCATAGGCTTGTCCCATCGACACTTTTGAGATAGTTTACGCCTATGTTCTGGGTCTTTTTGGAGCCATATCCACAACGAACAGGCACAATCATGGAGCCGTCTGGCACTACCTTGCATATTGTGGCAAGATTCTTCCATGTCTCCTTTTTGGAAATATCCTGTAGAGTTACCTCATCGAGGAATTTCTGAGTTTTTTCTGTAGTGACGGAATGTTCTATCTTCTCTGCTGTCAAAAACGAGTACATATCCATCAATGAAAACAAGGTGGGATAGGTACTGGTACAATCAAGATATGTAACTGGTACTGGAGTCTTTCTGATTCTGGTTTCCACTCGTCCTGCATAAAATGCACTCATCAAGTTTCCCATAATCTCTTTTGAAAACTCTGGGTTTTTCTCCAAGAGTGGTCTGATGTTTAGTTTTTCCAAGTAGATTTTACCAATTGATGCGGGAGAATACAACTTGTTTGAATTATTTGCTTTTATCAAGAATGTATCCTCCAACACAGAAAGAATCTTGCAGTAGAGATTATGTACGGTTAATGTTTTCTCTATGTTGTTTCTTATTGCATTTGCTGTAACTCCTTTCTTGCTTTTCAAGTGTGTCTCAACACCAAATGTATTTGCAACCTCATCTATTCCATCAAATGATTTGTTACTCATTGCGTAACCTAGTGTCTTCAAATCAAGAAAATATCCGCGATACACCTTGTGAGTTGGGATTTGCTTCTTCTCACTCTTTGTCCTTAATGGAGTTGCAAACTGGATGAATGCAGCATCACTGTTGATGCTCTTTATCTTGATTGCAGGGAGATGTGGAATACCATTAACGAGTTTTATCGAGAACGCATCCTGTATCTTTCTTGCAGTTCCCCATGATGCTGCTAGTCTACTCAACTCATACGGTAAATCAAATGATACACACTTTGCCCTTGCCTCATAGACATACGGATAAAAAACATTTGCAACAAATTCATCTTTTGATGATACGGTTACAATGCAGTTCTTTTCTTTTTGTAATGTTTCTGCAACTTGTCTTATCACATCAACTTTCTTGGAGTCTAGTTCATTATGGAATAGACAAATCTTGTACAATGTACCATTAATCCAGACAGCGCAAGAGCCAAAGGTCAAGGATTGCTGCTGGTCTGTAGTTGTCTCAGAAGTAAGAGTCAACACCATTCCATTGTTGGCATTTTGGTTGTGGGAAGAGTATCCTCCAGCCCTGTAGTTTCCAGTGTAGCATCTGATGCTGATTGATTCTGGTTGAGGTGAATTGATCGCGCCTATTTTGCCCAGTTTCATGCGTATTCCTCCATGTTTAGTAACTGGTAGATTCTCTGACGCAGTTTCTTTGCCAGTTCCTCGTATGCGCTGATTCCAGTCTTTTTGCCCTTGAGCATCAAAACGTCATGAATACCCATTAGCAAGAACCCAAGGCGGACGTTCTCTGGCTGGTTCTTTTGCAACCAACGAGAATCCCATAGTTTCTGCTGCTGACTTAGCTGTTGGTGGCAGTGGCGGTCTGCAGTTATCGTGTGATGGGAATGCTTAATTCCTGATAGATGATGAAGTTCAAGGTTGTATTGTTCTTCTTTGGAGTTGCATATCTCACATCTGTTCTTCTTTTCCTGCATGGACTTGTTTTTGGGTTTTGAGATTATCTCCATCACCCATTCCTCGATACCGTTGATGGCATCGTTATTTTCATCACGTATCTGCCCTATGCCAAATCCTAACATGGTCTGAAGAGTTGCAATTGATTTTGTTTCAGTCTTGCTCATCTCTGTCATCTCCTGTTGTAAATTTCAAAGTACTCAGGCTCCTCGATTCTCTGATTGATTCTGATTATCTCGTCAGGGTTTGTTTCCAGTTTGTGTAATTTTCCCTTACTGTCTTTGATTTTCTTGTTTTTGAACTTTGAGAGTTTAGATTTGTCTCCAGTGTTGAGAAATTGTTTTACCGCGTTATGGTATCGTCCAACAACTGATGCCGTTCTGGAATCAACTATGGTTACGCTTTTCTCTTGACCCTTGGAGTTTATCCGCATAATTCTCTGTATCCTGTCCCATCGCTTTACAGCCAGTTTTCCGTTTACTTTCTTGAAGCCGTTTGTATGTTTGATGACATTACTTACAGTAATGTCGTTGTTGGTTGCTGCTTGTGGCAGCGTCTTTGCTTTGCTGTTGCGCAATCCACTGATTACGGCAAGTGACTTTTCACGCAACAACTTTTGCCGTGGAGACAATTTCCTCCATGGTCTTTTGTGTAATGGAATGGCTTTCATATCGAAGGCCTCCATTTGCCGAAAATCTTTCGGTTTAGGTCATTCTGTGAGGAATGACAATGAGGACACCTGATTCTGTAGTTCGGTGTGCCTTTTGTGTATGTCCACTGGTATGAACAGGTTATGCAAACAACAACTGTTTTTGGATTATACATCTTCATCAACTAATAGAAGTGCAATCAGGCATATCACAAAGTACGTGTCTTGAGGCAAATTCAAGACATATACTGTTCAAACAATACCAGATTAATTCAGAAATGGCCTCAAATGATGTAGATTTGCTGCGTAAAGGACTCACATCAGAGTATTTTCTGGCCTCATTTCTGGAAAAAGACCCTTCAGGGTACAGATTGGCCCAAGTTGTACAAAACAAGACGGGCAGACCCGATACCAGCAAGACCTACGATGTGCTGGAAAGGCTAACAGAATCACGATACCTTGTAGAGAAAAATGAGAAATTCTATCCAAACTTGGAGAATCTTGTTGATACGATTGATTCCAACCCGCTTCAGAAATGGCAGGAACCCCTTGATCACGATGAGAGAGAGACATTTGTAAAGATACTACAAAATCGAGAATTTTTTAAGATAGTCTCTGATGAGATATTAAATCAAATTTACAGCCAGCCAAATCGTGTTCACAGTATCGATGCGCTTGAAACAATTGCAAACAAGATTGGTCTGCTTACATCTGCAATTGTTTTGTACAGAACTTTTGCACCGCATATTGTTACAGAATCTGATGACCCTGCACAAAAAGACCTAAAGCAGATAAATCAGAATCAGGATGATTTTGAAACTGCATGGATGGAACAAGTTATTCCAATGCTCAAAGAATTTGCGTTTGATAGAAAACTTGCAAGCGGTGCCAAGAAAACACAAAAGGAAATGATGAAGACGTACAATCTGCAGAAAAAGAATGCAAAAAATTCAGAAAAAGATTCAGTGCAAAAACCGCCAAACATGGTGATGTTTTCTGATGCCATAACGATATTTCTAAAGTCATTGCCATCACTTCGGTTGTTTTTGGCCGTACCTGAAGACATGCTCTGGAAATTATGCCGACTGTGGGAGGGATACGATTCGTTTGAGTATACGTTGAAAATTATTCGGGGATTTGTAAATCCAAATAAATAATTACCTTGAATGATTTATTGGACAAAGAAATGATGCACAAAGTTATTGTATCATAAAATCAAATCATAAACACTTTGAATCCG
>JAJDDX010000022.1 GCA_029260055.1 Phycisphaerae bacterium
GAAACGATCGTGCAGAAGGCGATGGAGAAGGACCGGCAGCGGCGCTATCGCTCGGCAGCCGAATTGTCCGACGACATCCGCAGGTATTTGAGTAACCAGCCGATCACAGCGCATCCGCCTAGCACGATGTATCTGTTAAGAAAATTCGTACGGCGCAATCGCACGGGAGTGATGGCCGCAGGGTTGTTGGCGATAATCCTGGTTGCGGCCACCACCATCTCCGTGGGTCTCGGCATGAGCGCGGCCAAACAACGCCGGATAGCCGAGGGTCTCGCAGAGCTCGAAAGCCAACAGCGCATGCGAACGGAAGAAGGCAAACTGGAAGCCGAGGCGGCAAGAGCCGACGCCGAGGCGGTCACGGACTATCTGGCGGAGTGGCTTCGTTCAGTCGATCCGGAAAAACAGGGAATCGAAGTCACGTTGCGTGAGATGCTCGACATGGCGTCCAAGACGATTCCCGAGAGGTTCTCCGATCGGCCCTTGCTGCGAGCGCAACTGCAAGAGACCGTCGGCCAGACCTACCTCGCGTTGGGGCTTTACGGCCCCGCTGAGCCACATCTTGTTGGCGCGGCGCGGACATATCGAGAAGAACTCGGGGGCGAAGATCAAGAAACGCTCAGGGCAATCACTACTCTGGGCGTGCTTCTTGACCGACAGGGAGACTGGCCCGAGGCTGAGCGGCGTCACAGAAGGACTCTGGGAATCAGGCGCCGTGTGCTGGGCGAGGAGCACTCCGAGACCCTTGCCTCGATGAACAGTTTAGCCAACACCCTGTCAAAACAAGGCAGTCCATCCGTCGCGGAACCACTATATAGGCGCACTTTGGAAATCCAGCGCCGCGTTTTAGGGAACGCACACCAGAACACACTTAGCACATCGGTGAATCTTGCCACTGCAATGAAGGATCAGGGCGAATATGCCGCGGCCGAAGAACTGTATCGGCAGACGCTGGGACTCCTGCGTTCCAAGTTGGGCGAAGAGCATCCCAAAACACTCATGTGCATGGGGAATCTTGGGATTGTCCTGAAACTGCAGGGCAAGTATGCCGAAGCGGAGACACTCGAGAAGAAAACGCTGCAACTCATGCGTCGGTCGCTCGGCGAGGAGCACCCTCACACGCTTATGACCATGGGTAATCTCGCCAATACCCTGGAGCGTCAGGGCAAACACGTTGAGGCAGAGGCGTTATTCAGGCAAACATTGAAACTCATTCGTGAAATATTGGGCGAGGAGCATCCGGCGACACTCTCCGCGATGAGCAATCTCGCCGTCACTTTGGGATCACAGGGAAAGTTCATGGAGGCAGAAGAGACGGACAGGCAGACACTGGGAATCCAGCACCGCGTGCTGGGCGAAGAGCATCCTGCCACACTTGACTCGATGAACAACCTCGCCACGGACTTGTATCGGCAAGGCAAATACTCCGAGGCCGAAACGCTGCACAGGCAGGTTCTGCAAAGCAAGCGGCGAGTTCTGGGCGATGAACATCCGAGCACACTTCGCGCAATGAGGAACCTGGCTGCTGACTTACGTTCTCTCGGTCGATTCACCGATGCGGAGGTGATGTTACGTCGAGCCTTGGAGGTCATGCAAAAAGTCCTAGGCGAGGAGCACCCGGACACGCTTAAAGTGATAAACGATCTCGCGTTCGTGCTCCACAGTCAATTGAAGCGTGACGAGTCAGCTCGCGTGTATGAGACACTTCTGCGCTTGCAGCGGAGGATTGCCGAGCAAGATCAGGCAACGGCTGCCAATCTTAATGCGTACGGCGCATTACTCCTTTCCTGCCCAGTCGAAAGCCTGCGCGACATTGACAAGGCACTCGCAACGGCGCAGCGCGCAGTCGCACTGACCGGGGAACAGGACCACGAAAGCCTCACGACGCTCGCGCAGGCTCTTCAGCTTAGCGGCGACATGACGTCCGCCGTGGAAACGCAGCGGAAAGCAATTGGCCTGCTTCCGCCCGCCGTAACACCAAAGCGGATGGAGTTTGAGGGCAAGCTAGGGGAATACCTCGCCTCACTCGGTTCCTTCGTCGAAGCCGAGTCGTTGCTCTTGGGTGCCTACGACGTCATGAGCAAGCGTGAATATTCTTCCCCGAAAGCCCTTAAGGAAACGACCAAGCGTATCGCCGAGATGTACGAATCCTGGCACGCGGCCGAGCCGGGTCGAAGCCATGACGGCAAAGCCGCCAAGTGGCGGGCGAGGCTCATCTCCGCGTCGTCGCCGTCTGATTAGTAACTTGCTCTTTGCAGTAGTCTGAACAGCTGCCCGCGTGGGGCACTAGCTGACCATCCCACCGTTCCCCAATCACCGAACGAAGGCAGATTGTGGCGACGCTTCATCGAGTGGGTCAAGCCTCGCCCACAGGTGGCTGGTGAATAACTCGGGCAACGGTGGCAGTTCCGACGATTGCCCGCCACCTCCGATTCTCCCCGCTACATCACGACGATGGGAAAACTCGTTGGGACGCCCATTCATTAATGACAAGGGCTACTCTACACTCCGGGTCAGCTACCCGGACATCTGCACAGCGCACTGTGCCAGGAACACATTCCTTTGCGGCGAAGAAGAGCTGACGTTCTCGGACGCATCGAACCTTTGGTCGATACTTGGATGCGTCAGTGTGAGAACGTGGGTGAGGCGCGCAACTGACCGCTCTTAGTGTCGGAAAGACGCTGGCGATTGCGATGCCGACTTGGTGTTGGGGACATGACATGAACGGGGGTACTCTGTTTGCAGGTAGTCCATGTGCCGTGCAATTCCTGGGTCCGGTATTGCCAGGTGCGCCGCCACAACCATGCCCGGAGTTGCTGACGGAAGGCGAGGCGATCCGGTACCTGCGTCTGGACACGGTCAATATCTCCGCCCCCTCTGCCACGCTTCGACGATATCGAGAGCGAAGGCTGCTCAAGGGCACGCAGATTAGCAAGAGGATCTTCTACCGTCGGGCTGAGTTGGACCGGTTCATTGAGCGCGCCACGGAAAGCAACCCACGATGACGTCCAGCTCTAAGAGCTGAACGTCGGAGATGAGTCGGCTACAAAAGCTCGTGATAACGTGACTTGACCGGTGCGCTTTCCAGGTTGTGTCGCGAGTTGTGTCTTGCGGTAGAGAGCAGGAGAGATACGCCTATGCGACGCCGAACTGTCTTGGATACGGTCGGCGATGATGATAGAATCCACGTCGTAAGGAGCTATTCATGCGCCGTTCTGTCGACCTCAGCAAACAGGCCACCGTGACCAAGCGCGGCAAGCGGTACGTGTACTGGGTCATCCGCTGGTACGACGCCGCAGGCAAGCGACGGAGCCAACACGTGGGACGGGCCGATCAACTCTCCAGGCGCCAGGCCGAGAACGTCCGGCGCCAGAAGGAGGCCGAGCTGAGGTCCAATCCCGCACGCCGCAACATCTCACGTGCGCCCACTGTCGCATCCTTCCTCAAGTTCTACTTCGCGGCCAGGGCGACGGAACTGGCGCCCGGGTCGTTGGTGTTGCACCGCCAGACCGGTCGCTATCTGCAGGCGTTCTTCGGGACGGATCGGAGGTTGGGTGAGATCATGCGTCATGATGCTCGGGCCTTCAAGACAGCCCTGGGGGCGGGAGACCTGGCGCACGTGAACAAGCGAAATACGACTCCGGGTCCGGTCACTGTCGACCTACACATACGGAACGCGCGCACCATTTTCAATCGTGCCGTGGAAGACGACCTGCTCGAGTACTGTCCATTCGACCGACTCGGCTCGACACCGCTGGTAAGCCGCGACTGGCACTATGTGAGCGCCGAGGAGTTCGCGACGCTCATGGAAGCAGCCCCCTCGCTGGCATGGCTGCTACTGCTCGGCTTGGGCAGGTGGGCCGCGCTCCGGCGTGGGGAAGCCTTGAACCTCTGCTGGCGCAACATCGACTGGGCCAACAGCCGCCTCCGGGTGATCAGTCAGGATGACTGGGACGTCAAAGACAAGGACGCCCGCATCGTGCCGATATGCCCTGAGCTCCATGAGCTACTGCTCGCCGCGTTCGACCAGGCTGAAGAAGGTGAGGGACGAGTGATTCCGGTCGGCAGCGTGAGCGTCAAAAACATATCGCGGGACTTCGGCGCTCTTTGCAGGCGCGCAGGCGTGGATCGCTACGCGAAGCCCCTGCACACGCTCCGCAAGAACTGCATCACGGACTGGGCCAAGCACTTCCCGGCTCACGTCGTCAAGCAATGGGCAGGCCACTCAAGCCTGGACACGACAGATCGCTACTACCTGCAGGTCTCGGAGTCCGAATACG
>JAJDDX010000211.1 GCA_029260055.1 Phycisphaerae bacterium
CGGAAGAGCGGGTACGAGGGACACAGAGTCGGGCGAAGCCAAGCACATCGAACCGATTCGACCCGACGGGAGCGAGAAAACCACGAAGAAACCGTCCGCAGACCAAGCTACGGGAATTGTCTCCCAAGCTCTGTGCGGACCGACGCGCCAAGCGCATCGCCATCCCGGTCCGAGCCAATAATCCGACCACCCAAACGAATTGTGACATGGAGGCGCCTGAGGTACGCTGATTGCCAACGATGACGACCAAGCCGCACAGCTCACGAATGCCCGCGTGGACCGGCGCGCTGATTGCGCTCGTCGGACTCGCGCTGATGGCGTGGGTCCTCTCCTCGATCAGCCATATCCACAGCCAACTCGCCACGATCTCGCCGACCCTCGCGACCGCCGTCCTCGCGGCGCTCATGCTCGCACTGCTGGCGATCCTCATCGTCGGCGTGCGTTTCATGTGGGTCGCTTCGCGAACCGGCCGCAAGACCGAGGCCGTCGCCTCAACTGACCCCACCGAAGCCGCCGGCCAAAGCGTCGACGCCGCACGCAAGCAGATCGACCTCGTCGTCGACGAGGTGGCGCGGCGAGCCCTGACCACCGAACTCGAAGAGATCGAAGGCGACCTCGCCGCCAAGCGATACACGGTCGTCGTGTTCGGCACGGGATCAGCCGGCAAGACCTCGGTGATCAACGCACTGCTCGGACACGAAGCCGGAGCGACCGACCCAGCCGTCGGCACGACAAAGGCCGGCGTCGAACACGCCTATACGATAGACGGGTTCGACGACGGCAAGCTCCGACTCGTCGATACCCCCGGCCTATCCGAAATCGGCGAGGGCGGCATGTTTCGTGAGGAACGAGCCAGGGAACTGGCAGCCGAGGCCGACCTGCTGCTGTTCGTGGTGGACCAGGACCTCCGCGACATCGAGTTCAAACCGCTCTCGTCGCTGGCGAAGCTAGGCAAGCGGTCAATCCTCCTCTTCAACAAACAAGACCTCTTCAGTGACCAAGACGCCGACGCCATCGCCCAGCGCCTTCGAACGCGAGTCGACGGCCTGATCGCGCCGGCCGATGTCGTCGTCTGTGCCGCCAATCCGGTGGCCGTGACCGTCCGCGAGGCGTCCGGCGACGAATCCGCCGAGACCCCACCGCCGGACGTGTCGCTGCTCGCAGACCGCCTGGCCGACACGCTGCACGCCGAAGGACGCGACCTTCTCGCGGGCAACGTCCTGCTGCGAGCCAAGCGAATATCAGAGAAAGCCCGCGACCGCATCAACGAGGCCAGACGACAGGCGGCTTCGTCGATCGTCACGCGCTTCCAGTGGACCACCGCCGGAGTCATGTTCGTCAATCCTGTCCCGGGACTCGGCGCACTGGCGACAGCCGCCATCAACTACCAGATGATCGCCGAGATCGCCAAGGTCTTCGGCCTGTCGATCTCGATCGACGACGCCAAGCGCCTCGCGACAGAACTGGGGCAACTGCTGGTCAAGATGGGCGTCGTGAGCCTGGCGACCAACATCCTCGGCAAGGCGCTCAAGGCGTCGATCGCGGGCTTCGTAGCCGGTGGGGCGATCGAGGCGGTGGCGGGTGCCTACCTGACCAAGCTGAGCGGCGAGGCATTCATCGACTACTTCTCGCACGACCAGGACTGGGGCGAGGGCGGCATGCAGGGCGCCGTCGAGCGACGCTTCCAGTTGGAGGGAAAGACCGAGTTCATCGCGGGATTCATCAAAGAGGCCACCAGAAGGGTGCTCGATCGCCGGGAAGGGGATAGCCAGTGAAGCCCTTCGGAGTAAGCGCGACATTCAGCACGGCGACCGTAAGGGAGCGGCCGCGGGTGCCCGGTCCTTCGGGTACGCCCGAAGGGTGGGGGAAGGATCTGTCCGTGGGCGCCAGGCAAGACCTGTAGGGCATGTCGAGGAACGAGACATGCCGCTCACCTAGCTTAGCGAGCCAGTACATAAGCCGGAACCAGATGCAGTCAAGATGACCGACAACAACTCCGAACAAACCCACGAACTGATCCTCGAAAAGGCGCGCACGAGCCTCGCCGAGGTGATGGCTTCGCTCGATCTGACCGACGCGGATCGGACTGCGTTTGCCGATCAGATAGACGAAGTCCAGGTGATGATGGACAAGCTCGAAAGGGGCGTGGTCCACATCGCCGCGTTCGGCATGGTGTCACGAGGCAAGTCCGCACTGCTCAACGCGCTTCTGGGCCGTGAGGTGTTCGAGACCGGCGCCACGCACGGCACGACCCTCGAGCGCCAGTCCGCTTCGTGGCATGTGAACCACGAGGCCGTCGACGGCGGCGAGATCCACACCTTCGCCGAAGCCAGCGAGACGGGGCCGACGGTGGAACTGATCGACACGCCCGGCCTCAACGAGGTCGACGGCGAGGCACGCGCAAAGATGGCCGCCGATATCGCCCGCCGCGCCGATCTACTGCTCTTCGTCGTGTCCGGTGACATGCTCCGCCCGGAACTAGACGCCCTGGCCGAACTGCGGGAGGCCGACAAACCGATCGTCGTCGTCTTCAACATGGTCGACCTCTATCCGGATGCCGACCGGACCAAAATTCACGACAAAATCCGCAACGAGCGTGTGCGGGAGCTAATCCAGCCCGAGGATGTGGTCCTTGCCGCCGGATGTCCGCGGCCGGTCAAGGTGCTCACGCGCGGTGCCGACGGGCTCACGACCGAGCAGTGGGAACAGCCCGAGCCGATCATCGCCGACCTGAAGCTCAAGATCCTCGAGGTGCTGCAGCGTGAGGGGCAAGCGCTGACGGCATTGAACACCATGCTCTACGTGGCCGACGTTCACGATCAGATCATCGAGCGAAAGCTGGCTCTTCGCGACGAGGCGGCTGATACGCTTGTCTGGCGCTTCACCATCACCAAGGCGGTGGCGGTGGCCTGCAACCCGATCGCCGTGGCCGACGTGGCGGGCGGGCTCGGCACGGATATCGCCATGGTCTTCGCCCTGGGCAAGCTCTACGGCGTCCCCATGACCCGCGTCGGCGTTGGCAAGCTGGTCGTTGAGATCGGCAAGATGGCCGGCCTCTTCACCGCCACCGAGGTCGGCACCCACTTCCTGATCGGCATGGCCAAGAGCTTCTTCGCGGCCAGTTCGTTCTTCACCGGTGGGGCAAGCGTCGCGGCCTATGCGTCAGTTGCCCCAGTCCAGGCCTTTGCCGCGGGCTACTCCTCCCGCGTGATCGGCGAGGCGACCAAGATCTACCTCCGCAACGGCGCCTCGTGGGGGCCGGCCGGGCCCAAGACCGTCGTCAAGCACATCCTCGACACCCTCGATAAAGACTCCATCGTACGCCGGATCAAGGACGAGCTTCAGTCCCGCCTCGGCACCGGATGAACGGGCGCACCGGGCACGCGCAACCTCCGGCCGGATCGCGGTTTAAACGGCCTAAAACGTGCGCGAACTCGCGGCACGCCGCTTGCTAGCGTTTCCGCCGTCCAGTACAGTCCCGGGCTTTCCGTACGGCCCCGTGTCGGCCGTGCGAATGGGACTGACGGACCCTGACCGAACATGGGGTAACCAGTACTCAGGAGGCTCAACGTGGCCAAGCGAACCGTAGTATCCATGCCCGGCGACGGAATCGGCAAAACCGTCCTGCCCGAGGCGATTCGTGTGCTCGACGCCGTAGGATTCGAAGCGGACTATGTCCACGGCGACATCGGATGGGACTTCTGGATCAACGAGGGCAACGCCCTGCCCGACAGGACCATCAAGCTCCTCGAAGAGCACAAGCTCGGTCTGTTCGGCGCGATCACATCGAAGCCCAAGGACCAGGCGGCTGAGGAGCTTGCTCCGGCAATGCGAGATAAGGGCTTCGTCTACGCCAGCCCGATCGTACGCATGCGCCAGCACTTCGACCTGGATGTTTCGATCCGTCCCTGTAAGTCCTTCCAGGGCAACCCGCTGAACTTCATCCGGCAGACCACGGACGGGTTCGAAGAGCCGAACGTCGACGCCGTGATCTTCCGCCAGAACACGGAAGGCCTCTACGGCGGTGTCGAGTGGACCAACCCGCCCAAGCAGGTTCGCGACGCGCTCGAGACCCACCCGCGGATGGCGAAGTTCAAGGAGGTCCCCAGCGAGGACATGGCGATCTCGACGCGAATCTTCTCGCGTAACGCCTGCCGCCGCATCGTGCGGGGCGCCTTCGAGTACGCCAAGAAGTTCGGCTACAAGTCGGTGACGGTGTGCGAGAAGCCCAACGTCATTCGCGAGACCTCGGGCATGATGCGTGCAGAGGGCATGGCCGCCGCCAAGGACTTCCCCGGTATCGACCTCTGGGAAACCAACATCGACGCCCAGATGATGTGGATGACCAAGAACCCGGAAACCTACGGGGTCCTCGTCTCCGGCAACATGTTCGGCGACATCGTCTCGGACGGCTTCGCCGGACTCGTCGGCGGGCTCGGGTTCGCGTGCAGCGCCAACATCGGCAAGGAAGTAGCCGTCTTCGAGCCGACCCATGGCTCCGCTCCGAAGTACGAAACCTTCTCGCCGTCGATCGTGAACCCGATCGCGATGATCCTGAGCGCCTGCATGATGCTCGACCACATCGGCGAGACGGAGAGGTCGGACAAGATTCGCGCCGCCATCGCCGCCGTCGTCGCGGAAGGCATAGTGCGAACCTACGACATGGCCCGCATGGCGGGGCGGCAGGACGTGCTCGATAAGGGCGCAGCCAACACGACCGAGATGACCGACGCGATCCTCGCCAAGCTGTAACGGCCAAACGCGGGAGATGGGCTCATGCCACAAACGCTAGTAGAGAAGATCGCACAGCGATACGCGGTCGGCCTTGCGGACGGTCACGTCGTGCGAGCCGGGGACTTCCTCACGATGCGCCCCGCCCACGTAATGACGCACGACAATACCGCGGCGGTGATCCCGAAGTTCCTCAGCATGGGGGCCAAGCGGGTCGCCGACCCGAATCAGCCGGTCTACGCCCTCGACCACGACATCCAAAACAGAAGCGACGAAAACCTCGCCAAATACGCCAAGATCGAAGCCTTCGCAAAAGAGCAGGGCGTGGCGTTCCACCCGGCCGGTCGCGGCATCGGACACCAGGTGATGATCGAGGAGGGCTTCGCACTACCCGGCACCTTCGTCGTCGGGTCCGATTCCCACTCCAACATCTACGGCGCAATCGGTGCCCTCGGCACGCCCGTAGTCCGAACCGACGCAGCCGCCATCTGGGCGACGGGTCAGACGTGGTGGCAAGTTCCCGAGATCGTGCGCGTGAACCTCACCGGCAAACTCCAACCGGGTGTGTCGGGCAAGGACGTCATCATCACGCTCATCGGCCGGTTCAACCAGGACGAAGTGCTCAACTGCTGCATCGAGTTCACCGGACCCGGCGTCGCCGGTCTGCGGATAGACGAACGCCTCGCGATCTCCAACATGACCACCGAGTGGGGCGCGCTCGCGGGCGTCTTCCCCGCCGATGACGTAACACGGGACCACCTGCTTTCCCGTGCGACGGTCATGGCCGCCCGCGGTGACGCTGAGCCGCGCCTGACGCCGGAATGCGTCGAGCAACTCATGGCCGACGCCCCAGCCGCCGACACCGACGCGGCTTACGCCAAGCAGATCGAATTCGACCTCGGCGCAGTCACCCCGTTCGTCGCCGGCCCCAACGAGGTCAAGACCATCGTCTCGCTCCCCGAGATCGAAGAGCGCGGCGTCAAGATCGACCGAGCCTACCTGCTGAGCTGCGTGAACGGACGCCTCGAGGACTTCGTCGAGGCGGCCAAAGTGCTTGACGGCAAGAGGGTCGCCGAAGGCGTGAAGCTCTACATCGCGGCCGCCTCGAGCGAAATCGAAGCGGAGGCCGCCCGGCTTGGCCATTGGGGCACGTTGCTCGATGCGGGCGCTATCGCGCTGCCGCCGGGTTGCGGGCCTTGCATCGGCCTGGGCGACGGCATCCTCGCCGACGGCGAGGTCGGCATCTCTGCCACCAACCGGAATTTCAAAGGACGCATGGGGGCACCGGGTTCGTTCGTCTATCTGGCAAGCCCGACCGTCGTCGCAGCGTCAGCCATCGCCGGCAAGATCGCCGCTCCCGCAGGAGTCGGATCCGGCTCGGCGACGGCGCGGCGCGAGGCGCTTAACGCCGGCAGCTCCGTGGGCGTCATGCCAAAACCCGAACCCACAGCCGCCAAGGTCGCGATCCTCGACGGCTTCCCCGAGAAGATCGAAGGCGAATTGCTGCTAGTGCCCAAGGACAACATGAACACCGACGGCATCTACGGCAAGGAATTCACCTACCAGGACAACCTCTCGCCGGACGAGATGGGCACCAAGGCGATGCTCAACTACGACCCGGCGTTCCAGGATGTAGCCAAGACAGGTGACATCCTCGTCGGCGGCTACAACTTCGGGTCGGGTTCGTCGCGCGAGCAAGCGGCGACCGCACTCAAGTTCCGCGGCCTGCCCATGGTGATCGCGGGCTCCTACTCGCAGACCTACAAACGCAATGCCTTCAACAACGGCTACATCGTCATCGAGTGCCCGGCGTTGGTGGACGAACTAAAGCAAGCGCACGCAGGCGACGACGCCCTGACGGTTCGCACCGGCAAGAGCGTATCGGTGGACTTCGCCACGGCGACCATCGCGTGTGATGGAAAAGACTCTACTTTCGCGCCGCTAGGTGAGGTGGCCCAGGAACTAGTGGTGGGCGGCGGTTTCGAGGCGGTCATCCGCGAGAGGCTCGCGAACGTCTAGCCTGGCGCTTCGGAAACAGCGCGACGTTCAGAACCGCGACCGTAAGGGAGCGGCTTCAGCCCCGAAGGGGCGAAATAGCCACAGCCCAGGGCAACGCCCTGGGCTTTGCTAAGCACATGCCGCAACGCGGCGGCAAATGGGAACACGAACGCAGCAACAAGGATCAGAATCCATGCGTGACGAAATCAAAGAACTCTTCCCAGAACTACAAGAGATCAAGGACGAAGGCCTTCGCGAGAAGGTCATCGACGTTTGGAAAGATTCGATCACAACCGGCGGTTGGCAGCCCAAGGAACTTCTCGAGATCCCTTTCACCCTGCTGGCGGGCGACATCGAGATGCGCTTCATCGAACACGTCCGTTCTTGCGCCCAGATGTGCATCGCCATCGAGGGCGTGCTCAAGGGCATCTGGGGCGACCGCATGCCGATCCACCGCGACCATCTGATCGCCGGCTCGCTCCTCGCGGACGTGGGCAAGCCGATCGAGTTCGTCAAGAAAGACGGCGGCGTCGCAAAGGGACAGCGCGGTGACATGCTGCGTCACCCGTTCAGCGGCGTGGGCATGTGCTGGAAGCACGGACTCCCGGACGAGGTCATGCACATCGTCGCCACGCACTCGAAAGAGGGTGACCACGTGCAACGCACCAGCGAGTCACTCATCTTCCACCATGCGGATTTCATCGATTTCGACATCGCCTGCGGGCTGGGTAAAAAAGCCGCCAAGAAGTAGCGGCAATTCGAAAGTACGGAGTTAGCGACATGGCCACGATGACCGAGACCATCGCCCGTTGGGCGTGCGACCTGAAGTACGAAGACCTTACGCCCGAGGCGATCGATGCCTCCAAGCGATTCATCTATGACTCGCTCGGCTGCGCCCTGGGCGGCTATCAGGTCCACGACGTAAAGATCTTCCTGGACCACTACCGTACGCTCGGCGCCAAGGGCGATTGCTCAATCGTCGGCTCCGGCGAAAAGATGGACCCGGTGGCTGCGTCCCTGCTCAACGCGCTGATGATCCGCGCGATGGACTACAACGATATCTACTGGAAGCAGGATCCGTCACATCCGTCCGACGCGATCTCAGCCGGTATCGCCCTTGCCGAGCGAGACCACAAGTCGGGCAAGGACCTCATCCTCGCCACCGTACTGGGCTACGACATCACCATGCGCCTCTGCCACATCGCCGTGCCGGGCATTCGCGAACGCGGCTGGCACCACGCCACGCTGATGGCCTACGCCTCACCGATCATCGCCGGCAAGATGCTCGGCCTCACCGTCGAACAGATGCAGCACGCCATCGGCATCGCAAGCTCCCACTGCTTCACGCTGGGCTGCGCGGTCGCGGGCAAGCTCACCATGATGAAGAACACCGTCAGCCCGATGGCCACGCGTGACGGCGTCGAGGCGGCACTGCTCGCTCAAGCCGGTTACACCGGCCCCGAAGGCGTACTCGAAGGCAAAGAGGGCATGGAACACTGTCTCGGCGAGGGTTGGGACTACGACTGGGTGACAAAAGACCTCGGCAAGAAGTTCATGATCACCGATTGCGGCATGAAGTCCTTCCCCATCGAGGCCCTGATGCACTCGCCCGTCTCAGCCACGCTCCATCTGCTCAAGGAGCACAGCCTCAAGGCCGAGGACGTGCAGGAGGTGATGATCGAGAGCATTGCTCGGGCCGCTGACATCCTCTCCGACCCCGCCAAGTACAAGCCCGAGTCCAAGGAGTCAGCCGACCACAGCCTGCCTTACTGCATCGCAGCCGCCCTCGCCGAGCTGCGCGTCACCCCGCAGGAGTTCAAGGAGGACAAGCTGTGGGACGAGCGACTCCGGTCGCAAATGGCCAAGGTCAAGGTCGTGGCCAACGACGAGTTCGAGAAGGCCTTCCCGGCCAAGCAGTGTACCCGCGTGACCATCACGACGACCGACGGCCGCAAGCTCACGCATGCGAGGGACGTACCAAAGGGCGACCCGCGCGACCCGATGACGATAGAAGACCTTCAGGTCAAGTTCGGCGCCTTAGCTGAGCCGATCATGACCGACAAACGCCGCGCCGAACTGAAAGAAGCAGTCTTCACGCTCGATGCGATAGACGACGTGGGCACACTAATGGCACTGACCGTAGCGGATAAGTAGACGCTGGGTCCGGGCCCGGCACGATTCCGGAGGGGTGGCATGGGCAAACTCGTTTGCCCGTGTAGCAAAGGAGGGTGGCATGGGTCCCGGCGCGCCGGGATTTGCCCGTGTTCTGGCGGACGGGTGGCATGGGCAAACTCGTTTGCCCGTGGGGCGGCGGAGCGCATCGGCCTGAGCCGCGGGCGTCAACCCGTGAGCGACGGCCCGGATCGGGCTCAGCCCCGAAGGGGCGAAACAGCCATAGCCCAGGGCAACGCCCTGGGAAAACGACGCCCATGAGGTCGACTAGCCCTGAAGGGGCGCAATAAGACCGTGGGTGCGTCCCAAGACGCACCATCCTAGCCACCAACGATGAAATGACGTAACCATGGCACCGAAAACGAAAAAGGTAAGCCAGGCGTCAGCCGAGGCCGGGCGACGCGGCAGCGACGTTCGATCCGACTGCTGGGTCAACATCACGCCCACCGACTCCGGCGGCATCGACCTGACCTTCAAGAGCAAGGTCGAATCGATGTACGGCGACGCCACGCGGGAACTGGTACGCCGGGAACTCGGAGCCCTCGGCGTCGCCCACGCTACCGTCGAGATCGAGGACGCCGGCGCGCTGCCCTTCGTCATCACAGCCCGGGTCGAGGCGGCTGTCCGGCGGCTTGGCCTCGACGTGGGCGAGGGCTACGTGCCCGACTTCGCAACCGGCACCGAATACCCGACGGAGCCCCAGCGATTCCGCCGCTCGCGCCTCTACCTGCCCGGCAACGAATCCAAGTTCATGCTAAACGCCGGCTTCCACGGGCCCGATGGCCTGATCCTTGACCTCGAGGACAGCGTCGCCCCGTCACAAAAGGACGCCGCACGAATCCTCGTTAGAAACGCCCTGCGTACCCTCGACTTCAGGGGCTCCGAACGCATGGTGCGGATCAACCAGGGCGACGCGGGCCTCGAAGACCTCGACTTCATCGCCACCCACAACGTCCACGTGATCCTCATCCCCAAGGTCGAGGACCCCGAACAGGTCCGCCGCGTGGACGAAAAGACCAAGAAGCTGCTGGCCGCCAAGAAGATCGAGCAGCCCGTCTACCTCATGCCGATCGTCGAGAGCGCGCTCGGGGCCTTCAAGGCCTACGAGATCGCCACCGCCTGCGACAGCATCGTGGCACTAACCATCGGCCTCGAAGACTACACAGCCGACATCGGCGCCGCCCGCACCCAGGAGGGCCGCGAGAGCTTCTGGGCCCGGTCGCAGGTCCTCAACGCAGCCCGCGCAGCCGGCGTGCAACCGATCGACACGGTCTTCTCAGATGTGTCCGACATGGACGGGCTTAGGGAGGCTGTGCTCGAAGCCAAGGGGCTCGGCTTCGACGGCAAGGGCTGCATCCACCCGCGTCAGATCGCGGTGATCCACGAGGCCTTCGCCCCGTCGGAGGCTGAGTTAACCAGAGCCCGCAAGATCGTAGCCGCCTTCGAAGAGGCCGAGGCAAAGGGCCTCGCAGCCGTCTCGCTAGGCAGCAAGATGATCGACCCGCCGGTAGTCAAGCGGGCGCTACGTGTCGTGAAGCTGGCGGAAGCAATGTCGAAGTAGCTGCCAGCTATCAGCCCTCAGCTTTCAGCCTGAGGGTCGCGGCGAGCGCGAAGCAGATGTGAACGCGAGCCCGAGCGGAGAAACAAGAAGGTGCAGGACTTCCGCAATCTGAACGTTTGGCAGAAGAGCCACGAACTGACGCTCGCAGTATACCGGGCGACCGTGGCCTTCCCGAAGAGTGAGCTATACGGTCTGACGAGTCAACTGCGACGTGCGTCCTCGTCGATTGCGGCGAACATCGCCGAAGGCTGCGGAAGGGGCGGTGACGCCGACTTTGCGAGGTTCGTACAGGTGGCCATGGGCTCGGCTAGCGAGGTCGAATATCATCTGCTCCTCGCACGCGACCTTGGACTGCTTCCGGATGACGCGTATCAGAACCTGGACGGCCAAGTAACCGAGGTCAAACGAATGTTGGCGACGCTGATCAAGACTCTAAAGACGAGGCGGTAACCGCCGATCCCGAACAGCTGATAGCTGATAGCTCTCTCGTAACAGAAAGCTCGAATCATGACTGACAATCTCGTCAAGAATGCAGCCGGCCGGCTCGTCCCGACCGAAGTCAACGGATGCGAAGCCGTTCCATTCCAGGGCGTCGGCAAATACAAACCGAAGGGCAGCAAGACCGCGCCGCCGATCCGTACCTGCGCCGACTACCCGGCCGACGGCAACAAGGTCGTCGCCGACATCAAGACGGCACTCAAGAACGCCGGCCTGCGCGACGGGATGACCATCTCCTCACACCACCACTTCCGTAACGGCGACAAGGTCGCCAACCAGGTCTTTCAGGCGGCGGCTGAGTTGGGCGTCAAGGACATCCGTTGGTTCCCCAGTGCCGCCTTCCCGTGCCACGCACCGCTCATCGACCTGCTCGACAGCGGCGTGATCCACCACATCGAGGGCAGCATGAACGGCCCGCTCGGCGACTACGCCTCTCACGGCAAGATGCGCGGCATGGGCGTGCTCCGGTCGCACGGCGGACGCTGGCAGGCCATCCAGGACGGCGAGGTCCACATCGACATCGCCGTCATCGCGGCCCCGACAGCCGACCCGTTTGGCAATGCCAATGGCGTGACAGGGCCGTCCGCGTGCGGGCTGCTCGGCTTTGCCCTGGCTGACTCGATCTATGCCGATCACGTGATAGCGGTGACGGACAATCTGATTCCGTTCCCCTGCATCCCGTGGCAGATTCAGGGCAACAACGTCGATCAAGTTGTCGTGATGGACTCCGTCGGCGATCCCTCGAAGATCATCTCGGGCACTACGCAGCTCACCAAGAGCCCCGACCGACTGATGATCGCGGAGATGACCGCGCGGTTCATTCGCGACACGGGCATCATGAAGGACGGCTTCTCATTCCAAGCCGGTGCCGGAGGAACGGCACTCGCGTTCGCCATCTTCCTGAAAGAGATGATGATAGAGGCGGGTATCAAGGCCCGGTTCGTGCGCGGCGGTAGCACCAAGTACCTAGTCGAAATGCTCGAAGAGGGATTGACCGATTACATCCTCGACGGCCAGACGTTCGACCTTAACGGCGTCGCCTCGATGCGCGACAACCAGCACCACCAGGACACGAGCCCCTTTACCAGCTACAACTTCCACGGCAAGGGCTGCTTTGCGTCGATGCTCGATGCGACGATCCTCGGCGCGACCGAGGTCGACGTGGACTTCAATGCCAATGTCGTGACACACTCGGACGGCCGCCTGCTCCACGGTATCGGCGGCTGGCAGAACTGCCTGGCGGGCAAGTGCGTCATCCTGCCGATCCCGTCGGTGCGCGATCGAATCCCGGTCATCGTCGACCGAGTCACGACACTGTGCGGACCAGGCGAACTCATCGATGTGGTCGTCACCGAGCGGGGCATCGCCATCAACCCGCGACGCACCGACCTGCTTGAGGCCGTCAAGGGCTCCGGCCTTCCGATCCGCCCGATCCAAGAGATCAAGGAGGAGGTCGAGTCGCTGAGTGGCGGCGCGCCGGCTCCGCCGAAGCTCGGCGATAAGGTCATCGCAGCCATCAAATGGGTCGACGGAACGGTGATCGATTCGGTCCGACAGGTCGCCAGCTAGCGCCGGAACCGCACGTTCCGACCTATATGCTGCCTCCCCCCGACCATAAACCAAACAGTTTCAGCTTGATCCGTCCAATTCTCCCGCCTATACTCCGATAACAGGCTGGTTGTGATATACTACATATGGCGTGGTCATCACATCTGTATCTGCATGCTGTATAGGAGCTTCCATTCGATGAGTGACTTCAACTTCAAGTCGTTTGTGGTCTCGTTCGCGTTTCTCTTGGTTGGTTTGGTCTTGCGGATCATGGGCTTGATTGATTCGTTGGCGTTCCTCGGGGTTGGCGTGTTCGGAATGTTGGTCCCGTTTGTCTTCAGTAGGTCGATTGAGGAAGTGACGATCAAGGGGGTCGCCTTGATCAAACGATTCCAACCAAAATTCGATGAGGATGAGCGGAAGCGGGCTGACAGCTACATGGATGCGAAAGCGGCAGAGCTGGTACGGTTTAATGAAGACAAGGCGACTGCTCTGATCGCCGACCTGGTGCAGCAAGGGCATCAAAAACAAGACTCGATCATACTTGGTTTGCTCAAACAGGTTGATGCACTTGAGCGGCGGCTGGCGATTCTTCAAAACAGTCAACAATCTTGGCATTCCGATTTTGCAGTTAACCCCTGCCCGATTCACGGAAGTTCGAATCTCTGTCGAGATGAACGCGGCATTTTCTGCAATTGCTGCGGTGACTACGTTTGTCATTACAGAACAGCGTAGTGCTAAACGCTTTACGGAGAATGCGACATGAACGATTGGCTCAGGAGATATGGTCAAATGTTGTGGATGGCGGCATAATCAGGCGGCGACCGTCTTGACTCCGTCGGCGAACTGAACGCCGGCGATCACGTCCGCGTAGAACGGACCTAATCGAGGCGGCCAAAGGCTCCGGCCTGCCGATCCGGGACATTCACGAGATCAAAGACGAAGTCGAGTCGCTGTCCGGTGGCACACCCGCTCCGCCGAAACTCGGCGAGAAGGTCATCGCCGCAATCAGGTGGGTCGGCGGTACGGTGATCGACTGCGTAAAGCAGATAGCGAATAGCGAATTCAGAAAACGGCTCCGCTCCGCTCGGCTCTGGCGTGCCGAACCGTTTTCGCTATTCGCAATTCGACATTCGCTACCGCGCAGCTACCGTGGCGGCCGGGTATCCGAGCGTCGCCAGCGCCTCAGCCATCTCGTCGAGAATGGTCGGGTCGTCGATCGTGGCTGGCGCCGTGTGCTCGACGCCGTCTGCGATCTTCTTGATCGTGCCTCGCAGAATCTTGCCCGACCGCGTCTTCGGTAGCCGCTGAACCACCGTGGCCGTCTTGAACGCAGCCACCGGCCCGATCTTGTCACGCACCATCTGGATGACTTCCTTGACGATCTGCTCGGCGGGTCGGTCGACGCCCGACTTCGGTACGATGAAGCCGACCGGTATCTCACCCTTGAGCGCGTCGGCCACACCCACGACGGCGCACTCCGCTACGTCGGGATGAGAGGCCAGCACCTCCTCCATGCCGCCGGTCGAAAGCCGATGGCCCGCGACGTTGATGATGTCGTCCGTGCGAGCCATGATGTAGAGATAGCCGTCGGCATCGCGGTAGCCGGCGTCGCCGGTCAGGTAGTGGCCGGGGTACGTGCTCGTGTAGGACCGCTCGAACTCGTCATCGTTGTGCCACAGCGTCGGCAGGCAGCCGGGTGGCAGGGGCAGCTTGACCACGATGTTCCCGATCTTGCCGTCCGGGACATCATTGCCCTGATCGTCCAGGATGCGCACGTCATAGCCCGGAACGGCCTTGGTCGGTGAGCCCGGCTTGACGGGCAGCATGCCGAGCCCGACGCAATTCGCTGCGATCGCCCAACCGGTTTCCGTCTGCCACCAATGGTCGATGACGGGCACGCCGAGGCGCTGCTCGGCCCACGCGAGCGTATCCGGGTCGCATCGCTCGCCGGCTAGGAACAGAGTTTTGAGGCTCGATATGTCGTACCGCTCGAGGTGCGTCCCCTGCGGGTCCTCGCGCTTGATGGCGCGGAAGGCCGTCGGCGCGGTGAACAAGGCCTTGACCTTATGCTGCGAGATGACGCGCCAAAACGCGCCGGGGTCCGGCGTGCCGACGGGCTTGCCTTCGTACAGTACGGTCGTGCAGCCATACAGCAACGGCGCATAGACGATGTAGGAGTGGCCCACGACCCAGCCGATGTCGGACGCGGCCCAGTAGACATCGCCGGGCTCCACATCGTAGACCGCCTTCATGCTCCAGTGCAGGGCAACTGCGTGACCGCCGTTGTCGCGGACGACGCCCTTCGGAATCCCCGTCGTGCCGGATGTGTAGAGGATATAAAGCGGATCGGTGGCGGCCACCGGCACGCAGTCGGTCGGCTGAGCGGCTGCGACGGCCTCGTCCCAGTCGAAGTCGCGCCCGGCCACGAGTGACGCGTGCGTTTGCGGTCGCTGCTTGATCATGCAGCACTCCGGCTTGCACGCGGCCAGTTCGATCGCCTGATCGAGCAGCGGCTTGTATTCGATGATGCGCTTGCCCTCGATACCACACGAGGCGGAGAGGATGGCTTTCGGCTTGGCGTCGTCGAGCCGCTTGGCGAGTTCCTTGGCCGCGAACCCGCCGAACACGACCGAGTGGACCGCGCCGATCCGCGCGCACGCCAACATCGCGACGATAGCCTCGGGTATCATGGGCATGTAGACGATTACCCGGTCGCCTTTGCCCACGCCGCGTGCCGCGAGGACGCCCGCGAACGTAGCCACTTCGTCACGAAGCTCCGTGTAGCTGATCGTCCGGACCGCGTCGGTCACGGCGCTATCGTAGATGATGGCCGGCTGATCGCCGCGTCCGGCCTCGACATGCCGGTCCACAGCATTGTAGCACGTGTTCAGCATGCCACCGATGAACCAGCGATGGAAGGGCGGGTTGGAATCATCCAGCACGCGGTCCCATTGGCGCTCCCAACTGATTCCGCCGGCGGCCTCGGCCCAGAAGGTCTCCGGATCGCGGATGGATTGCTGATACGCTGAATCGTAGCTGAGGAGTTGCATCTCTTTGCGCTCCGGTGGTTGGCTCGATCGGTGTGTGCACAGCGAGCCTTGGCGTGCGAGTGTGGTGCCGTGACGCTGGCTCCACACGTCCGCACGTGCGAGGTCCGTCCACTGCTTAGCTGGCAATCCGCGTGCCGTCAGGGCGCAAAGATAGCGCCGGCAGCGACAGCCAAGGCGCGTGGTCGTCGCAACTCGAGCGCGAAGCGGTGACGGTTCGTCAGCAGGTCACTTCTTAGGGATCTCCAACGCCAGGATGGCCTTGTCAGGATCGCTCTCGAACTTCTCTTTGCAGCCAGCCTTGCAGAAGTGCATGGCGTATCCGTGTGTCTCGAGGGTGTTGTCCGCGCTGCCCGCCATGCCGAGCCTGCAGTTGGCACATTTGGACACGATCTTATCCACCTTGCCGTCGAGTTCATCCGCCTTCGCGAGCTTGGCCACAACTTCGGCCTTCACTTTGGCCTGGTCGTCGGCCTGGTCCTTGGCCGGCTCCTTCTCCGGACATCCGACAAGCAGCGTCAACAGTGGCAGAAGGGCGGCGAAACAGGCCGCGCGTCGGTAGCTGGGTCGTGTTGTCATGGGTAGGCCTCCTCGATCCGGCACGGGTGCACCGGCGTCCATGGACGGGCGGCACTGCGCCGCCGACATCGGAGAGGATACGCAATCAGGCTCCGGGTGGAAGATCCTCTGCCGGACAGAATCACGGGAAGGGCACCAGCGCCACTCGCAGCACGACTCTCGGCCAGTGGGCAGGCTGGGGCTTTGTGCTTCAGGCCCGATTCCGCTATTTTGCTCACGACTCACGCGGGCGACGTGGCGTTTTGCGGGCGGTTCAGCCTCCCGAAACCCGCTATGGCGGCCGCACATGGGCTGTAAGAGGCCCCAAAGACGCCGGTTGGCACGGCAGTTGCAGGCTTCTTCCGGTCGGGACCGTCCGGGAGGAGGAATCTGTGCGCCGAGCGGAGAAAGCTACATGTTTGCGACGGCAGGCGAAGCCCTGAAGTATATAGGTGAAAACGGCATCGCGATGGTCGATCTGAAGGTCGGTGGGATTGCGGGGCAGTGGCTCCACGTCACGATACCGGCGTCCGGCTTCTCGATGAAACATTTCGAGGAGGGCGTGGGCTACGACGGTTCGTCCGGTTCGGGTTTCGGCACGGTCGAAAGTGGGGACGTAGCCGCTCTGCCGGAGCCGGAAACGGCCTTCATCGATCCCTTCTGGGAGAAGCCCACCCTGAGCTTCATCTGCGGCACGGTGGCGGCGGATACCAAGGAGCCGTTTGCCAGCGATCCGCGCACCATCGCCCAGCGAGCCGTCGCCTACATGAAAGAGCAGGGGATCGCGGATACGGCGCTGATGGCGCCGGAGTTCGAGTTTCACGCCTTCGACAGCGTCGAGGTGATGAACGAACCGTACGCCTCGCTGGTGAACATCGAATCGTCGGAGGTTCACAACGGCGGCACCACGCCGCCGGTTCAGCCGAAGCGGGGCTACCTGAGGACACCGCCCTCGGAGCACCTTCACGACCTCCGCTCCGAGATCGCCCTGATGCTCGAAGCGATGGGCGTCCCGATCCGTTACCACCATCATGAGGTC
>JAJDDX010000212.1 GCA_029260055.1 Phycisphaerae bacterium
TTCGGTCGGTCACCGCCAGGCGCTTTTCGTCCATGCGGACTGCGTTTCGAATGTGCCCGCGCGCGACGCGAATCCCTCGAAAGGACCTAGCGGGCATCACAGAAAAAATACCCGATTCTGATCCGAATTGCAAGGGGAAACCCGTTAGTCCGCCGTACACGAAGCGCCCGGGCGGCAAAGCTCCGACCGGGGTGGCGGACGGAGCATCCTGTTTCATTTGGCGCGCCATGGTTAACGTGGTGAACTGTATCGTGCCGATTGGGTTTACGCCTCAATAAGTGCCAGGCGCCCCCCGCGGAAGCGGTTGCCGTCGCCGCGGGGTGGCGAGTGCCTTGGCGCCTGACACGCGGTCGGGGTCAAGTCGAGGTGGAGCGACGAAGCCGTCTCCCCATCCGATATAGTTCATCGGCCAACTAGGTCGCTCACCGCGTTAGGGTTTCCCCGTGGATACCATCAGGGTTTTCCCGTTGTCCGGCGCCCGTCGGGGCGTGCGGAAGTGAGGCGCTGAGCGGAATTGGCTGAGTTGTACGAGTTCGGCCAGCGATGTGACCTCGAGCTTACGCATAATGTGGGCGCGATGCGTTTCGACAGTCTTCGGGCTCAAGTGGAGCGCGGCGGCCGTTTGCTTATTGGTCCGGCCGATCAGTACAAATTCCATGACCTCGCTTTCACGCGGCGAGAGTTGGGCAAACAACTCGAACGCCTTCGCGCGCCGGGTTCGTTCGGCGCGAAGCCTGGTGTCCTGTGCTAAGGCGGCGCGCGTACTGTGAACCAGCGCATTCAGATCGACGGGTTTCTCGACGAAATCCCAAGCGCCCTGCCGGAAAGCACGCACGACAGTCGGTATGTCCGGTAGCCCCGTCATCATGATGACGGGAAGGGGGGCCCCGCGCACGAGGAGCTCATTCTGGACGTCCAGGCCGCACATCTCGGGCATGTTCACGTCGAGAACGAGGCATCCGGGGTCGTCGCTATAAGCGCTGAGGAATGCCCGCCCGGAATGGAATGTGGCCGTTTCCAGGCCCGCCGCAGCGAAGACCTTGACGAGCAATCGAGAAAGGTCGACGTTGTCATCGACAACAAAGACGGTGGCGTCCACCTGTGGCGCGAGCGGAAGTTCCCTCATCATTTTCGGGACTCCACGGGGTTTCGTCGGGCGAACCGTGGTAACTGTGGCCCGGGCGCGCTTGCGCCAAGTTCGCGGCCGATGCACCAGATGACGAGTAGTACGGCGGTAGTGTCCACGGTAAGCCCCGTTCATTCCGCACTTGCGCGCAGCCAGCGCGCCACCCCGACGCCAACCGAGTGAGGGAAAGCCCTCAGTGTCCTAATGCGATAACCGTGTCCGAATCGTTCGCAAGAAATCGTGTTTTTTTTGAGATACTCGGTCGCGCCGTCCGCGCCGGGCGGCCGGCTGCTCGAAGTGTGGTGCATTGCAAGGGTCGGCAAGGGTTTGTGGCACACTTTGAGAATCGGAGGGGGCCCAGGCCGGCGGCTGGAGTTGGTTCGATCCGAGTCGCTGAGGCGTCGGTGTCGATTCTCGGTTCAAACGGGAAACTGTAGGTCGGAAATCTGCATTTCAACGGTACGGCGGCCGTTGAATTCATTGATGATGGGTTCGAAGGCGACCCGACAGCGACGATGCTGCTTGAGGTCTTCGATGGCGGAGGCCAGTCCGAATCCGATCGCCTTCAGGCGCACCCCGTTCTGCGCGAACGAAGCCTGCAAGTGGTCCTGGCTCTTGCCTACCGCGCGTGGCTCAGCGACGAGATCGAGCCAGGCGGTCGCGAGTTTGGGGCGTGGGTTGTGGCATCCAAAAGGTCCTAGGCCGTCGAGCGCTTCCGCCGTGGGAAGTGTCAGTTCCGCGAGGTCGACCTCGGCATCCAGTCGGAGTCTGGGGAGTAAGTCGCTTCCGGTGAGCCGGTTGTTGGCGATATGGACGAACCGCTCGGTGAACGGTTCGAGGCGATCGGCGGACACGCGCAGGCCCGCCGCCATCGGGTGGCCGCCGTGGGCGATCAACTCTTCTTCGCAGTCCGAAAGGGCGCCGGCCAAATCGAAGGCGTCGATACTCCGCGCGGAACCCTGGCCTTCGCCGTTGGTCATCGTGATCACGACGGCCGGCCTGTGATAACGCGACACGATTCGGGACGCGACAATCCCGATGACGCCCGTATGCCATCCCTCTGACGCGACGACGATGGCTCGTCGGCTGTCGGCCGCGAGGTTGTTCTGTTCGATCAAGGCGACTGCTTGCTTGGTTGTTTTGCGTTCGGTGGCTTGGCGGGATCGGTTGTGCTCATCGAGGTAGAGGGCGATCTCTCTCGCGCGGGTCTCGTCCGCTCGCGTCAGAAGTTCGACGGCGAGTCGCGCATGCCCCATCCGGCCGGCGGCGTTGATTCGCGGGGCAAGTTTGAACCCGACATCGTAACCACTGATACGGGCATCGGAGAGTCCCACGGATTCGATCAGTGCGCGCAGGCCGGGGAGCCGCGTCCGGGCGAGATGCCTGAGCCCGTGCGTGGCAATGATGCGGTTCTCGCCGGTCAGCGGGACCACGTCGGCGATCGTGCCGAGTGCGGCAAGCGGGAGCATTTCGACGAGGAAGTCGCGGAACTCGGGGCTCACGCGATCGGCCTCGCAGAGGCACTGGGCTACCGCCCAGGCCAGTTTGAAAGCGACGCCGGCGCCGCAGAGGTCTTGGTTTTCGTAGGCAGCGTCGAGGCCCGGGTGAACGATGGCATCGGCCACCGGAAGCGTCGGCGGTAGCGTGTGGTGGTCGGTGATGACGAGTTTGACGCCGGCCTCGCGGATGACGTTGGCCTCTTGGACCGCGGTGACGCCGCAGTCGACCGTGATGATGAGCTTGGCTCCGTCCGCCGCCAGGTCCCGAACGGCTGCGATGTTGACGCCATAACCCTCGGTCACGCGGTGAGGCACGTAGAACCGCGGCTCGGCCCCGGCGAGGCGCAGCAGGTGCCAGAGGATGGCAACGCCGGTGGTTCCGTCCACGTCGTAGTCGCCGTACAACACGATCTGGTCACCGGCACGAATGGCATCCACGATGACGCCGGCGGCACCGGCGGCGCCCGGGAGTCTCGCCGGCGGGTAGAGGTCATCCATTCGGGGTGCCAGGAAGGCGGAGGCGCGCGCCTGCGAGTCCAGCCCGCGATTGATCAGCAATTGAGCGACGAGCGGTGGCACGCCGAGGCGGCGAGCCATGTCGGCGCGATCCGGAGCGGCAGCGGGGATAGTCCAGTCATTTGCCATAGCGATCCGTCGCTTCCGCCCGAATGCGCAGTGCGGAGGGCTGCCCAATACGCTTGGTCGTGCCAACAGCGCCCTGGCGCTTCCGATACCGATGACACAACGGCGCGGAGTGTAACGAACTAGGGAGCAAAGGTAAAGTCGGAGTGGTGTTCGGCAGGCTGAAAGCAGGCTTCCGGTGTCGAAAGCGGTACACTTACTCGGCGCCGACGCCGTTCTGCGCGAGACCTCGATAGTGCGAAGCGATTTCTCATTCACCGGCTTGTACGGGCCACATGGCGAACCTATACTTCCGCGACTAGCGTGGGCCTTTGAAGGGTGCAGAGGATCGTGTAGGCGGAGGCCGAATTGTGTCAACGGTGTTTGAGGGAAAGAGCATTCTTCTGGTCGATGACGATCCGGACATGCTCACGGCGCTGGAAGCGGTGTTGGCCGATACCGGCGCTGCCATCGAGAAAGCTGTCGATGGCAACCAAGCGATCGAGGTCGCGCAGGAGTGCGATCCGGATTTGGTGATCCTTGATGCCATGCTTCCGAAACGAAGTGGGTTTCTGGTACTCGAGAAGCTCAAGGGAGCGGGCAAGAAGCGTGGTGACAAGCCCTTTGTCATCATGATCACGGGAAACGAAGGCAAGCGCCACCAGGTCTGGGCCGAGAGCCTGGGGGTTGACGGTTATATGACGAAGCCGTTCCGCATGGAGCGGCTGGTCGCCGCCATGGAAGAGTTGTTGGCGAAGTAGTCCGCCTGGCGCTGGAGCGCCGTGCTAGACGCCGTACCTCATCGGTCGGCGATTCCCACCTCCGTATTACGGGTCTGCTCGTGGAGGGTCCGCCGTTACGCTCGGCGCCCCATGGCGGAAGATCCCACATCCGACAAACTTTTACGCTCGGACCGCAACGAACTGTCGAAAGCCCTGTAGCGGACGGCAAGATGTCCGTACAATCCTCCTGGTGGTCGCCGTGTGAACGATAGATGTCGACTCGGAGAACTACACGTTGAGGCACGGTCCGATTAGCAATCGTATCCGGACATTTCTCCGGCTCGGCGTGTTCGCGTCGATCGGGGTATGGCCCGGAAGTGGCTTCGGGATCGACAAAGAGCCACCGGAACAGTCCGACGAGAAGACCGAGGTCGTCGCGTCTCTGTCTGACGTGCGCGAGCTTCTTGTGGCGGGCGACTACGAGCCCGCTATCGAGGGGTTCACCCGACTGCTCGAGGACGTTCGGCACGGCGACAAGGCGCGGGTCGGTCTTGCCGAGGCGCTGACGGCCGTCGGCCGGTACGACGAGGCGATCGAGACGCTGTCCGGCAAACAAACGGAAGCGTCGGCGGATGCGCGATGGCTACTCGCTCGTCTGTACAGGATCACGGGGAGATACGATGACACGCTCGCTCAGTGTAGAGCGGCGATCGAGATTGATTCGGCCCACGCTTCCGCCCGTCTGGTGCTCGGTGAGACGTTGGAGCTGCTCGGCCGGCGGGGCGAGGCGGTCGAAGCTTACAAGTGGTTCGACCGACAACTCGTTCAACTCGACGAATTACCGCGTGATGCCCGGTGGCTGACCGACACGGCGCTGGGCTTCTATCGATACAGTGTGTTGACGCAAACCGACGTGGCGCGTCGCACGCAACACGTGCTTCATGACATGCTCCAGCCCGCGTACGCTCGGGTGGATCGTACGTATTGGCCCGCGCGGATCGCGGCAGCCAACCTGCTGCACGAGAAGTTTAACGATGCGGAGGAGGACGGCAGCGTAAGCGATTACGAAGCCGCCCTGAAGATCAACCCGAATCTCTGCGAAGCGCACGTCGGATTGGGGGACGTGGCCCTGTCGCGTTGGGATTTCGAGGAGGCCGAGCGGCGTGCCGAATTGGCGCTGGCGGTGAATGCGGCGCACGCGCCCGCTATTCATCTGAGAGCGTCGACACTGATTATGGAGCGCCGCTATCGCCAGGCACTCGATGAGATCGACAAGGCGCTTTCGATCAACAGCGACGACTTGACCGCGCTATCGATCCGGGCGGCTGCGGGCGCCTGCCTCTACGATCGAGCCATCCTCGAGAAAGCCCGGGGGCGCGTGGCCAAGGTGAACCCGCGTTGCGCCTTGCTCCACAAGATACTCGGCGACGCCGTCGGCGGCATCCGGCAGTACCCGGAGTCCGAGCGGGAGTACCTCGTGGCCATGGAATACGATCCGACGGACGCGAACGTGCGTACCGAGTTGGGTCTGATGTACATGCAATGGGGCAAGGAGGACAAGGCGCGTGAGGCGCTCGACGGTGCGTGGGTCCTGGACCCCTACAATCAGAAGACGAAGTTCACGCTCGAACTGCTCGATTCTCTCGAGGGGTACGCTCGCCACGAGACGGCGCATTTCATCGTGCGGCACGATGCCACGCGTGATCCGGGGCTCGGCGAATACGTGGCTGCCTATCTCGAAGAGATCTACGAGGACGTGGTGGGAGACTACGAGTTCCCACTTTCCGAGAAGACGATCGTCGAGATGTTCCCGACCCAGCGGGCCTTCGCGGTGCGGATTACCGGCAAGCCCTGGATCCACACGGTCGGGGCGTGTACGGGCCGGGTCATCGCGATGGCATCGCCGCGCAAGTCGACGGATCTGTCCGGCCCCTACAACTATGCATCAGTGCTCAAGCATGAATTCACGCACACGGTGACGCTGGCAGCCACGCAAAACCGGATCCCTCACTGGTTCACGGAGGGACTTGCGGTGTTCCAGGAAGATGCCGAGCGCGGTTTCTTCTGGTGCCAACTGCTTGCGGAGGCGGCGAGGAGAGACGAGCTGTTCACGCTGGAGTCGATCGACTGGGGTTTCATCCGGCCGAAGAAACCGACGGATCGGCAGATGGCGTATGCGCAGAGCGAGTGGATGTGCGAATACATCGTCGAGCGGTTCGGCTACGAGTCATTCAATGCGATGTTGCGGCGATTTCGTGAGGGGCAGACGCCGCGGCGCGTCTTCGTGGAGCAGCTCGGCATCGAACCGAGCGACTTCGACGCGGCCTTTGCGGAATGGGCGAAAAGAGAGATTGCCGGATGGGGCTTTGAATCGACGCCGCCGGAGGATGTCGACGAGCTGCGCCGGGCGCTTCAGGAACGACCTGATGATGGTACGCTGATCGGGCGACTGGCCAGGGCTGAGTTCGATGCCGAAGAGTGGGACGAGGCACTCAAGAGCGCCCGCCGGGCGCTCGAGCTGGATCCCAAGCAGGTCAGTGCTCTGGATGTACTGGCGAACGTGCTGGTTCGGTACGCCAAACAGGAGCTGATGGCCCCGGCTCGGGAGGCATACCTGGAAGAGGCGGTGGCTGTGCTGGACCGACTGTGGGTCGCCGATCCGAAGGGCGCCACGGCCCCGAGGTACCTGGCTGAGATAGCGTTGTCGCGTGGTGAGCCGGAGCGCGCGCGCGAGCCGCGCGAGCGCCGTCAGCGGGTCTGCCCCCGGGACCCGGCGAGTTGGCGCGGGTTGGGCGGTCTCCACCTCCAGGCCGGGAATTACGACGCAGCGCTGCCCCAACTGCTGGAGCTCGCCCGGATAGACGAGAATGACGTGGGTGTTCACGCACAGCTCGGTCGGATCTACAAGGCGAAGGGGCGGCTGACCGAGGCACAGCACTGGTATCGACAGGCCTTGTACGTGAACCCCTTCGACGTGGAGGTTCACGACGCGCTGGGTGAAGTGAGCATGCGAATCGGCGACACTCGAAGCGCATTTCGTGAGTACAAGATGCTGACCGAGCTGGAGCCGGGCAACGGGAAGTTCCTGGAAAAAGCGGCGTTTGCCGCTCACAAGCTCGGAGATACGGAGCAGGCCCGGGCCCTGGCGAAAAGGGCGGTTCAGATAGCTCCGGCGTCGCCTGCGCGATCGCTGCTGCCGTGATCGGGTCGTCTGTCGGCCGGATTAGCGGGAATCCGGGCAGATGGTGCCGCGAGCCTGGCTGCTAAGCAGGACTGGGGAAGTGTGCCGATATAGAGGGCAATACGTCGGCGGGACGGACGGGGCGTCGCGTACATGTTGCCCTTCCCGCTGACGGGGCGATAATCGTAGAATGAGGCCGCCGGTTTCCGCCGCCATAAGGGGTGCGGCGTGGCGCGGTTGAATGAGAGCCTGTGCGTTGCGTGCGGATGGGCGGCTCTGTCCGTCGGAATGGCTTGGGTCTGGACGGTCGGGGCGAAGGGAGTGCTGAAGGCGGGACGGAGCGGCCAGTGGGTCTGTCTTTACCGGGTTACCGTATCACGAAACAGATCGGGGTCGGTGCGCGCTCGACGATCAACCTGGCGATCGAGGTCAAGACGGGCGCTAAGGTGGCGGTGAAGCATGTCGTCCGCGACGGTCCCGACGACGACCGATTCGTCGAGCAAGCCGAGACGGAATACAGCGTTTCCAGCCGGGTCGAGCACCGGTATCTCCGCCGGAGCCTGCAGATCCATCGCGTGCGGAGACTTCTGGCGATCCGCGAGATCATGGTGGTCATGGACTACTTTGAAGGCATGACCATGGAGAAGGCTCGCCCCAATCGTCTGAACACGTTCTTGACCGTGACGCAGCGCATCGCCACGGGCCTGCATGCCTTGCACGAAGCGGGATTCGTTCACAGTGACATCAAGCCGACGAACATCCTCCTCGGTGCTCGAGGTGCGTTGAACATCATCGACTTCGGGCAATCGTGCCCGATGGGTCACAAGAAGGAGCGGATCCAGGGTACGCCCGACTACATTGCGCCGGAGCAGGTCCGGCGGATGCCGCTAGACGCGCGAACGGACGTATACAACCTCGGGGCGACGATGTACTGGCTGCTCACCTCGGAGAACTATCCGACGGTGATCCAGGGAACCGACGCGCGCGGCGGAATGCGGATCGTCAGTTCCGATCGCCCGCTTGCCCCGGTCGAACTCAACGATAAAATCCCACTGTCGTTATCCAAGCTCGTGATGGAATGTTGCAGTGAGAACGCGGACGACCGTCCGTCCGACATGGCTCAGTTATTGGCCAGGCTGGCGGTGGTACAGAAACTCTGGAAGAAGCATCGTGAGAACGCTCGTCTGAAGTGGCAGGCGGATTCGCAGCCGTCTTCGGAAGAAACCTCCGAGCGCGCCGAGGGAACTGAATGAAGGACGCCAAGGAAGCCGCCGCGGTTTTTCGGAGTGCCGCCGAACTGAACCTGAAGGATCCGCTGCGCGAGGGGTGTCTCCTGAAGTTTCCCAACTACGGGCAGGTCGTCATGACCGGCGATCTGCACGGACACCGACGGAATTTTCAGAAACTCCAGCACTATTGCCACCTCGGGCAGTTTTCCGCCCGGCATGTGATGCTGCACGAGTTGATTCACGAGGACGTGCAGGCTCTGGACGCGTTCGACACGTCGCACGAAGTTCTGCTCGAGACCGCCCGCTGGAAGTGCTCGTTTCCGGATCAGGTTCATTTCCTGTTGAGCAACCACGAGTTGGCCCAGGTGACCGGCCATGAAATCTCGAAGAACGGACGAATCGTGACGAGAGATTTTGACCGGGGCGTCGAGGAATGCTACGGCAAGGGTGCGTTGAAAGTGCTCGAGGCCATCGAGGCGTTTATCCGTTCGTTCCCGTTGGCGGCGCGCACACCGAACCGCGTCTTCCTGTCGCACTCGCTTCCAGGTCCGTTTCAGCTACCGAGCTTCGACGCGGCCGTGCTCGGGCGGAAGATGAACCGCATCGATCTCGGGGAACGCGGTTCGGCCCATATGATGGTGTGGGGGCGCTACCACACGGAAGCGGCGCTGAAAACGCTGGCGGACCTGCTCGATGTGGATCTGTTCATCTGCGGGCACCAACCGCAGGAAACCGGCTACGACGTGCTGCACGACCGGATGATCATCCTCGCGAGCGAGCACAACCACGGTGTCTTCCTGCCGCTCGATCTGAGTAAGCCGGTCACGCTGGAGAAGCTCACCGGGAATATTCGACCGTTTGCCGGCGTGGCGGACGTTTGATACGCCGTAGGTGTCGCTCGATACGTGGCCGGACGGCTACTTCGCGAGCCTGTGACCTTCGTCGCCGGCCAAGCCTCGGACCGAAGCCTCGCTGAACACATCGTCCGCCTCGATTCGGTAGTGCAAATGCAGGCCGGCGCGGTACTGCTCCGGCTCATGCTGCCGGCACCATGCGACTGTGGCCTTGACCCAAACCGGGGCGGGCTGTGCGTCGATTCGTACGTGCAACACCTCTCCACGGAACATCGGGTGGGGTGATCGGATACAGAGTCCGGATCGGGACACGTCGTGAACCGAGGCGAGGAACTCGTTGTCGGCAGCGCTGACACCGGAGAGCCGGCCTGCGTATATGCATCGCACGCGCGAGTCTTTGCGACAGACATATCGCACCTGGCGTGAGCCGACATTCTTCGGCGGCGATGGATTCTTGAGGTGTTCGTGCCGGGACGAGGTGTCACTGCCGCCGGGCGGCGGTGCGATCAGCGACTCGGCCTCGATGAACTCGGTCGAGCGCTCGCACAAGTCGAACCAGCATGCGAGATACTCGGGGGCAAACTGTCTTCCGGATTGCTTTTCCAGCAGTCGGTTGGCATCGTCAGCCGTAAGAGGATCGCGGTACGAACGCATTCCGATCATGGCGTGGAACGAATCGACGATGGAAAGAACCTTGCTCCCGTCCAACAGGTCTTCCTCGCCGACGCCGAGCGGATAGCCGAGGCCGTCCAGGCGCTCGTGGTGTTGAATGATCATCTGCTTCATGTCCGGTGTGACGTTGGGGTCGCTACCGATCAGCCGGACCGATTCGATGGGGTGCTGTTGAAGCAGCAACACTTCGTCTTGCGTCAAAGGTCCGGTCTTCTGGAGTATGGCCGGGTCAACCGCCAGTTTGCCGATGTCGTGGAGCATACCGGCCAGGCCCAGTGCGCGAAGGACCTCGCGATCCGGACCGAAGACCTCCGAACCTAAGAGCACGGCGAGCATCGACACCATGTACATGTGGCCGGCCGTCGAGCGATCGTGCTCCGCCATCTGGATGAGGTAGGCCCCGGCTGCCGGATCGTGCAGCAGGCCGTCGATCATGTTGTCCACGACGCGCGCGGCGCGGTCGCAACTGCCTTCGACCCGAGGATCGTTGATGAGCGATGTGGCCACCGAGACGCCCGCTTTGTGTCCGAGTTGAGCCTTGTCTTGCGGCGCCAGATCGGCACGGCTGAGCAACTCGGCGAGTCGGGATTCCAGGGAGCCCCCGATGCGCTCGAGGTCGCCGTCACGCACGAAGAGGTAGGGCACGCCGCGGGCCCGAACGCGTTCGAAGTCCGGCGCAGCCACACCGTCTCCCGCCTTGCGATAGAGCACCGGTTCCTTGCCGTTGGCACCCGGCAGATAGAGCTCGAAGTCGCAGGCGTCGGTCTGCGCAAGCGCTTCCGCGGCCGTGGCGCTTAGTGGTACGTAGTGGGTGCGCTCCTTCATCGAGTAGAGTATCAAATACCGCGGGCCGGAGTGAGAAACCGAAATGGCTCGTGGAATCCGCCTTTGTTGGAGTCCGGGAAGAAGTGCCCGGAGCGGCGCGGAGCGTCATCCGAGGTGTGTCGAGTTCAGCGCGAACCGGCCGCGATTCGATAACGTGTGAAGAGTCCGATCGTCGTTCACGGGCGGCGATTTCTGCTTGAGTGCGGTTGGGCATTTGCCGATTCGTCAAGCGCCTCCCGTGTGTCCGCGCCGGTTCGAGCGACTCCGTCTTGAATGAGGCGGGCTTTATCGGTCCCGGGAATCACGTCCGTTGGTGTCGCGCGATCCGACGCAAGTTGACTGCAACTGAAGCACGGGGCATCGGAATGCGTTCGTCGGTGCTGCGGCCGCCCGTTCGACATCCAGGTGGTAGATGTCGGCCACATCGAAGCTCCCAACGAAGCGCGCGAGCCAATGGAGTCAGTCGATGTGGCCTGCGCGTTACGGCTGTGTGGTGCGACTTCGGCGAGCTGATTACCGAGGTCGATGCGCACGGCATGCGGAATGCGGCCGGCGATCGATACCTCGGCCGTGGCTTCGAGTTCGATCGGCTAGTTGAACAACTGCCGACGCCGGGTGACACATGATCACCGCAGATCAAGGCAACGTTCTGATCGTCGACGATACGCCTCCCAGCCTCGCACACCTGGCACGGATCCTCGAGGCCGAGGGCTACCGGGTGCGCCCCGCGACGAACGGGCCACTCGCCCTTCGGGCCGCCGAGGCGGAGCCGCCGGATTTGATCCTGCTCGACGTCAAGATGCCCGACATGGACGGGTTCGAGGTATGCCGGCGTCTGCGGGCGATGGCCGGCACGCGTGAAGTTCCGGTGATCTTCATCAGCGCGCTCGATGACACACGCGACAAGACGATCGCCTTTGAAGTGGGCGGCGTGGACTACATCGGCAAGCCCTTCCAGCCTGAGGAGGTGTTGGCGCGCGTCAAGGCCCACTTGTCGCTTCACCAAATGCGAACGCAACTCGAAAGGAAGAACATCGAGTTGCGGGAGGCGCGCAACCAGTCCGAAGAAAAGGTCCTGGAGCGCACCGCCGAACTCGAGGAAGCCAACACTGAATTGCGAAGGGAGATCGCCGAGCGTGCGCGCGCTGAGGAGGAGCTGCACCGCCTCGGCCTTGCCGTAGAGCAGGGAAGCGACACCATCGTCATCACGGATACGGAGGGAACCATCACTTATGTCAACAGGGCTTTCGAGAACGTGACCGGGTACTCCCGGGAGGAGGTGATCGGGCGGAATCCACGGATGATCAAGAGCGGGGAGCATGACGAGGCCTTCTATCGTGAGCTTTGGGAGACGATCGCTCGTGGAGAGGTCTGGACCGGACGATTCGTCAACAAGAGGCGGGACGGATCGCGCTACGTCGAGGACGCCACGATCTCACCGGTGCGCGACGCGTCAGGTACGATCATCAGCTATGTGGGTGTCAAGCGCGACGTTACGCGGACGCTTCAACTCGAAGAACAACTCCACCATGCGATGAAGATGGAGGCGGTGGGGCAGCTCGCAGGTGGGGTGGCCCACGATTTCAACAACCTGCTGACGGCCATCACGGGGTACGCGGAGCTGGCGCGGACTGCCGTGGGCGAGAATCGAAAGGTCGGCGCGATGTTGGAGGGCATCGAGGACGCTGCTCAGCAGGCCGCCGGTGTGACACGGTCACTCCTGACCTTCAGCTGCAAGACGGCTGCGAAGAAGGAGCGTGTCGAGCTTCACGGCCTCGTCGAGAAAACCGTTCGACTCTTGAGTTCCGCGCTTCCGGCAGGAATCGACCTGTCCACAGAGCTCCCGGGGGGACCACCGGTGTGGGTGCTCGCGGACGCCACGCAACTCCAACAGGTTGTGATGAATCTGGCGATCAATGCGCGTGATGCGATGCCCGACGGTGGAAAGCTGCGGATTTCGGTGACGCTCGACCGATCCGTCAAGACGGAGGGAGCCGCGGCTGCGTCCGTCGGCGAGCCCTCCGCTGCCGGGGCCGTGGCTCGTCTGGTGGTGGCGGACACCGGGGTCGGGATCGGAAAGGGAGTGCAGGAGCGGATCTTCGAGCCGTTCTTCACGACGAAACCGCGAGGACGGGGAACCGGGCTGGGGCTCGCCATCATCCACGGAATCGTGACCGATCACGGCGGCCGCATCGAGGTCCGGTCCGAGGTCGGACAAGGGGCCGAGTTTACGGTGACGCTTCCCGCGCTCGAAGTCCCTGCTGAAATCGAGCCCCACGGACAGGGAGCGGTGGCGGTGACGGGGCACGGCGAACTGGTGGTCCTCACCGAGGACAGTTGGCACGTCCGGAGGATTCTAGCCACGGCACTGACGTCGCGCGGCTATCGCGTGATCGAAGCGCATGACGGTCCGTCGTTGATCGAGTCCTTTCAGCGGTTTCGGGACGAGATCCGGCTCTTCGTCACCGACGTAGACCTTCCGAGACGCGGCGGGCTCGATTGCCTGCGCGATTTCAGGAGCCAGGGCGTTCGAACACCGGCGATCATCATCACCGGCGGAGTGGACGCCGACGTGGAGGATCAGCTCGACGAACAGATGGTATTGCTGCGGAAGCCATTTCAGGTGTGCGAACTCGAAACCTTGGCTGGCCGCCTTCTCGGAGCCGAGAAGGAACAGGAACAGGAGTCGATGAAGGGTGTGTCGGTTGGGTCGGTATCGTCGGTCGCGACGGGTCATACCGGCGCCTAGCCAGAAAGTGAGAGTGTCAAATGGGTGTTCGCGGACGAGTGGTCGGCATGGGGTTCACGTGTGGGTCCTTTCCGGAGGGGACGCACATGTGCCTCATCTACGATGATGAAGAACAGCGGCTCAATATCATTTCGAAGTTTATCGAGAGCGGTCTGGTGTCGCGAGAGAGGGTGGGCTACTTCGCGGACGAGACTGAGCCCGAGCGGGTTTACGAATGGCTGGAAGAATCGGGTGTTGACACGTCCGAGCCGCGGCAAGACGGCCGCTTCCAGGTGCTCGCTGCCGAGGATGTCTATTGCCCGGATGGGGAGTTCGTCCCGGAGAAGATGCTGGGCCGCCTCCGCGCAGGCTACGATGATGCGATCGGCTGTGGTTGCCCCGGTATCCGGGTCAGTGGAGAGATGTCGTGGGCGCTGCGCGGCCTCCCGGGGTGTGATCGACTCATGGAGTACGAGGCCCTCGTCAACGACGTCGTGTCAGAGTATCCCGTGACCGCAGTATGTCAGTACGACGCTCGGCGGTTCGACGGGGCGACGATCCTCAACGTGCACAGGGTGCATCCCATGATGATCGTGGGCGGGCAGATCGTCCGGAATCCCTACTACATGAGGCCGCAGGAGTTCCTCAAAGACCGTCCATCCACGGCCCTCAACCGGGAAGACGCGCGGCCCGTGGAGGCTGTCTGGCCGCACGGTCGGCGCGCCGTCACCGAAGGGGCGCGCGACCGTGGAGGCCGGTCGATGCGAGATGTTCTACCGTCGCCGGGTTCGGGCTTGTCGCCGATCTGCGGAGCCCGCGAGGGTCGAGCAGGCGACCGGCGCGGCGAGACGCTTTGACGAAAGGAGACGGCTCATGCCCACAACAAGAAGAGAGATCACGCTCGGGTCCTCGTGCGATCACTTTCCCGAGGGCACGCATATGTGCCTGATCTACGACGACGATGAACAGCGCAAGACGGTCCTCGCGAGGTTCCTCGCAGACGGGGTCACCGAGGGAGAGCAGGTCGGTTACTTCACGGACAAGACTGACGCGGATGAAGTCCGTGACTGGGTGGCGGAGTGCGGCGTGGATTTGGACGACACGGATCGGGACGACAGGTTCGGTGTGTACACGGCGGAGGATGTGTACTGCCCCGGCGGGCGGTTCGTCCCGACGGGCATGCTCGAGAGATTGGGCGGCGCCTATGATAAGGCCGTGAGTGCCGGCTTCGTCGGCGCGCGCGTCAGCGGCGAGATGTCTTGGGCGCTCAAAGGCGTTCCGGGCTCCGAGTGCCTTGTGGAGTACGAAGCACGCATCAACAACATCAGCGAGACACAGCCCGTCACGCCGATCTGTCAGTACGATGCCCGTCAGTTCGACGGGGCTACGTTACTGAATGTGCTCAAGGTGCACCCGATGATGATCGTACACGGTCAGATCGTGCGCAATCCGTACTACATGAAGCCGCAGGAGTTCCTCGAGGAGTTCCGCCCGACAGCCTCCGCTTATGGCTAACGCGATCGAGGCCAATCTCAGGGAGCGGTACCGGGACCCGAAGAAGCCCGCCCATGATCCGCGTGTCCTGGGAGAGCTCCTTGCCACGCCCACCGTACTGCTCGTCATGCCCAGCGCCCAGCGTGTGGCCGAGTTCACCGCGCAGGCGATGATCGCGGTGCCCGGCGTCATCGGATGCCGGGCATGTCTGCGCGGCGCATCGGCACATGCCGGTAAGTTTCCGCTGGACACGTGTGGGGAGTGTGAGTTCGCCGATTTCGGCGCCGGCGAGTCGAGCACTACCATCCCGCCCTGCCCGGCAGCGGGGCTTCCCGGGCTCCACGTGATTCCGCTGACCACGACTGACCACGCGCACGGGAGTCTGGCGCTGGCGATTGACCTGCCAAAGGTCTTCGGCGTCTACGAGCCATTCCTCGTCAACTTCGCCAACTTCGTCGCGCTCGTTCTCGAGAGCCGGTTGCAGAAGGACCTGCTGTTGAAAGCGAAAGAGGAAGCGGAGTCGGCGAGTCGGTACAAGAGCGAGTTTCTGGCACGGATGAGTCACGAACTCCGGACGCCGATGAATGCCGTCCTGGGATACAGTCAGCTCATGGCTAGGGATCCCAGTGTCACCGACAGCCAGCGAGAATTCCTCCAGACCATTCGAAGCAGCGGCGAGCACTTGCTGGACCTCATCAACGACGTGCTGGACATGGCCAAGATCGAGGCCGGCCGCACCACGCTGGATGTGGCGGATTTCGATGTGCATCAATTGCTGGATGAACTCGACAGCATGTTCGGATTGCGCGCCCGCGACAGGGATGTGCAGATTCGTGTCGAGAAATCGCCCGGGCTTCCCCGGTGTATTCGAAGCGACGAACGACGGCTGCGGCAGGTCATGATCAACCTGCTCGGCAACGCCGTGAAGTTTACCACGGAGGGGGCCGTGACCGCGCGCGCGTCGTATGCCGAGGACGGGAAGACCGAGGGGGCAGCGGCCCGACCGTGCGGGCGTCTGTACGTCGAGGTCGAGGATACCGGGCCCGGCATCGGTGCGGATCAGTTGGGCTCGCTGTTCGAGGCGTTCTACCAAGCGGATGTGGGTCGAGCGGTTCCGGAGGGGACGGGGTTGGGCCTCGCGATCAGCCAGCGGTTCGTGCACCTGATGGGCGGTAAGATCACCGTCGAGAGCGAAGTCGGTCGGGGAAGCGTCTTCAGGTTCGACATCGACGCGCCGCGAGGCGAGTTCGTGGAACGCCGAAGGCGCACGTCGGAGCGGCGCGTCGTCGGGCTCGACAACGGCCAGCGCTCGAGGCGCATTCTCGTGGTCGAGGACGTAACGGCCAACCGTGATTTGCTGGTTCGCCTCTTGGAGACGATCGGGTTCGAGGTGCAGTCGGCCGCGAACGGCCGCGAGGCTGTCGAGAAGTGGCGGGCGCTGTCACCCGAGCTGATCTGGATGGACGTACGCATGCCCGTGATGGACGGGCTCGAAGCCACTCGCCGTATCAGAGCCGAGGCGGGCGAAGGCTCTCCCGTGATCATCGCGCTCACGGCCGGCGCGTTCGCGGAAGATCGAGAGGAGGTGCTGGCGGCGGGATGCGACGCTTTCATCCGCAAACCCGTCCGTGAGGACGAACTGTTCGCGGTGATGGCTGAGCATCTGGGGGTTGAATACCTCTACGAAGATGAGGCGCCGTCCGCGGCCGGCGGAGTGGCGCTGGTCGCTCTGTCGAAAGAGGATGTAGCTCGTCTCCCTTCGGGCTTGTTGAGCCGGATGCGTGACGCGGCGGTCCGGCTGGACGTCTTCGCGCTGAACGAGCTGAGCGCCGAAGTCGAACGCTGTGATTCAGGCGTCGCTGCAGGCGTTCAGGGTCTTGTCCAGCGGTACGCGTTCGATCGGCTGAATGAACTTCTCGCACCGCCAAGTGAAGCGACAAATGCGCAAAGCACGCCACTCTAGCGCGTAGAGCGATCCGCTCCGAGACGGCGCCCCGACGCGCGGCTGAGGAGTGGTGCGTCTGCTGGTCGCCGTCGGCGCCCGATGAGTTGCTCGGGCGGTTCGTGCGTCACAGCCGCGCAGGCTAAAGCCTGCGGCTCTGCGCTGTGACTCAGTGGGATGCACCGACCAACCGGAGGAGGAGGGACTCGGTCCCCCCGAGGCACTTTCGCACCTGACGGTCTTCAAGAGCGTTCCAGCGGTGACGTAACGGGCGACCCTAATGGCACTTACGAATCCACCGAAGAGGACTTGGGGTCCTGCTTGGCGCATTTGGCCGCCAAATCACCCGGTTGGTCGGCCCGCCGTGGACCCTCGCAGGAGCACCCTCAGTGCGGCTTGGCGAAGTGAGTTGGTCAGCGCGGTATCGGCACGGAGGTGATCGGCTACGGTCAGTGGATCGCCAAGCTCGTCGAGCAAACGGTCCACCATAAGTTCGGCTTCGCGCCGGAGTTGCTTCAAGCGTTGGAGATTCCGCCGGCGATTGCCGGGTGGAACCGAATCCCAGACGCGCACGGTGCCGTCGCCGGAGGCGGAGACGAGCATCGTGCCGTCGGGGCTGAAGCCAACGGCATGTACGTAGGCCTTGTGCCCGGGAAGAACGGCGACTCGTTCGAACGACTCCGTATCCCAGAGCATGATGTTTCCGTCGTCCCCACCGGTTACGAGTCGCGAACCGTCCGGACTAAAGGCAAACCCGTAGACATCGCCGATGTGGCCGGACAGGCTCGCCAGCTTTGCGCCGCCGGCGATATCCCAGACGGTGGGCCCCAGTTCCTCGAAACAAGTCGCCAGCAAGGTTCCATCCGAGCTGAAAGCCAGTGAAGAGTGGGCTTTCGTCAGTTTGTCCAGGTGGAAGACCTGCTCATTTGTGGCTACGTTGATGACCTGAAGACCCGTCTCGTCCCGACGGGCCATGAGGCTTCCGTCCGGACTCATGAAGAGTCTGTACCTCCTGTGGTCGCCTCGAGTGATCTGAGAAAAATGCTCCGGCCAACTCGTCTCCGTGGACTTCAGCGTCTCGAACAGCGCAATGTCGGACGCCATGCGAGGCGACGTAAGGCGCGCGCCAGTGGCCGGATCCCAAACGGCAAAGCGATAGGGATCCTTCCCGTCGTGCGCAAGCAGTCGCGTGCCGTCCGGCGTGAAGGCCATCGCCTCGAATGGGGAGGACGCTGAGAGGACGGCGAGCGGATCGCCGGTCAGCGCGTCCCACAATCGCACCGTGTTGTCCCAGGCACTCGAAGCGATGAGTCCGGGCTCGCCGGGTTCCGGACTGAAGGCCGCGCAGTAGACGTAGCTCTCGTGCCCGCGCAGCACGAGGCGTGCGTCTTGCCTCCAGGACCACACCCGAAGCCCATCGGCGGCGCCACCGGCCAAAAGTGCGTTGTCCCCGGAGAAGGCAAGCGACTTGGCATTCCCGCCGACGAACACGCGCAAGGTGTCGCCCGCAGAGACCTCCCAGATGCGGGTGGTACCGTCGGAGGATGAACTCGCCAGGTAGGAGCCATCCGAAGAGAAAGCCAGCCCCGTGACGCTCGTCTTATGGCCGTAGAGCGCGCGCGAGATTTCTAATGTGGACGAATCCAGAAGCAGGATCCTCTCCTCATACTGTCCGACGGCGAGCAGCGCGCCATCTGGGCTGAATGCGAGCGAACGGACGCCATCAACGAGCACCCTCGAAGCGAGCCGCTCTCCGGCTATCGAGTTGACGGTCAGCGTCAATTCGCGTGACCGGCTGTAGGCAGCGATAGCCACGCGCTTTGCCTCCCGGTCGAAAACCGTGAACTTCGTACTGCTCGGCAGGTCGAGGGGCGTGTGTGATCGAACCGAACCCGTCGAAGTCTCACGAATCGTATGGCTCCCGTCGTTCAACAGAGTCGCGACCAACGAACCATCAGGGCTAAAGCGCGTATACTGCGCGTCGATCGGGCCGGCGGGGATTTCGAGCAGGCGCTTGCCCGTCGCAGTGTCCCAGACGACGAACTTGTCCTTCCCTGTGGTGGCTTCGCCATCTTCCGCGTCGAGCCGGCCCTTCGGCGACAAGAGTGTCGCCAGGTGCGTGCCGCTTGGCGACAGACAGGGGGCGGTCAGAACGCCGTCTCCGTCGCTGAAGACCGCCACCGCCTCGCCCGACTCCAGGTCGATCAACTCGATGCCATCACCACGCGGCCGCGCGCCGGTTAACAACCCGTCGGCCCGCCGGGCTACGGTCGAAGCGTACCGCCCAACCGGTCGCTCGGCCTGGTACGACGCAATCCGGGCGTCGAGCCTGGCGGACAGATGACGCCACTCCCAGCCGCGGTACTCCGGAGGTGCGGACTCGAGCTGCTGGAGCGCCAGAATCGGATCGGTGTCACCGACGGCCTCCGCGGCAGTCAGGTTCGCGCGATACGCCAGGCCTCTGGCACCAGCCTCACTCAGTACGGCACGCCGCTCGTTCTCGGCGGCGAGCCTCCGCTCGCGTGCGGCGCGCACGGCAAACGTCAGTGACGAAACGATGCCGGCCACCAGAATCAGAAGCGATAACACCAGCCCGGCCACGAGACCTCTGTTGCGCCGGGCGAACTTGCCGAGTTGATAGAAAGTACTCGGCGGACGAGCCGTGATCGGCTCGTTGGCCAAATAGCGTCGGATGTCGGCGGCCATCGCCGCGGCGGACTGATAGCGGCGCTGCGGGTCTTTTTCGAGCGCCTTGGTTGCTATGGTGTCGATGTCGCCGCGGAAGATCGTGCGGATCGAGCTCAGCCGTGTCGGCTCATCTTCGCGAATGATCCGCGCCGCCTCGGGGACCGGCTTGTGCCGTAGGTCGAACGGCAGACGGCCGCTGAGCAGCTCGTACATCAGAACGCCGAGCGCGTAGATGTCAGTGCGCGTATCCACTTCGCGCGAGTCACCGGCTACCTGCTCCGGGCTCATGTAGGGCACGGTGCCGATGAGCTGCCCCACGTCGGTCTGGACCGTCGTCACCTGGATGTCGGAGTCCGTGGCCCTGGCGACGCCGAAGTCGAGCACCTTGGGCTGCCCAAGTTGAGCGAATCGAGTATCGCCGCCGACACTGGTCGCCGCGGGCTCCTCGACGACCAGCACGTTGTCCGGTTTGAGGTCGCGATGCACGATGCCCTTCTGGTGGGCGTGGTGGACGGCATCGCAAACGCGGGCCACCAGTTCGAGTCGTTCGCGCGTGCCGAGTCCATGTCGCTCGGCATACCGCCGCAATTCCTCCCCGTCCACGTACTCCATCGCGAAGTAGGGCTGCCGGCCGGAATCGGTCTCGATCGCTCCCGCTTCGTAGATCTGTGCGATGCCCGGATGCTGGAGTCGGCCGAGCAGTTCCGCCTCCTGCCGAAAACGCCGCATGAGGCCCCGCGACATCGCCCCGCGGCGGATCATCTTCAACGCGACGCGACGGTGTGGCTGATCCTGCTGCGCCTCGTAAACGGTTCCCATTCCGCCGGCGCCGATCTTCCTGAGCACCCGATAACGCCCGACCTTCGAAGGGGCCCCCGTGCCTGACTCCGCCCCGGTCGCCAGCGCTTCACCGAGCAACTCGCGGCCGATACCCAGCTCGCTCTCACCGAACGCATCTTCGTCATCGTGATCATGTGCCAGCAGCGACTCGACCTCGCCACGCAGCTCGTCGTCTTGACCACAGGCTTGGTCCAGGAATGTCTTGCGCTCGGACCCGTCCAGATCGGCGGCGGCGAAGAAGACTTCCTTGATGCGTTTTCGGTCGCCGCTCATGGCGGTGCTTCCTCGCCGAGTTCGCGGCGGAGCCACGCTTTGGCCATCCGCCATTCGCGTTTGACGGTCGGCGCCGAGATGCCGAGGACGAGCGCCACATCGTCCACGCTGAGTCCGGCGAGAAAGCGCAGCTCGACGATTCGGCATTGCCTCTCGTCGATGGTGCCGAGCTTCGCAAGGGCGTCGTCGAGTGCCATCAGGTCAACACCGTCGGTCGCCGGGGGCGTCTTGAGACCCGACAGCGTGATTCGCTCTCGTCCTGACCCACCGCGCTTGGCGGCACGCTTCGCCCGGGCATGATCGGTGAGAATCTGCCGCATCGCCCGTGCGGCCACTGCAAAGAAATGAGCCCGCCCTTGCCAGTCTCCGCCGGCTGAGCCGAGCAGCTTCACATAGGCTTCGTGCACCAGAGCCGTCGGCTGGAGCGTGTGGTCGGATCGCTCGCGGCGGAAGAAGTCGCCGGCCAGAGCACGCAGGTTCTCGTAGACGACCGGCAGCAGCTCAGAGACGGCCGCCTCGTCACCCCGCGCGGCGCGCGCGAGCATCTGCGTCACCTCGTTGGGTGCCCCGGACTCCACGTCTCGTAACTCCTTGAAGTACAGACCCTTATGCGCATGGTATCGCGATCGAGGGCATGGTTCAACAAGATTCAACCACCGATAAGACCCGGCCCGCGCGGCACCTCACGGGCGTCGGCCCGGGTAGTTCACGATCTTAGTGAGTTTTCATGATCTCCCACCCGGCCGCTTTACGCAATCCGGATGATGGCGGCGGCGATCTGCCGCCAGCGCGATGCCGCCAGCGAAGTGCCCCAGGCTCCGCGGAGGCATGGCGACGAGTGTGAGCGGGTAGGACCTTCCGCCGCCTTGGATGCACAGCATAGGAGACCCCGAAATGAAAGACCGTCATCCCAGACTAAAAGCCCCCGCGATGATTGCCTTTGTTCTACTCGGACTCGCGACAATCGCGGCCCGGGGCCAGCAGCCGAACGCGCCGGCGCAGGTCGCCACGCCGGTGGGCGGATGCGGCCTGCTGGTTCCGATGGGTCAGGAAGTCCAGGACCCGAAGGCAGCGACCAAGAACTGGATCGTGCGCAGTCGGGCCGTCACGCTCGACCCGGGGATGCTGGGCGTCTTGGAACAGGATCCACCGGAAGGGCTGACCATCGAGCTGTTCGACGACGTGAGCGTCCAGCCCGTCTTCCGGCATTTCAACTCGCTCGCCCCGGGCGAGTACACATGGACCGGTTCGTTGGCGGACAACGAACTCAGCAGCTTTGTCCTCTCCGTCCACGACGAGGTCATGGTGGCCGTGTTCCGTTCGATCACCAAGGGGACGCATGAGGTTCGTACCGGCGGCGACGGGATCCACTTTGTCCGCGAAGTGGATCCGGCCAAGCAAGGGCGTTGCGGCGGGGGTATCGCTCCGGTCGTCGACCCGCACGAAATCGCCCCAGAGGAAATTCGGGGCGGCGACGCGGGCTCCCGTGGCTCGACCATCTCCGTGCTGGTCGTGTCCACAACGGCCGCGAGCGCCCCAGGCGGCACGCAGGCTCTGGCCAACGCCTGCATCGCCGACACAAACGATCGATTCGCCAACAGCAACATCTCTCACCGTGTTGAATTGGCCGCGGCCTGGCGCGTCGGCTACGTGGAATCCGGGGAAGCAGGAACGGATCTCCAGCGTCTCAGGGAGGTTGGCGACGGCTACATGGACGAGGTCCACGGATGGCGCACCTATCTGGGTGCCGACCTGGTTGCGCTCATTGTCGATGATTTCGCCCTCGACCCGGACACGGCAGGCATTGGGTACAGACCCGTCGTCGCCATGTCAGCCGACCTGGCCTTCAGCGTAACGGTGGCCGACTATGCCGTGAGCAATGGCACTTTCGCCCACGAACTGGGCCACAACTTCAGTTGCCACCATCACCCGAGCGACAACGGAGCCGGCAACGACCCCACCATCTACGACTACGGCTTCGGGCATCGCTATCACGTCTTGCCCCTGTCGTGGTACCGCACGACGATGGCCTATAATGACGATCCGGGGCACACCCGGATTTCACACTTCTCCAACCCGGATGTCGACCACGGCAACGGCGTCTTCGATGCACCCACAGGCACCGGTACGAGAGACAACGCGCGAGTCATCGACAACACCGGCGCTGCGGTCGCCGCGTACATGACACCCAGCTCGCCGAACGAAATCTGGGTCGACGATGATTACACAGCGGGGAATTGCGACGGCCACACTTGGGGATACGACGCGTTCGACACGATGTTCGAGGCGGTGCTCTTCATCGAGGCGCCCGGGGTCATCCATGTCGCCGCCGGGTTATACGATCACCCGGCCGCAATCACGATGCTGAACCAGGTCGAGATCCTGGGGGCGGGTCCCTCGGCGTCGATCATCCGGTCCGGCTACAATTCCTGGGTTGGGCCCATTCCGGCCGTCGTCGCTGAGGCGGGCATCGATGCGACGGCGGTTCTCGACGGATTCAAGATCGTGGCGGCTGCTTGCCCCCCCTGTCCGCCCACCAACGGCCTGTACAGCGTCGGCTCGCCAACCGTACGCAACTGCAATTTCCACCGCGAGTATTCGGGGGGCATGACCGGAGGGTTCGCACGCGGCGTCTTGTGCGATGGCGGCGCGCCGACCTTCACCGACTGCACCTTCACACAGGACCTGCCTCCGTCGCAAGGGGGGATTATGCCCGCGATGGAGGTCGCCTATGCCGGCCCCACGCTTCGCAATTGCCGGTTCACGAACAACGGTAGTCTCGTCTCGGCACTGTTCAGCACCGGCAGCGCACTCACGCTCGTCGACTGTACCTTCAGCGGCAACGAAGGCCAGAAGGTGATGTTGAGTGAAGACTGCACGGGCACGCTTGATCGCTGCGCCTTCACCGGGAACGCCACGGCCAGGATGGCCATGGAGAACGTCAACAGCGACCTTGTGATTACCAACAGCACCTTCAGTGGTAACACCTCCGGGGGGGCGGAGAGTGCCGCGATGCACAACTTGGGCAGCAGCCCGACGATCATCAACTGCACGTTCAGCCGTAACGACAGCGTGGCCGCCGCAGACAGCGTGAGCAGCGCCGGTGGTAGCGTTCCCACGCTGACCAACTGCATCCTCTGGAACGGGGGGGCACCCGATGCGAACGGACAGATCGACGGTCCGGCGAACGTGACCTACAGCTGTGTCGAAGGCGGCTGGGCGGGCATGGGGAACATGGACGCCGATCCGCGCTTCATGGACGCCGACGGCCCGGACAACACACCGGGGACCCAAGACGATGACCTTCGTCTTATGAGCACTTCGCCTGCCATCGACGCCGGCAATGACGAAGCCCTACCGGCCGGAATCACGGCCGACATGGGCGGCGGTCCGCGGATTCAGCAGTGCGAAATCGATATGGGGGCCTATGAAGTAGCTGTTGGAGTTGACTGCAACAACAATGGCCTCACGGACGGGTGCGAGTGCGCGCCGTTCCCCTGGACCCTCTTTGAGAACACCACCGGCGCTGGTGATCAAACCTTTACCGGCCCGCCGGATGATCAGTACGCCGGCATCGGCGGCCAGGTCGTCACCTATGACCTCGTCGACGCACTCGCGGCCGACGCGGCCGGCCCGGACTTCAATGTGTACGAGGTCGATCAGGGCGGACCCGAATTCCACAGCCTCGACGACGTCGCCGTCAGCGCCGACGGAGTCGACTTCTACTCGATCATCGATTCAGAGGGACCCGTCGTGCGGATCCCCGGCGATGAGATGAACGCCGATGACGCGTTCGCCCGGTCGTACGACATCGGGTCCTCGGGTCTGAGCGTGGTTCGGTACATCCGCCTTGATGGTGTGGGAGACGGTGCGGGGGGTGGCTCCGCCGGGTTCGACCTCGACGCGATCGGCGTTATCCATGTCGCCGGAGACTGCAACACGAACGGCGTGCCTGACGAATGTGACATCGCCGACGGCACCAGCGATGACATGAACGGCAACGGCTTCCCTGACGAGTGCGATCCGGTCAGCGGCGATCTGGACGGTGACGGGGACGTCGACCTCGACGACTGCTTCATCTTCGTCGAGTGCCTGGACGGCCCGGACACCGGATATCCGCAGGGTTGCGACGCGGCTGACCTCGACATCGACGGCGACGTGGATCTCAACGATGCCGCCCTGTTCCAGATGGCCTTCGCCGGATCAATGTGACGACCGTGACTTGAAACTCGGGCCGCTGGTCGAGGCGGCCCGACGAAACCTAACGGAGATTGAACGATGAACACGAAGCATTCCACACGGTACATTGTCCTGGCCACTTCGTGGCTCGTCCCTGCGTCGGGCGCGTTGTACGCGCAGACCCCGCTGACCACGGGGTTCACCTATCAGGGACAACTCAAGCAGACCGGCGTCCCGCTGACCGGGACGGCCGACTTCGAGTTCAGCCTGTGGGACGCCGTCGGTGCCGGCGATCCGCCCACCGGCGGCAATCAGGTCGGCTCTACGCTGAGCGTCCCGGCGGTAAGCGTCAGCAACGGCCTGTTTACCACCACGCTGGACTTCGGCGTGGGCGCAATGAACGGTCGAGCCCGCTGGTTGCAGATCGGTGTGCGCTCGCCCGCGGGCGGCGGCGCCTTTACCACCCTGGCTCCGCGCCAAGCGATCACCGCCGCCCCCTATGCCATCGCGACGCTCGACCGCAACGCGCCCGCGGCGGCGTCGAGCTACAACTATGGCCTCCTGGGGGGCCTTGAAATCCAAAAATGCGTCCCTGACGACCAAAGTGACGGAAACCCGTGCCAGTCTAGGGTCGTACTCAGCGTCGGCCTGGCTGAGGGGCAGACGCTATGGCTGGAACACAGGCAGGACAGCCATCCGACAGAGGAGCTCCTGATAGCCATCACGAAGGTGGAAAGAGCCGGGTCGCCAGTGCCGGGCTTCTACGACGTAGAGATCGACTGCGTGGGGTTTCCGCACGCGCTGAGCTTCTCGGTCTCCCCGGATCAGCCGATCTATGCCTCATGGAACGATCCCGACCAGTCAAACTCGCTAAGCATCGAAGCCAGGCTCATAAGCGATAACTTGCTTTGGCTAACGCTCAGGCCTGGTCAAATCCATATGTTAACCAGCGAGTCTTCGGGGGTGATCATCGAAGCCCACGTCGAGCCGTACGAGCCTGCTTCCCGGGTGGTGCAACTGCAGACACTTATAGGCAATGTCGGTCAATGGTCGGCGAACTACGTGGTTACGGTGACGGAATGTAGTCCCACCATCGCACCCGTCGTGGCGCAGTGGATCAGGATGGACTCCGCGCAGGCCCCGACGCTGACGTTCGACGTGCGGTCGAGCGAACCGTTCACCGGCGGCGAGGCATGTACGCTGACGCTGATGTCGCCGGACGCATACATATACTACGAAGTGCCGGTCGTCTTCCCGCCACCGTCGCGGAGCCCAGAGCGAGGAACCACGGGAGGCACGCCATGAAACGACGACCATCTATCACTTTGATCATACTCGCTGTGTCCGGCGTCGCCGCGAGCCACGGCGCGAAGGCTGACGAGTTCACTATCGGCTGGTACAACATCGACAGCAGCGGCGCGCCCGGCAGTACCGGCGGGGACTTTGCCCTGTCAGGAACCGTGGGGCAGGCCGACGCAGGGGCGCTCGCCGGCGGCGCGTTCACGTTGACCGGCGGCTATGAGCCGGGTGCCGACCCGGGACAGGACTGCAACGTTAACGGCATTCCAGACGTGTGGGATCTCTTTACCGGCACGAGCGCCGACTGCAACAGCAACGCGATCCCCGACGAGTGCGACATCGCGAGCGGAACGAGTGCGGACTGCAACGTGAACGCCATCCCGGACTCTTGCGACATGGCCGGCGGTACGAGCCCCGACTGCAACACGAACGCGATCCCCGACGAGTGCGACATCGCGGGCGGTACGAGTGCGGACTGTAACGCCAACACCGTTCCGGACGCGTGCGATGTGGCCGGCGGTACGAGCCCCGACTGCAACACGAACGCCATCCCCGATGAGTGCGACATCGCGGGCGGTACAAGCGCCGATTGCGACGCCAACACGATCCCGGACTTCTGCGACATCGTGGACGGCGGCCGGCCTTTGCCGGAAGACCGTTTCGACATCGACGGTACGGTCAGAACGTGCTGGACCGATGGCGACTGCCGTGCCGGGCTCAGTGCCGACTCGCACGTGGACTGCGTCCTTCCGCCACTCGGTGGCGAGGGCGTCTGCTACGTCCGAAAGAACCGCTACATATCGATCGATCCAAACATGGCCACGGCATGCACGGCTACGGCACGCCGCGTGGCGCTCGACCTGGACGACAACGATGTGTACGACGGCGGGATCGACGCGATCCTCGGCTGGGTCGGCGCGCCGGCCGAACTGACGATCGCCGGGCCGGAACCGACGCCGCAGTTGCTCGCTCGGATCGTGGATGAGGCAACGCGGCACTACCGGGATTGGAGCGTCGATGACGCCGCCCAACCGTGGACGGATGCCACGCTTCACCTCGGCGATTGCGAAACCTCGCCCGGCCACACGTACTTCGTACAAGCCATCGCCGAGGGGCACGACATCAATGATGAAGCGAACTACTCGGCACCGCTTACGTTAAGGACAACGGGATTCTACGGAGATGTCACGGGCAGCGTGGTCGGCGCGCCACCCGACGGCATCCGGAACTTCAAGGACATTTCGGCTGCGGTTCGAGGATTCCAGAGCCTCCAAGCCGAGCCGAAAGTGTGGCTCGACTTGCAGGGTGGCACGGCCGCGCCGGAGATTCCCGACTTCAGCGACATCAGCTTCGCCGACATCAACTGGGCGGTGAAGGGCTTCCAGGGAGCAGAGTACCCGTTGGCCGCGCCGTGTGATTGTCCGGGGCAGGTGTGTCCGTAATCAATCCTCCGGCCGGACCGCGCACGAGATCGTTGAATGCGCACGCGGAAGCTCGCAGAGAGAGCAGGGCGGCTTGTGGGCCGAACTCTACCGGGTCTGCGGCGGGCGGCTTCCAGGCAGGTTTGCTGCATGCAGTCATCAGCGATACAACGCGTCCCAGGAGTTGGCGAAAACCTCAGCCAGGTCGGCCCTGACGTCGCGGGGCTCGTCCATCGCGTCCTCGCGGGTGATCGGTCCAAAGACAAGGCTCGCAGACCTCATGATCCTCTCCTGGGCCACCTTCGCCAGAACAAAACCGCCACAGCATGGTCCGCGAGACCTGTCGGCGGCCGTCACGAGTCAGCCCGAACAAAGGCGTTTGCCGACATCGGACGCCCCACGTCGACACTCCTAAATGCCACGAGGCGGCCGAAACCCACACGGAGCGGCCGGTTTTTCGGTTTCATGGGGGATCTGCGTGCGAAGAGGCACCCGGAGGCTCGCGGCCGGTGGCGTGCTGCTTGGCGCAAACCGGTCAATCGAGAGCGATTGACGTGGGTGCAGGTGGTCGGGCGACGGCACGCCGTGTCCGAGTGACGGGAAACCCAGTAAAACAAGCGCTAAACGCAGCTCACACAGTCAAAACGAACGGAGGAGGAGGGATTCGAACCCCCGAGACGCTTTCGCGCCTAACGGTTTTCAAGACCGTCGCCTTCAGCCGCTCGGCCACTCCTCCATGCGTCGGCGACAAAATGGGCAATCTAGGCCCGGAGGGGAGGAACCGCCTCGCAGGCCCGCGTCGCCGGGTCCGTGTTCGCCACGCCTCGGTGACCGTATTCAGGCGGCGGACGGGTGTCAAGATCGCCCGGGTCGGCGCTATATAGGTGTGGGCAAGCCACCGGTTTCGGGTGATCCGCAGGCTCGTTTTGCTTGCCGGCGGGTTGCGGTCCGGTGGAGGGAGTCTGATAATCGAGCGCGTGAAGGCGATCGGCCTCCTTGGCCTTGTCCTAGCGCAGCCCACGGCTCTTTCGTGACCTATCCAGATGAGCGGTGGTCAACCGGTTTGCTGTGAGTTTCATGGCGGTCTGTCTTCGCGAACAAGACCCAGGCGGCGGCGCGGCGGCGCGGTTACCGGCCCATTCGGTGGGGCGCGCGTGTCAGGTGGTCGCTTGCACTGCGCACGAGAGGCTTCTCAGTTCGTGCGTCGAGACCTCTGCGGGAGTTAGAGAGATGAGTCTCGGATCCCATTCTCTTCCCCCTACGTCACTGACCGCGCTGACGGAGGCCGCGGCCGCCATCACGTCGACGCTGGACCTTGACGCGGTGTTGCGGACGATCGCTCGCCTGGCATGTCGCGTCACGCGGGGCGAGGCGAGCAACGTCTTCTCACTCAACGGCCATGGTGGGAAACTGGTGCTGGTTGCGGCGACGGGGCATCATCGCGATGCGTTGGTCGGTCGGTCGTTCGACTCGGCGTTGGGCATTCCCGGTCAGGTTGTGCGGTCTCGCGAGCCGCTGAGCGTGACGAACGCGCATGATTCGAAGTACTTCTGTGCTGAGGTGGACGACATCTCCGCCATGCGGACCAGCGCCGTGTTGGCTGTGCCGATGGTTCTGCGCGGGCACGTGATGGGGGTGATCGAGGTCGTCAATCGCCTGGATGGCACCGATTTCAACGGCAACGATCTGAAGATCCTACAGGTTTTCGCGTCGCTCGCGGTGAGCGCCGCGCAGAACGCGCGTGCCCACGAGGATCTCAAGGAGCGGTTTGCCGGACTTCGCGATTCGGTCGCAAAAGGCACGCCGATCATCGGCGGTTCGGCGGAATTGCGGAAGGCCCTCGAACTGTGCGAGCGCGTGGCGCCCAGCACAGCCACCGTGCTACTTCTGGGAGAGACGGGCACGGGGAAGGAACTGTCCGCCCGCCATGTCCACAATTGCTCGAGGCGTGCCGCGGAGACGTTCGTTGCGATCAACTGTGCGGCCTTGCCCGAGACGCTGCTGGAAAGCGAACTGTTCGGACATGAGAAGGGTGCGTTCACGGGCGCTCACGCTCAGCGACGAGGCTGGTTCGAACTCGCCAGCGGCGGCACGCTGTTCCTCGATGAAATTGGTGACATCAGCCGCTCGACGCAGGCCAAGCTGCTTCGCGTCCTTCAGGAAAGGGAGATCGTGCGGGTCGGCGGCACGCAGGCAACGAAATGCGATGTGCGGGTGATCGCCGCGACCAATCGTAATCTGAAGAACATGATGATCGACGGCGTCTTTCGTGAGGATTTGTACTATCGCCTGAGTGTCTTTCCCATCGAACTCCCACCGCTTCGCGAACGGCGGGACGACATTTCACTTCTGGCGGAGCATTTCGTCGAGCACTCGGTCAAGGAGTTTCGCATTCCGGAGTTGGCGGTATCGGGCAAGACGATGGACGCACTGAAGCAGTATCACTGGCCGGGCAACATCCGCGAGTTGCAGAACGTCATGGAGCGGGCCGTGTTGATGTCCGACGGCCCGACGTTATTGCCGTGCCATTTGCCGCCCGAGATCGAGTTGATATCTCCGAACGGCGAACACCATGATCACGATGGGTCGACGTTGCTGGGCCAGGAGCGGCGGCTGATTGTGGACGCACTCAAGGAGCACGGCTGGAATCAGTCCGGAGCCGCCAGGGCTCTGGGCATCACGCGGTACCACCTCCGCCATCGAGTCAAGAAATACAACATCCAGAAGCCGTCTGAGGAATCCTAGATACGCTGCGGCTACGGTGTCGTCTCTGGAGAGTCGGGCCCCCGCGGCGAAGAAAGCCAGTCGGGCCAGGCGGGGTCGGCTTCCAGCCTTGCGAGCAAGACCTGGGCAAGGCGGTACTCGACAAACATGAACACGCCGGAATCGACGGATGTTCGTAAGGCCGCCGCTCCGCCATGGCGGTCGCCGGTGCCGAGTTTGCGCAGGCCGATGAGGAAAGCCGCTTCGCAGGTGCGTCCCGGATCACCGTCGGCGGCGGCCCACAGGGCGGCTTCGTCGCTGCTACCCGCCAGGTAATCCAAAGCGGGGCGATACCCGCTGCCCGGGGCTTGTGTCGGCGATGCGCGGCTACCACTTTGGGCCGTGAACGCTTCCACTGCTTCCCGCGGTGTGCCGGAATCGCCGAGCAGTTCCAGCATGCCGGCGGACAACAACAGACCGTTGGCGTGGGACGCCTGAAGGCGCATGCTCTCCCGACAAACCTCGCGAGCCTGTTCGATGTGGCCGCGTTCGGCAAGCAGTAGGGCGCGTTGGAGCAATAGGGGGCAGAAACTCGGCATCCGTTGGCAGAGCGGTTCGATTTCCTTCAGAGCGGTTTCAACGTCCCCGAGCGCGTGAAGGGCGATGGCCCGCTCGTGATGGCGATAGGGGTGTGCGTTGCCCGTTCCGTTGCCGGCGGTTCGGGCAATGGCGATAGCCTCGGCGAACGTGTCGGCGGCGTTCTTGTAGTCCCGCACGTACCGGAAATAGCGACCCAACTGCACGACGGGCGTGGAATCGTCCGCGCGGCGGAGCGAAACCGCCCGGTCCAGGTCCTCTCGACAGTTTGCGAGCCACTTCGGCGTCGACGCTCGCAGGTCAGTCTGCGTGGCTGCGTAGGCCGCCGCGAAGAGCCATCCGGCGCCGCGCCCGGTGTACGACGTGGATGAGTTGGGGCGAAAGATCACGAGCGCGTCGTAGTCGTTGAGCATCGGTTCGAGTTCGGCGCGATCACCTTCAGACATCAGCCGGACGCCGCGGTAGTAGGCTCTGGCGCTTATGGCCGGGGTGAAGTCGGGGCGCAGCTCGATAGCTCTGTCGTAAGAGTCGATCGCCGCGGTCCGATCAGTCTTACTCAGAGCGAGTCCGTGGAGGAGCCAACCCAGCGACGTGTCGATCCCGTCTTGGACGCCGCGTTTCAGTAACCGCTGCCCGCTCAGAAAGTCGCCGGTGGCGTTGTGAGCGAGGGCCAGCGCGAGATGGGCTTGCGCGAAGTCGGGATTCCGGTTGAGTGCCTCGGCGAGCGGATCGAATGCCTGTTGCGGCTGGTTGGTCAATACGGGGATCAAGCCGCGACACACGTGGAGTTCGGCGGAGTCAATGCCGGCCGCCCGGGCATCGTGAACGAGTTCGGTTGCCCGACGCGCGTCTCCGTCAAACACGATCGCCGTGAAAGCCTCGTCCAGATACTGCTGCCCGCGCTGGCGGCGGATCTTGCCGATCAGCAGCGTTGTCGATAGCGCGAGTGCCAGTACGACAACGGCCGCCGCCGCGCCGACGCGATGTCGCTTGAGGTAGCGGGTCGCTTTGATCACGAGCGATACCCGTCGGGCACGGATGGGCTCACCTGACAGGAACCGACGACAGTCCTCGGCCACGTCCGCGGCTGTGGCGTATCGCTGGGCCGGCTCTTTGGCCATGCATTTGCCGACGATCGTCTCAAGGTCGCGCGGGATGGCGGGGCTGATTTTGCGAAGCGGCGCGGCGTCGGAGAACGCGATTCGGCTGAGCACCGCCTCGCGAGAGTCACCGTCGAAGGCGGGGCGCAGCGCGAGCATTTCGTAGAGGCTGGCTCCAAGCGAGTAGATGTCCGTTCGATGGTCGAGGCGTGTCCTTCCGCCGCGGGCCTGCTCGGGTGACATGTAGCGAGCGGTGCCGATCACGTCGCCGGTCAGCGTAAGGGTGGTCTGGGCGTCGGCGCGTGCTAAGCCGAAGTCCGTGACCCAGATGTTGTCTCTCTCGTCGAGCAGCAGATTCGACGGCTTGATGTCGCGGTGGATTGTCCCTTGCTCATGCGCGTAGGCCAGTGCCTCCGCTACCTGCTGTCCCCACCGTGTCACGCGTTTGACGTAGTCCCTTCCGGGAGCCCGGCTAGCCTTCTGGATCGACTTGAGGTGGCCCGAGAGCGAACGGCCTTCGATGAACTGCATGGCGTAAAAGTGGATGCCCTGTTCCTCGCCCACTGCGTAGACCGGGACGATATTCGTGTGGTGGAGTCCGCCGGCCGTCGCCGCTTCACGCATGAACCGTTCCGCCGCGGTGTCGGATAGAATCGCCCCGGCGGGCAACACTTTCAGTGCGACGTGCCGGTTCAAGGAGGTCTGGACGGCCTCGTAGACCACACCCATGCCGCCGCGACCCACCTCGCGGATGATGCGAAAGTCGCCGAGTTGCCGACCCCGCTCGAGGCTGGTGGCGTTGAGGGATTTGCTGGTCGCTTCGACGAAGTCGAGTGTCTTGAATACACCGCGAAGGGAGTCCGCCAGGTCCGGATAGGTGCGGAGGTATTCTCCCTGGTCGGGCTCTTTGCCGTCGGCCAATTCCTCCAGGTACCGTTCGAGGACGGCCTCCAGTGTGCCGCCGGCGGCGGGTGGAGAGGTGCCGTCCTCGGCGGCGCTGCCGGCGGGTGTCTCAGATGGCATCGTCCAGCAGCTCCCGAAGACGAATCAGGGCTCGTACGCAGAGGCTGCGAATCGCACGCTGAGAGCGATCCATCTTGGCGGCTGTCTCGGCTACGTCGAGCTGGCTCAGGTAGCGCAGACGGATGACATCCCTTTGGTCGTCGCCGAGTCGTTCCATCGCCGCTTGTAGGAGGCGCATGCGGTCCTTGCGATCCGCGGCACCGCTCGGTGTAGTGACAGACCCGGCCAGGCGGTCCCAGAGGTTGATCATGGATGCTTCGCCGCCGAGGTCACCGGCGCGGACTTCCGCCCCGCGTTTGATGCTCTGGAAGGCCGCGCGGTCTACGTCGCAGATCCGATTGACCGCGATCCGACGCAACCAGCGGAAGAAGCTGCCCTCTCCTCGGTCCACGAACTGATCGATATTGCGGAGGGCATCGACGTAGACTTGCTGCATGACGTCCTGGGATTCGAGCCGTTGACGCACGCGCTGGCCGAGTTCGGCTCGGATCGAATCGAGCAGGCGCTGGGAGTGCGCCTCCAGCAGCTCCGCCATGGCGGACTCGTCTTGCTCCTTCGCCCGTTCGACCAGGCGGCTCAGGTTGTCGGGTTCGACACATTCCACAACCGATCTCCGTAGCCATAAGCGGGCTTGCCGGGCCGGCGCCACGCGAGAAACGCGCGGTTTCACGCAGGGGGCTAGTATACCAGCGGGTGTAGCCGGAAGGTATGTCTTTCGAGGATTGGCTACTGAGCCAGGTCGCCCTCGTTGTGGCGCGGCAGCAGTTTCGAGGTGACCCAATCGCTCAGGCGGTCGATACCGGTGCCTTTACGTGCGGCGGTCTCGATGATCTCCATGTCGGGGGCTAGGCGACGAATGTCCCGGGCGGCTGATTCCATGCTGAAGTCGGTGTGCTCGAGCAAGTCGCACTTCGATATCACGATGAGTGACGAGTCCTTGAAGAGCAAGGGGTACTTGGCGGGCTTATCATCGCCCTCGGCCACGCTCAGCACGCTGATCCGCAGGTGTTCACCCAGGTCGAAGTTGGCGGGGCAGATGGGGTTGCCCACGTTTTCGACGATCAGCAGATCGAGCTCACTGAGTGGGAGTCGGCCCAGCCCGTGCTTGACCAGCGTGGCGGTCAAATGGCAGCCGCCGTCGGTCAGCAGTTGGACGACCGGCACGCCGAGGTTGGCGATGCGGGTGGCGTCCTTCGTCGTGGCCAGGTCGCCTTCCAGGACGCCGACTTGCAGCTCGGGTTGAAGCTTGGGCAGCAGTGCCTCCAGCAGGGCGGTCTTGCCGGCACCCGCTCCACCGAGGATGTTGATGCACGTGACGCTTTGCTCGTCAAAGAAGGTGCGGTTGTGGGCGGCCGCGTATTCGTTCTTCTCAAACACGTTCCGCAGCACGGGGATCTTCATCGTCCACCTCCGCTTCGATCGATACGAGTTCCAGTTCGTCGCCGCCGACGAGCCCGCGGCTTTCCCCGTCACACTTGGGACAGCGCCAATTCCAATCGTCCACCTCGAACGGCTCATCGCACGCGGTGCACTGCGCGCGGAGCGGCACTTTTTCGATGTCGAGCAGGGCCTTCGAGCATAGGCCGCCTTCCCGAGCCAGCTCGAACGCATCGGTAAGCAGGCTGTTGTCGACCTGCCGTATGATACCGATGCGACATCGAAGTATCGTGACGGCGCGGGCGCCGGCTTGCTGGGCGGCGGCGGTCGCGGCTTCGATCAGGCCTTGTGCTATGCTGAATTCGTGCATGGCCCAGCGAGGTTACGGTGCGGGCGGCGCCGGGGCAAGTTCGCCGTCAGGGCGGGATCGTATCCAGTCTCGGATGTCGGCGTGGATGGCCGCCGCGATCCGTGGCACAGCCTCCTCTACGTCCCGCGAAGGCTCCGGTCCGTACCCGAACGACGCCCCGGCTACGGCGTACACCCACGTTTTATCTGGGAGGATTCCGAGGTTCTCGGCCAACTCGAGGGCCTCGGGCACGCCGAGCGTGTGCGTGTTCGTTCGGATTCGAGCGTGAAGCCGGTGTCGATCGGCGGGGTAATCCATCCGCATCCACGTTCCGGGCGAGATGTCCGAGCCGGCTTCCGCCGCGTCGATCACGACCAGAAGCTCGGCGCCCTCACAATAGGCGAGCAGGTCCGTGCCTGGCGCCTCGGTGGCAAGGACGGTGATGCCGCGCTCGACGACGTGCCGTGTGATGTCGGCTGCGATCAGGATTCCCGCTTGGTCGTCACGGCGGTAAGACCGTCCGCAGCCGACTACGCAGACGCGCGGCCGGGCCGTTTCCGGCGCGGCGGCCTTCCGGATGTTCTTCTCGCTAGCCGGTCCGAGGGTCATTACGACACCCACTCCACATCCAGGAAGTGCGTCGCGCATGAGATGCAGGGGTCGTAGGCACGGACCAGCATCTCGAGTTGCAGTGTCATCTCCTGGGTGCTCATGTCGGAATCGAGCAACGGCGGAACCATGGCGCGCAGGTCCGCCTCGATGTTCGCGAGGTTCTGCCCGGTCGGGATGACCAGATTCGCATTCTCGATCTTGCCCGCCTCGTCCAGCGAATACTCGTGGAACAGCACGCCGCGAGGCACCTCCGACGCACCGGCTCCCGTTCCAAAACGCGTCGGCGGTACGATCGCCTCGACGGTGAGGCCGCGCGTCAGCAGCGTGTCGATCAACTCGATGGAGGCTTCAACGCAATGGACGCACTCGACGAGCTGTGCTGTGTTGTTGTGGAACGGATTGTCGCAGGGCGCAGTCAGGCCCAGTTCCTTCGCCACGCCTCGCGCAGCGGGATGCAGTTGCTCGTGGTTGTTGTTGAAGCGGGCGAGCGCCCCGACGGCGTACGTCGGCGCGTTGGGGGATACGCAGTGCTTGGCGGCTGAGTGCTCGACGACGCTTTCTATGACGCGCTTGCGGTAGTCCTTCACCTTCGTGGGCTTCGGGTCGAGCGTCGAGACGATGTCGCCGTCGTAGAAAGCGTATTCGCCGTTATCGGTGACCTTGAGCGAGACGTATTCGGTGTCTCGGTGAAGCCCGGGGAGCTTCAGTTGCGCGTATAAGGAGGCCGTCTCGGCAAGGTCGGCACGGGCGGCCTCGAGGCGTCGCTTGAGGTCCAGCAGCTCCTCTTCCTTGGGAATGTGCGTGAAGCCGCCGACGTGGACCGCGATGGGGTGGATGTGTCGCCCGCCGACAACGGCGCAGACGTCGTTGGCGAGTCGTTTCATCCGCAGAGCACGTTTGACCACATCGGGATGGGTCGATGCCAGCGGTATCACGGATCCGACGCCGAGATAGTCGGGCACGGCCAGGAAGTACAAGTGCAGCACGTGGCTCTGCAACTGCTCGCCGTAGAATATGAGCTTCCGCAACGAGACGGTTTGCTCGGTGACTTCGATGCCACAGGCGGCCTCGATGGCCTTGACCGAGGAGGTCGTGTGGCCGACCGAGCATATGCCGCAGATCCGGCAGGTGATATGCGGTGCCTCGCGGTAGTCGCGTCCGCGAAGGAACGACTCGAAGTAGCGGGGGCTCTCGACGATCGCGAGTTGAAGCTTGGTGATCTCACCGTTCTCGACGTTGACGGAGATGTTCCCGTGACCCTCGACGCGGGTAATGTGCTTCACATCGATGGTAACGTTCTTCACAGTGCGTCTCCTCGCGAACGCTTGTTCCCAAAGCCGATTGCGTTACGGCAGCGTCGTGTCCTGGTGAGCGCCGAACAGGCGCAGGTCAGCCAGTACATCCTCCAGCGATACGTCGTACTGCTCCTGGAGGTTGATGTTCGCCGCCTTCAGCGCGTCTTCACTGACGATCCCGCGACAGGCCTCGCACTTCGAGCCGTACGTCGGGCAGATGGCTTCGCAGCCGGCACGTGTGATCGGCCCGAGGCAGACCACGCCTTTTTCGTAGAGGCAGAGATTGCCGTTCTTCTTGCACTCGACGCAGACAGCCGTCTCCGGAAGGCGGAACGTCCGTCCCGCCAGGATGCATTGGACGAAGCGGAGGAACTCCTCCTTGACCATCGGGCAGCCTGGTAGCTGGTAATCCACGTCCACCACGGCCGAGATCGGCTTGGCATCGGTCGTCGGGAACCACTTGGCCTGGTCTCCGTACACGTACGGCGCGTAGCTATCCTTGCCTTGCGGGTTCTTGAGCGTGTTGATGCCGCCGAGGCACGCACAGGCTCCGATGGCGACCAGAACCTTGCAGTGCTCTCTGATCGTGAGCAGTTCTTTCTCGTCCTCGGGTGTGGACACCGCACCGTCGACGAAACCGAGGTCGATATCCCAACTGCGCGGAGTCATGCCCTCGCGGAAGTTGACGATCTCGACCGCGCCGAGGATGTCGAGAAGCCGGTCCTCGAGTTCGAGAATGGCCAGCGAGCAGCCCTCGCAACTGGTCAGGCTGAAGATCGCGACTTTCGGCTTCATGCGAGTGCCTCCCGTATGGCCTTGAGTCGACCGTAGCGGAACACGGGACCCTCGCGGCAGACGTATATGTTGTTCGCCTGGCAGTGGCCACACTTGCCGACTCCGCATTTCATGCGGCGTTCGAGCGAGCAGAGAATCGAATCCTGCGTGATGCCGCGTGCGAGGAACTCGATCACGACGAACTTGAACATGACCGGCGGACCGATAATGACGACGGCTGTGTTCTTGGGAGACAGCTTCGGAAGCCCCTTGAAGAGCGTTGTCACCACGCCGGTTTTGCCGCGCCACTGCTCGTCGGCCTGATCGACGGTCATGTGGAAGTCCACGTCGGGGTTGTCACGCCAGCGAGTCAGGTCGTGGCGGAAGAGCAACTCCGATGGCTCGCGCGCGCCGTAGAAGAGGTGGAAGCTTCCGAAGCGGCTCCTTTGATCGACGATGTATTGGATCAACGAGCGAGCGGGGGCGAGGCCGAGCCCGCCGGCGACCACGATCATGTCCTTGCCGTGAAGCTCGTCGAGTGGAAAGCCGCAGCCGAGCGGTCCGCGTACGCCGATGACGTCGCCTTCTACGAGCTGGTGTATGTAGTTCGTGACCTCCCCGACGCGACGCACGCAGAGTCCGAATGAGCCTTCGCGCGTGGGCGACGAGCAGATGGAGATCGGGCACTCGCCGACGCCCATGATCGACACCTGGACGAACTGCCCGGGCTGATGGCCCAGTTCCTCGCCGCTTTCGAGCGAGAGCTCGTAGAGGCTCTCGTGATCCGTCTGCTTCTGGACCGACCGGACGATGCACGGCTCGGGCAGATAGATGCTGGAGGTCGCTTTGGCGTCCGCGGCAGGCGGGGAAGCGGTACTCATACTCAAGCCTCCTCGGCAAGCTGATTGTAGACCTCGACCGAGCTGATCTTCGCCGTGCAGGCTCGATCACACCGGGCACAACCGACGCATCCCGCCAATCCGCTTTGCTCTTTCACCCATTTTGCCTTGCGGTAAGTGCGATGCCGCAGCCGCTGGGCCGCTTTTGGCCGGAAGTTGTGGTCTCCCGCTACCACGGCGAACTCGGGAAGCTGGCATCCGTCCCACTCGCGGCGGCGCTGCCCGCATGTCTCGGACAACTCGTTGTGATCGTGCATGTCGAAGCAATAGCAGGTCGGGCAGACCAGGTTACAGCTTCCGCACGAATAGCATCGCCTTGCCGTTGCTTCCCACAGGAGGGAATCGTAAGAGCGATCGAGAAGCGCCGGGAGCTTGTCCACCGTGGTGTTGAGTTCGCGTGTGAAGGCCGCGGCCTTGGTTTGCGGGTAGGCCTTGAACGAGCGTTCGTCCTCGGCGCTGGGCGAGGTGAACCTGCGATTGTAGTACAACCACTCGCGACCGGCCTCGGTCCCGAAGACGGCGCCGTAGCGCGTCTGTCCGTTGCCGTTGGCGCCGTCGCCCGTGGCCAGCGGGTACAGCATCACGTCATAGCCTTGGGTCGCCGTATTGGTCTTCATGTCGGCGCAGAAAACGCCGGATGTACACGGCGTCGGGCAGTCGATCGCGATGATGAAGGTGTGGCTGCGCCTCGCCGCGTAGTGCTCATCCGCGTGGTCCTTGGCGAACACATGGTCGAGAAGCTCGATAGCATGAACGTCGCACGGGTGGACGCCGACGAGGGCGCGCCTCTGCTCATCGAGCACGGGCGTGGCGGTGAAGCGGCCGTCGACTTTCTCGAAATTGAACAGCGTCTCACTCGGCGGGAAGAGGAACTCCTTGGGGCTATAGGTGCAATACGAGAATGAAAGATCGAGTTGACCGGCGTGCTTGACGCGCTGGTAGAAGTGGCGGACCGGCGGGTCACACTCCGGTACGGGGCGGGCGACCGGACCGATCAACTGATGCGTGTGGCCCAGCTCTTCGATCAGCTCGAGCAGACCACTTTGGGTTACGACTCGATCCAGCATGGCTCGATACCCTCGGCTCCTCTCGGCCGTCTGAATGGCTAGCAAGATGCGCGCCATCGCGCATCAAGTTCGTTCGGTTTAGCGTGCCGGTCGCGATAGCTGAACACGCGATCGACCGACATCGACGGTCGGCGACGCAATGCTGGCACACCGGGTGGAAGACCCGCCGCTACGTGCCGGACCACGCCTCATCTATCGGACCGTCGCTCTCGCGCGGCGCCGACCCTGCTATATGATCGGTTACCGGAGGCTGTCGGTTTGCCCCGGGCAGCCAAAGCGTGAAGGTTGAGCCCACACCCGGGGTCGAGTCGACATGGATACGACCTTTGGCTTGTTCCATGATTTCTCGGACGATCGCCAGGCCGAGCCCACTGCCGGAGATTCTGGCGCCGAGGGCCTCGTTGCCCCTGCGGTAGGCCTCGAACATCGTCTCCTGGGTAGCCTGATCGATGCCCATGCCGGAGTCCTTGACGGCCACCCGGACCCCGCCGTCGGCACGGCAGGCCTCGATGGTGACGGTGTTATCCGGCTTGCTGTATTTGACGGCATTTTCGAGCAGATTCGCGATGCAATCGCACGCGTCCCGTCGCGACAGGTCGACAAGAAGCGGCATGGATGAGTCGACCTGCACGGCCACGGCGATCCGCTGTTCCTCCGCCAACGGGGACGACTGCCGAACTACGTCCTCGATCACCTCGCCCATGTCGGTGGGGGGCTCGGGTGTTTCAGGATTCGCCGACTCTTGAACGCGTGCCAGCGTCAACAAGTCACTCACCGAATCGATGCCCTCGCGGCAGCGGCGCACGATCTTGCCGCAGATGTTGGCGATTTCGTCCGGGCTCCGTGCTACGCCGTCGCGGATGAGGCCGCCGAGTGTTTGAACGACCGCCAAGGGGCTCTTGAGTTGGTGTGCGGCTGTACGCATGAACCGCGCTCGGCGATTCTGCAGTTTCTCGATCGCGGATTGAGCTTCTTGCAAGGCGCTCACCGTGCGTCTTAACTCGAATTCGCGCTCGTCGAGGCGTTCGACCACCTGGATCGTGAGGTACAGCGCGCCGTAAATGCCGGCGCCGACGACGGCGATGACCTTCATCACGTAGTCGATTTGAAGATAAGCCGCTTCCGCGGCCATGGACGGAAGGAAGGCGTAGTGCGGAACGATGATCTCCCAACCTTCTCCGAAGCAGACGGCTGCGTACAAGGCGAATGCCCAGGTGCCCTGCAGGATCGCGTGCCAGCGCTTCAGGACGAGGGCACCGATGACCATGTGGAACAGGTAGAAGATGGGAAGCGGGCTCTCGACGCCGCCGGTGAAGCGGATCAGCACCGTGAGCAGGGCGAGGTCGGCCGCCACCTGGGCATTGGCGAACACGAACGCGTGGCGCACGACCACGTCGTGCGTCGTGTCGCCGTCTTTGATCTTCGCCAGGAGATCCCTGGAAAAGACGGCCCACACGACGTTCACCAGCGCAATCACGATAAGCGTGACGACGAAGGCGACCAACCGATCGGTTGTTCGGGCGAGTGAATACTCGAGGCCGAGCGCGCCGGTCGCCGTCAGGGCGAATGCCCATCGCAGGCGGATGAACCATCGGAGTTGGACCAGACGGAGTAGGGCCCCCGTGCGGAAGCGGTCACGCATACCGTCGTGCTCGTCCGGCGTCGGCGGATTGGGCGCGGCGGATATGTTCAACGTGCTATGCTCGCTGCTCGAGGACCTGTTCCATGGACTCGCGAAGACGCTGCGTGTCCAGCGGTTTTTCCAGGAAGAGTTCCACCGGCACGTAGTCTGAGCCCAGTTCCTTGGCGAAGTCCATGCCCATCTTCTGGCCGATGGAGGAGATGATGATGATCGGCGTGTCCTTCAGCACCTCATCCTTCTTCATCTCGTAGGCGAGGTGGAATCCCTCCGTCGGCGAGGACAACATGATGTCGAGGAGGATGACGTCGGGGCGTTCGCGTCGCACGGTGTCCACGCCTTCCTGCCCGGTCGTGCAGCAGGTCAGCGTGTAGCCGACGGGTTCGAGCATCATCCGGATGACATCGTGCATGTCCGTGTCGTCCTCGATCAGGACCACGTGTTTGCCGCTGGTTGCCATGCTGATTCTCTCTCCTGTCCCGGCCCGAGCGTTTGCGTCAACCGGCCGTCGCCAATTCCCAAGGGCGAGACACGGTTTAGGGGTCCACGTCAGCAGATGCGCGGCACATCTTCACCGTACGGCCTCTGCACGATGCGCCGGCCACCGGCCCGAGTGATCAACTCGACCAGCGGCGGCTCTGCTGCCGTCATGCTACCAATACACGCGGCGTGCCTGCCGAGCGGGTGCCCGCGCATGATTTCGAGTAGTCGAGGGGCGTCGCCCGCCGCCACGACACACACGACCTTGCCTTCGTTGGCCATCGCCAGCGGGTCAAGGCCCAGCATTTCAGCCGCGTGACGCGCCGTAGGCGACACCGGCACCGAGGCCTCTTCTATATCGACGCTAAGCCCGCGAGTCTCCGCGATGTCCGACAGCACGCCGGCCACGCCTCCCCGGGTCGCATCGCGCATGAACCTGACTTGGATGCCCGATTGGAGAATCGTCCGGATCAGGCCGTTGAGGGGCGCCACGTCAGACCGCAACGGAGACTCGAATTCGAGCCCGCTTCGCACCGACATGATGGCGAGGCCGTGCTCTGCGAGCGTCCCGTTGACCACGACGGCGTCGCCGACCTCGATGGACGTGATACCCAGTTTCGCTTCCGGAATCAGCCGTCCGATGCCGGCTGTGTTGATGAAGAGGCCGTCCGGCGGAGCTGAGCCATCCGTCCGACCTCGCCTTCGTTCGATGACCTTCGTGTCGCCGGTGACGACCTGCACGCCGGCTGTCTTCGCGGTGCCGGCGATCGATGCCATCACGCGATCAAGCACGTCAAAGGGAAGCCCCTCTTCGAGTATCAATCCCAAGCTTATCGCGACGGGCTCGGCCCCCATCACGGCAAGGTCGTTGACCGTGCCCGCGACGGCGAGGTTCCCGATATCGCCGCCGGGAAACTCGATGGGCGTCACTACATATGAATCAGTCGTGAAGACGAGGTCGCTCGAGCCCCATGGAAGGACCGCGCCGTCGGGGAGATGGCGGAGTTTCTCGTTATCCACAGGGGGAAGAATGTGCTCTCGAAGCAACTGTGCCGTCCGCTCGCCGCCACCGCCGTGAGCGAGCAGGACACAATTAGCTGTATTGCCGGTGGCTTCGCTCATATACGCCTTTTCGCCCGGGTGAAGGCCCGGTCTAGGCCGTGACGCCCGTCGTCGACGGACGTACGCGATGATACTTGTACCATGCTGCGCAGGTGCCTTCGGTGCTCACCATGCACGGGCCGATGGGTGTCAGCGGCGTACACCCGTTATCGAACAGGCTGCAGTCGGCCGGCTCGGTCTTCCCTTGGATTACCTCACCGCAACGGCAAGCGGGGTTGTCTTCATCTTCCCCAAACGTCAGTCCGAACCGTCCGACGGCGTCGAACCGGCTATAGGCGGGGGCGAGTTCCAGCCCGCTCATCGGTATCGTGCCGAGGGCACGCCATGGTGTATCGGCCGGCACGAAGACCTTGTCCATCAGCTCCTGGGCTACCGTGTTCCCGGCATCGTTGACCACCGCCTTGTAGACGTTTTCGAGGTCCGCGCGGCCCTCGTCCACCTGAGCGACGAGGTGGGTCAATCCCTGCATCATCTGCGTCGCTTCGAAGCCGGCGACCACGCAGGCCTTCTTGTGCTGTTCGACAACCGGCTTGTATGCCGCGGCCCCGATGATGACACTGACGTGGCCCGGGCAGAGGAAGCCGTCCAATGGGACATCGCCCGCCTGAAGCAGGGCGAGCATCGCCGGCACCACGAGTTTGTGGCACATCAGTACGCTGAAGTTCTCGACGCCTTCTCTCTCGGCCGCGATGACCGCGGCCGCGGTCGCCGGCGTGGTCGTTTCGAAGCCGACCGCGAGGAAGACGACGGGCCGCGTCGGATTGGATTTCGCGAGATCAACGGCGGTCTGGGTCGAATTGACGACGCGGATGTCGGCTCCGCCCGCCCGCAGGCCTTCCAGGCTCCCTAGTTTTCCGGGTACCCGCATCATGTCCCCGTAGGTCGCGAGGATCAGGTTCTCGTGCGTCGCTAGCTCGATGGCTGCGTCGATATGGCGCTGGGCCGTCACACACACCGGACATCCGGGGCCACTGATCAGGCGGAGGTTCTCGGGCAGCATGGAACGTAAGCCGCTTCGGAAGATGGACACGGTGTGTGTGCCGCAGACCTCCATGATCTTGATGGTTCGGTCGATTCGTGCGCAGCGGGCGGTCAGATCGGCTCGCAGTTCGTCGATCGTGCGGCTCATGTCCGGCTCCCATCGGCCACGTCGCTACCGGGCGTATCGAGGATATCGTCGCCGAAGGCCTCTTTGATATACTCCCAGGTCTTCAGCGCCTCAGCCTCTTCGATCGTGGTGATCGCATGACCGGCGTGGACGAGGACCCACTCGCCCACCGCCGCTTCCGGTGTGAGCATGAGGTTGATATCCAGTCGATTGCCCTGCATATCGACGGTGCCTTGGAACTCCGACCGTTCGATGATCTTACCGGGAACAGCAAGGCACATGCTCTTGGCTCCTACCGTGTTACGATTCGCCTTCGCGGCGCCGGATGATTTCGGTCGCGGCGACCGCCTGCCCGAGCGCCAAACCGCCGTCACCACATGGGGCCTGACGCGGGTGGACGACACGAAGGTTTCTTGATTCTAGGAGTTCAACGACCCGCGCCAACAAGCGTCGGTTGGCAAAGCAGCCGCCGGAGAGGGCCACGGTCCCGATTTGCGAGGATTCACAGGCCCCGGCGGCGGCATCAACCAGCATTCGTGCAACCGTCTCGTGGAATCGGGCGGCCAGCAAGTCCTCCGGTTGGCCGTGCCGTATCGCCTCGATCAACTCTCGTATCATCGGCGCGGAGCGGATCGTCAGGTAGCCGTCTTCGTCAGCGATTTCGTAACCGAAGGGCTCGGCGGCTTCCTCGCGTGCCGCGGCTTCGAGCGCCATGGCGGCTTCCGCCTCGTGCCGGTTGAGTGGGCAAAGTCCGAGCAGGAAGGCTGCGGCATCGAATAGTCTCCCCAGGCTGGACGTGGCTGGGCAATTGACGCCCGAACTCAGTTGGCTTTCAAAGTTCGCCAGGTCCGCGTTCGGAACGGAGTCGAACACGCCGCCGACCTCGGTCTTCCACGCGGGGCCCAGCGCGGCAAAGGCCAGTGATGCGGCCGGGCGCCAGGTCTGTACGGCGGCTGCGTCCCCGCCGACGAGCGGGAAGTACTCCAACTGGCCGAGCCGATCGAAGGCGTGCCGCTCGCATCGCAGGACCTCACAACCCCAGACGGCTGCGTCCGTTCCGTATCCGGTGCCGTCGCATGAGAGGCCGATGACGGGTTCGGTCAGCCCATGTTCCGCCATGACGGCTACGATGTGCGCGTGGTGATGCTGAACGGCGGTCGTTTCGATACCAAACCCTGTCGCGTAGGTCGTGGAGAGGTAGCGCGGATGCAGGTCATGCGCGATCACGTCCGGCTCGAATTCGTAGAGCTTCTTCAATCGATCGATGGCGGCGATGAAGCTGCGATAGGTCTGGGGCCGCATGAGGTCGCCGAGGTGTTCGCTGAGGACCACTTTGCCGTCGAACATGAGCGCAACCGCGGATTTCAGCTCTCCGCCGACCGCCAGGACCCGTGGCTGTCGTTCAATCTCGGTTGGGGTAGCGATCGGCAACCAGAGCGATCGCGGCGCGTAGCCGCGGGCTCGGCGAACCGGCGTCGGGCGGTCTTGAAACACTGATACGACGGAGTCATCGATGGGGCGGTGAATCTCGCGGTCGTGGGTGAGGAAGGCGTCGGCTACGTCGGATAGCTGCTCGAAGGCATCGTCATCGGTGTAGGTCAGGGGGAGCCCCGAGAGGTTGGCCGAGGTCATGACCAGGGGAGGGATGCCCTGAGCGAAGAGCAGATGGTGGTGCGGCGCGTAGGGCAGCATCAGGGCGACGTTGGGACAGTTCGGAGCGACGGACGGAGCCAGAGTGCAATCGGGCCGGCGTCGCATCAGGACGATCGGGGCCGAGGCTGAGGCGAGCGCATCTAACTCCGACCGGGTCGCCTCAGCGAATCGGCCGGCATCGTCAGCCTTTCCGATCATGACCGCGAGTGGCTTACCGTCTCGAAGCTTGCGCTCACGAAGTCGGCTCACGACCTCCTCACTGTCGGCCCGGCAGGCAAGGTGGAAGCCGCCGATGCCCTTGACCGCCAGAATCTCTCCGTCGACCAGTCGCCGAGCCGCATCGACGATGGGGTCCACGTCGACACGGGACCGATCCGGCAGGCACAGCCTCAACGTAGGCCCGCACGCGGAGCAGGCGTTCGGTTGGGCATGGAAGCGTCGATCGAGCGGATCCTCGTATTCGCTTTGGCATGCGGGGCACATCGTGAACGTCGCCATCGTCGTGGCCGGCCGATCGTAGGGCGTGGCGCGAATGATGGAGTAGCGTGGGCCGCAGTTCGTGCAATTGATGAACGGGTAGCGGTGACGCCTGTCCGTGGGGTCGAACAGTTCGGTGAGGCAGTCGCTGCAGACGGCGGCGTCCGGCGTGACCTCCGGCTTGTCGTCCCCCGCATGGCTTGAGGGGCGTATCACGAACGTCGCTTCACCGAGAACGGGGAGGGTTTCGCGTGATACTTCGTCGATCACAGCGAGCATCGGGCCGCCGGTCAGGGCCAGCAGATCGGTCTCGAACGCTGCGATTGCGCTGGCGGCGCCCTCCACCTCGATGATCACGCCGCGGCTGCTGTTCGCGACGTAACCGCCCACGCCGTGGCGATGGGCGAGGCGATAGACGTAGGGCCTGAAGCCGACGCCCTGCAGTTGACCGCGCAGCACGATCCTGCTGCGAGCTAGGGTTTGCGCGCGGTGATCCAAGAAGCTGGCTCCAACGTTGTCCCTCTGAAGCCGCGCGGGGCGGCTCTGCCCGCAGAAGTCGGATCCGGCTGACGGCAACGTTTGTGCCGGATTTTCGGTTACCGCGCGTTGCGCGGCGGTGCGTAGTGGTACTCTTTATAGTCGGGATACCACATGGCGCGTTCGACCGTGGATTCGATCTCGCTGTCGGGAATCATCCGTCCCAAGTTCCGCTCGCGCGCCTCGCGGATGACGGCGCAGGCGATTCGCTTACTTACTTCCCGAAGTTCGCTCTGATCGGGATAGATCGAGCCGGTCGCCAGGTGCTCCGCGCTTGTGTATTCCGCCAGCGTCCGCGCGGCGATGAGGAACATCGCGTCGGTGACCTCACGCGCCTCGGCGAGGATGATGCCCAGTCCCACGCCCGGGAAGATGAACACGTTGTTACCCTGTCCGATGACGTGGGTCTTTCCTTTGTACGTGACGGGAGCGAAGGGGCTGCCGGTCGCTACGATGGCCGTGCCGTCGGTCCACCGGAACGCCTCGTCCGGCGTGCACTCAGCCTTGGAAGTCGGGTTACTGAACGGGAGAATGATCGGCCTAGCGGTGTGTTTGGCCATCTCACGCACGACCTCCTCACTGAAGGAGCCTGCGTGGGCGGTGGTCCCGACCAGCACGGTCGGTTTGACCGCTCGTACGATGTCGACCAGCGTGTGGGACTCGTTTGGGTCCAACCCGTACGATTTCATGGTGTCGAGCGTCATCGCGAACTCACGCTTGTGAGGATCGGCGATGTCCTGCCCCTCGCGAACCAAGCCCTGGCTGTCGAGGAAGACCTGGGCGCGCTTGATGATGTCCGCGTCGATGCCGTCTTCCACCATGGCGGAGCGCAGCAGTCTTCCGATTCCGACGCCCGCTGCGCCCGCACCGACATAGACGACCCGCTGTTCGGCGAGGTCGGTGCCGGTGGTTCGCAGTGCGCTGAGGATGCCGGCTGTCGCGACGGCGGAGGTTCCCTGGATATCGTCGTTGAAGCTCGTGATTCGGCGTTGGTATCGGTCTAGCACGCTGAAGGCGATGTTCTTGTGGAAGTCCTCCCATTGAACCAGCACGCCGGGGAAGACGTCGTTGACGGCCTCGACGAACGCCTCGACCACGCGGTCATACTCCGCGCCTCGCAACCGGCGTTTCCTGTAACCGAGATAGAAGGGGTCGTTGAGCAACTCGGCGTTGTTGGTGCCTACGTCCAGGCTCACGGGCAGGCACTGCGACGGATGGATTCCGGCTCCGGCGCAGTAGAGGGAGATTTTGCCGATCGGAATTCCCATGCCGCCGGCGCCCTGGTCACCGAGCCCGAGAATCCGCTCGTTGTCCGTCACGACGATGAGCTTGACGTCTTTTTTCGGGAAGTTCTGCAGTAGTTCCGGGATGCGGTCCACATCGTCGGGCGTAATCCAGACCCCGCGGGGGCGACGGAAGATGTGGCTGAACTCCTGGCACGCCTTTCCGACGGTCGGGGTGTAGACGATGGGTAGCAACTCTGCCAGGTTCTCGATCAGCACGCGGTAGAAGAGCGTCTCGTTACGGTCCTGGAGTGCCACGAGTCCGATGAACTTCTCGAGATCGGTACTCTTGGTTCTGATGTGCTCCAGGGCGAGCTCGACTTGTTGCTCGATCTTCAGGTTGTGGGGCGGGACGAGTCCGCGAATCCCGAGCCGCTCGCGCTCCTCCGGCGTAAACGCCGAGTCCTTATTCAGCAGGGGGTCGTGGAGGACGGCCGAGCCTCGCACGTTAACGGTCATTTCGTTCTTGTCGGCGGTTCCTAGCATGTGGACGGACATCCGTGGTGCCTTTCCTGTTTCGTTTCGCCATGAGGCTCTAACGGGGTGCGCGGATAGAGTGTAATCCTAACGCCGGGGTAACACTATCAAGTTCGATGCCATAACCACCTTAATCGACCCGGCTCGTACTCTGCGGACAGCCGCCTCGATGAGATGGTCGGGGCTCGCCGGCGATCGCGGCCAGGCACGGTGCCCGAGTTCCGGCGCGCTGCCGCCAAGGTCTTGTCGGCTGAATCGGCGGGTGTTCGTGACCGGCATGCGCGTTGTGCGGCGAGTCTGCGTCGTTCTTTTCGGCATTCTCTGGGATTGGGGCCCGCTCCGCCCTCACGCGGGGTGGGGTCCAGCGATAACGCACGGGCGGAACCGCGCGATATCACGCGGATCGCGGGAAGTCGAGTCCGGGAGGAATCAGCCGCGAGGCTGCCGCCCGACTGTAACGTCCGCGTCGCAACGGAGTACGCGGAATGGCCGTTTCTCTTGCCCGAGGCGGCTTTCAACGTTAGGGTGACACTGTACTGAGGGAGGCCCGATGCGCGGGCCCTGGCTCGAGTATACGGAGATGATCGGATGATATCACAGATTCTGCCAGCGCCTCCCACGCAACGACGTGTCAAGCGGTTCGCCTTGGCGGCGCTCTGGCTTGCGCCCGTGCTCGGCGTCACATGCGCGGCCAATCTTGCCCGCGGCGGCGACGAGAAGCTTCCCAGCGGGGATGCCGTGCTTGACCGGTACGTCGAAGTCACTGGTGGAAAGGCAGCCTACGAGAAGATCTATAACCGGAAACTGACCGGGACCTACGAGTTCGTGGCTCAGAAGATGGTGGGCTCCGTTCTCTTGTTCCAGGCCCGCCCCGTCAAGCTTTATTCTCGGTTCGAACAGGAAGCTTTCGGCATTATCGAGAGCGGGACGGATGGTGACGTGGTTTGGATGCGGAACAAGCGGGGCGTCGTAGAGCGGGAGGGCGAACCTCGGGATGCCATGCTGCACGAGTCCTACTTCGACGGCGCCACGGATTGGCGGAAGCTCTACAAAAAGGCGGAGTGTACGGGAATCAAGGAAGTCGACGGTAAACCGTGCTACGTCGTCGTGCTCACGCCGGCCAAGCTTCCGCAGCCGCGCACCCACTACTACGACAAGGAGACCGGGCTGCTGACGATGACCGAGGTGGTCAACCCCGACCCCAACGGTAACTTCACCGTGACCAAGCGGCTGAGCGAGTACAAGAAAGCGGATGGCATCTTGTTTCCGTGTAAAGAGACGATCTCGCTCGCCGGGGAGCAGCGCATGCGTCATTTCGACACCGTTGAGCACAATGTCGACATACCCGACGACAAGTTCACCAGGCCGCTTAGCTTGAAGGAACGGCTGGGAGTGGAAGGCAAGCCGACGCCGGATGCCTCGTCCGGCGAGGCGGAGAAGGGACCCGGCTCCGGCGATGCCAAACCCAAGGCAGGCAAGCCAGAGGCAAAGGGTGAAAAGGCGAAGGACGGAAAGGGCAAGCCTGACTGAGGCTGTCCCGTTGCGGGCGAAGCGGCGCGAAGGTCGGTAGCTCCTCTACTCTTTCGTGCCGACGAGGATCAGGTCCGTGGACTTCGTGATGTCGAACGCATCCCGGTCGTAGTTCCCCCAGACGGCATCGACCTTGATACCGGCGGCGCCGCACCAACCCTGAAGTTCCGCCAGCCCGGCCGGATAGAGCGTGCCGCTGTGGGCCCGCTGCTTCCACCCGTCGTCCTCGAAGATTGTCACGTTGGTCACGGTTGCGGACTCCGGGCCGAACGTGAAGTGCCGGACCGACACGTACGTGCGGCCGTCGACCTGTGTCACCCGCGGACCGCGGACGCACGGCAGCTCAGACCGCATCGGCTCAAAGTTGAGAATCTGGACGAATAGCCGTCCGCCGGCGCGAAGGCAGCAGGAGAACTGATCGACGGCGTCGGCCACGCCCGCGGCTGTTCCGGCGGCGGCAAGGGCGTTGCCGAGGCAATAGACCCCATCGAAACCACCGCCGGCGGCGTCGAGAGCAGTCGCGTAAGGGGCGCAGTGGAACGTGGCGTCGGACCCGGCCCCGCGTCCGCGGCTCCTCGCGATTTCGAGCATTTCGTCACTCGCGTCGATCCCGACGACACGGTAGCCGTGCTGCGCCATCCCATGCGTCTGATGTCCGGTGCCACATCCGGCATCGAGGATTCCCCCGTCACCCGGCGGTCCGAACACATCGATGAGCACGGGAAGTTCGCGCGTCAGCCGGGCTGACCAGTTGATGGTCCGATCATACCAGTCGGCCGATCGAAAGAGCCCCTCGTCGTATTTGCCTCCACTCATGCGAGCACTCTGCGCATTGTCTTCGGAAAACGCAACCGCCGGCGGGTCGCGCGGACCGAAGACGCGGCCCGCGGGCCCGTCCGGGCGCCCGGCGGGACCACTTGGAAATCCGATCGGGCGCGGGTAGACTTGATGTAATGCGACTCGAAGGAGCGGGCGGCATGGCGCCCGGCGTTTCACCTTGTGCCGGGGTCGGACGTTTGCGCTGGGACGCCCAAATCAAGGCACGGTCGACGTGCCTTCCCGTCTGTCGAAGTAGAGTCGTATCCGCTGAAGGTCGGTCTGTTTCGGCCGCAGTTTAACATGCTCTGCTTTGGCGAGAGGAGTGCCCGAGATGAAGGTTGCGGTCGCTTCGGATGACGCGTCGAGCATTTCGCCCACGACTGACCAGTGCCGCGGCTTCGTGGTGTTCGAAGTAGTGGGGGGCGAGATGAAGCGAGTCGAATACCGGCCGAGTTCGCGGAGCGGACCCGAACGCACCGATTCCCGGCTGCCGGAACCCGTGGTTGCTACCGTTTTCGACTGCCAGGCACTGGTGACACGTGACGTGGGGCCGAGGCTGCTGGCTGATCTCAACGTCCAGGGAATCGCTCCGTACACGTGCACGGTCGAAGACGTCGAGGAGGCGGCCGGCCTGTTTGCGCGGGGCGAGCTGTTCCGTGTGCGTGGCCGCGATTACGCCGGGTAAACGTTCGCCGGCCTGGGGGCAGGTGATCTCGTCCGTGTCAGGCTTGGCTTCCGACCAGGAACGCGGCCGACGTGATCTCGGTGTGGTAGCGCAGCACGGCGTTCATGCCGAGGAGTTCGAGGCCCGCTTCGTCGGCTTCAGCGGTGAATTCGCTTCGCGTCACCGCGTACCTTCCGTGCTTCTTCGTGCGGCGACGGTTCTTCTTGGTGCGGCGCCATCCGCGATAGGAGGTGGCGTCGAAGAAGGATGCCACTACACCGTAGCGGGCCACCCGTGCAAACTCGTTGAGAATGCGGACGCGAGACTCGCGGTCGGGAAAGTGGTGCAGCAGGCGTGAGCACAAGACGACATCTACGGCATCGTCCGGCATCGGCACGTCAAGCGCCGAGCCCACGACGGCTCCGGGGCTTTGCGGGAAACGGTCGTAGAAGCGGCGCCCCTCGGCGAGCATTTCGCCGGAGCTGTCCATCGCCACCACGGAAGCGTTGAACTCTCGCAGCGTCGGCAGGAAGCGACCGGTGCCCGAGGGGCAATCGAGTACGGTTGTGAACGGCTGAAGCCGTGCTACGCGGTCCAACGAGCGGCGGATGATTCGCCGCTCGAACGAGTTGGACACGCGGCGCATCAGCGAGGAGTCGTGTTTGTGCGCGTAGTAGTCCGCCTTGTCGGTCGATTTGTAGGCGTGTCCGAACGAGCTCATCGCGAAGCGGCCTCCTGACACGTGAACCGGGGGGCGTGGTGAAGCACGGAACGCCTCGAAGTAGGCCGTGCCCCCGGCGCGCGGTCGACCGGAGGGATGGTATCGCGCGGTGCGCCCGAGCACAAACGGGGCGCCGCCCGTGCCCGATTCGTGGGGTCAGGATGTCGCGTCAGATGCGTTCAATTCGTCCAGCAACTCGACCGCTCGCCGCAGGTGCGGGATCACGATGGACCCACCCGCGACGAGGCTTACGTTGAATATCTCGAAAAGCTGTTCGTCGGTCGCTCCGAGTTCCTTGCAGCGTACCACGTGATACGAGATGCAATCATCGCAGCGCAGCACCATCGAAGCGGAGAGGCCGGCGAATTCCTTCGTCATGGCATCGAGTGCGCCGTCCTCGTAGGCCTTGGTGTCGAGCGTGAAGAACCGGTTGATCGGCAGGTGCTTCTGATCCAGGATGCGCTGGTTCATCTTCTCGCGGAATTCGCGGAACTGTTGCACGCGGCCACTCATGACGGATACTCCCGTGCCTACTGCAGCCTCGAATCAGCCGTGCGCTTCCCGAACCAAAGCGAGTACACGATGCACAGAATCTGCGTCCCGAAGGCCAAGCCGAACACGGCCCCGGCGGCCGCAATGACGTAGATGAACGGCTCTATCATTCGGGCAAGCCACCACGACGCGAAATCGGCACAGAGTACCAGCATCGGGAGCGGCACCAGCACGGCCTTGAGTCTGTCGGGCACCCCGGTCAACAGGAACAGGCCGCCCACGATGAGGGTGAAGACGGGGATGGCCATGATGTGCGCGTGCGTGACCTGGACGAGTTCGGGCCGACCGATCGGCGCCAAACGCATGGACTTGCTCTCCGGCGTGGGTTTGCCGCCGAGTGGTGCGGCGACCGACATCACGAGCGCGTATTCCGGTTCGTCGAGTACTGATTGGGCGTACGGGACGTCCGCCATCTCGCCGTCGGTGGCGTTGTGGCAGCGAACGCATTGGCGGCCGATCACGCGCTGGGCCGACGGATCACCCGGTTCGCGAAGGGCCGCCTGAGTGAACGCACTCTCATCGCTTCCGCTTTCGAGCCACGCGGTGAGGCTCCGGACGGCGGGCTCTCCACCTTTTTCCAGGAACTTGCGCATCGGGCCGCCCGGGCGGACCATTTGTTCCATGATGGAGGGCGAATGGGCGCGCGAATCCGCGGTCACCTCAGCGTCCATGCCGTGGTAGTTGCGGCGTAGATCGTCCACCGTCAGACCGGGCTTCAGGTCGGCCTCGGTATGGTGCTCGAAGATGTTGCGTACGCCGATCAGGTAGCCCACGCCGATCAGCGCGAGGAACGCGGTGACGAGCACCTTGGCGGGTGTTGACAGATTGGCGAGACGGAAGGAACCGAGCATCAAACGTATCCTCCATGCTGTGATGGGCCGTCGACCGACGGTCGTTACGGGAGCTCCGGCGCTTCCATGATCGGATAGCTTCCCGACAGAGCTTCCATAAACGCGATCAGGTCCTTGATGTTGGTCTTGGTCAATTTGGCCTCGCGCACAATCTTGAGCATCGACGAAAGATTCGAGTTGTCGATTCCACCGCCGGCCATGATCTGCACGGCCTTCGACAGGGAGTCGACGCTGCCGTCGTGGAAGTACGGTCCGGTGTGGGCGACCTCCCGCAGAGAAGGTACGCGGAACTTGCCGAGATCGCGGTCCTTCTTCGTCACGTCCTTGCGGCCTTCGTCGGGCTTCTTGGTCTTGGCGCCGACACCGGCGTTGTAGAAGCGCCCGCTGGTAAAGAGCGGAGGGGTGTGGCACGTCGCGCATTGCGCTTCGTTCATGAAGAGTTCCATGCCGCGCAACTGACTCGGCGTCATCACGCCTTCGTAGCCCGCCTCGTGGCGATCATACGCGGAGTTTCCGCTGATCACCGTGCGCTCGAACGCGGCGATGGCCTTGGCGATGCCCTCTTTGGTCACCTCCGTGCCGAACACATCCTTGAAGCGACGGACGTAGTCGGGGACTTTCGCGAGCTTGGCGACCACATCCTCGAGCTTGGCTCCCATTTCGATCGGGTTCTCGATCGGGCCCAGCGCCTGCTCTTCGAGTGACTTTGCCCGACCATCCCAAAACTGAGAAGTGTGATAGGCCGAGTTGATGACGCTTGGGGCGTTGCGCCCGCCGACCTGGGCCTTGATGCCCTTGCTCGTGGCGCGGCGCTCGGTCCAGCCGGTCTTCGGCTCGTGGCAGGTAGCGCACGACACGGTCCCGTCACCGCTGAGCCGCTTGTCGAAATAGAGCATCTTACCCAGTTCGACCTTGGCGGCGGTCATGGGGTTGTCTTCCGGAACCGGAACCGGAGGAAGGCCGAGCGGCGGTTGGATTGTCATAACCGAATTCGGGCCTGCAAACGCGACGGAAGCGAGTGCTAGTATGCCAAACAGAACAGCGAAGGGGTTGGATCGTGTATAGCGCCTCATCGTGTATACTCCTAAAGCTCTTGGACTCCGGATTCCCGGCTGCGGCCCGCTTGCTCCGCCGCCGCGATACCGGAGTTGTACGGGCAAAGGCCCCACCAGATCAAGATGCCGCGGCGTAACAGGGACGAGGTACTCAGGTATGCAGGTCCGACCAACCGAACGAGGCGATCTTGACGGCGTGCGCGAGATCATGAACTGGGCCATCGAGCGCACGCCCACGAATTTCAACCTCGAGCCGGTCACACTGGAATCGCTGACCGACACCTGGCGGACGGTACACGAGACGTATCCGTGGTATGTGGCGGAGTTGCAGGACTGCGCTTATGGCCGGATTGTCGGCTTTGCTAACGCCTACCAATACAAGCCGCGCGAAGCCTATCGATTGACGGCAGAGGCCGCGGTCTATGTCCATCCGGACCATCACGGCGGCGGGATAGGGCGAGCGTTGTATCGGGCGTTGATCGACGCCACGACCCAACGGGGCTTCCATACGCTGATCGCGTCGATCACGCTGCCGAACCCAGTAAGCGAGCGGCTTCACACGTCTTTCGACTTTCATCGCGTCGGCACAATTACGCATGCCGGCTTCAAGTTCGGCCTTTGGCACGACATCGCGCTATGGCAGCTCATGCTTGGATGACGCGCCGGGCGCGGGCCCGGACGTGATGGTACGCCCCTGCCCGCTTCGCATCGTTTCCCTCCTTGTTATTGGCGCAGAGCCGCAATCAGACCTGTTGATTTCGTTCGCATCGCGACATTGACTACTCCCGCGGACACATGATGTAGTGTCACCCAGCGACACTGACATCAGTGAAAACCCCTTTGGATAATACAAGTAGAAAAGGTCTTGCATTGCCTGTAACAGGGCGGTAATGTCATCTCGCGTTTCAATTCCGGACATGCTTGGGCTGGAGCGATGTCCGTGCCCCGTGTGGGGCAAGAGAGGGCCGGGAACCCGTATCAGGGTTTTCCACTAGGGTTTTTTCAGGAGGAGAGTCCATGTCTGCAAACTGTAGGGCAGTGTGCGCGCAGAGCCTGCGCGGAGCGGTCGTGTGTGTGGCGTTGTTCGCGTCGTCGGCGGCGTATGCCACGAATCACTTTGTTCAATTCGACGAGGTCATGGCTGGAGCCAACGGCGATTCGACGCTCCAGTTCGTAGAGATTAAGTTCCTTGGGGGGCAAGGCCG
>JAJDDX010000213.1 GCA_029260055.1 Phycisphaerae bacterium
CCCCCACCCTTCGGGAGTACCCGAAGGATGGGGCACCCGCGCCAGGCAGCGTCGTCGAGCGAACGCCCTTCAGTGCGCCACAACGCCGTTTTTGAGAAAAGTCGGGAAAGCGTGTCAGGTCGTACCGGGCGGCCGTCTAAACGTTGGTAGAAGCGGCCGATAAGGCATGTCGATGCGACGAGCCAGCCGGCCGAAACCGGAGGAAAAACTCAACCGTCAACACCGCGGAACTATGCCGGCTCCGGCGATAACCCCGACGCCGTGGATTCGTATCGCCGGGGTCGGCATTTTCGTACGTCCATGATGCCTTGGGAGCTAACGGCACGCGGCGGATCGCAAGGTCTGCCGCGACCGGAGGTCTCCGGGCTCAAACACCTCCTCCTTACGGGGAGAATGCCGGCGACACGGAGCGGCTGACAGCCCCCCCAAAGCAGTCAGACGCTCCGTGGCGTTTTTACGCCGCCGACGCCTCAGCCTGAAAGCCTGCGACCCCGTAGCACACGCTCGCCCCAGGATCCCGTTCCCCACCGTTTCGACGTTTGGACTTTTCGACTACGCCACCCGCATCCGTTTGAAGGTGATCGTCGCCGCGCCGATGACGAGCAAGACCATCGCGGCGAGCCCCCAGGTCGAGACCGTGGGGACTGGCCCGGGGAGACTCGTCAGATGCAGCGTCCAGGAATCGACCGCCCCGGCGTCGCCGCCTTGCCCGCTCCCTATGTAGAGAGTCCACTCGCCGACTGCGGAGGCTCCACCGTACATGTCCTTGAGCGACGTGAGCGGAGTCTGCAGGCCATCAAAGACGCCCGTCGCCTGCAACGCCTGCGCCGGCAGAAAGGAGCCGTCACCACCCATGTCTTCCGCGAGGATGGCGGCTCCGTCGACGAATGTCTGCGGCGAACCCAGCACCCAGTCGGAACTGGCACCGCAACAGCCCTCACCGTCATCACCGGGTTCGTCGAACCCCGGGCGCGACACCAACGTCACCAACCCGGCCGGGCCGGCGAGCTTGATCGTCATGTCGCCGACCCACGTGTGCCACCCATCCAACTCGAGAGATATGGAGGCGATGAGGTCGCCGTCCGGTTCGCCAGGCGGGACCGTGATCGAACTGCTGCCCATCGAATCCAGTGTACCGTCGTAACCGTTGTTGACCCAAGTGAAGCCAGCCCCGGTGTAGTCACCCGTGGCGAACACCGGGGACACGACGGTCATCACGACCAGAACGGTTGCGCGGACGCGCGCCATGCCTGGCATATCTCCGCCTGCTAACATAATAGCCCCATCGCCCCGCCGGTTCGAAACATCCGTCCCCCATCCTTCGGACATACCGCATACTCAGCCTGAAAGGCTGTACGACAGTAGCCGTGGGCACGCGCAGCGCCGCCCACGGACTCCGGGCACCATCGATCCATTCGACCCTGAAAGGGTCGTCCAACCTGGGGAGGACGACCCCTTCAGGGTCGGGGTGTATCTAAGGAACACCCTTTCCGGTGGCGGCGTCCGCCTACGGCGAACTTGCCACCGGCTACCATCGAGCAGGCTTTCAGCCTGCGATCACGTATCTGCCTGTCAGCCTGCATCCGTCCCCCACCCTTCGGGCGTACCCGAAGAATGGGGCACCTGCTAACATCGTAATTCAGCCGCCCACAAGGTCAATCACCCGGTGCTGCCGTATCCACGCTCTCTGTCCAATCGATGTACTCTTCGAGAAGCCACTCCCGAATCGACTCCCTTTGTCCAACGGAGATGCGGATTCGGCTTAGGACCTCGGGGTTTTCGTTCACGAACTGCACGAAGTCCGGTTCATATTCGACGACGCTTCCACTGTAGTCGGGCCCGCGACGCCACGCGGTTCCTGCCAAGCTCTCGGCACTCGATCCGTTGGCAACCCAGCCGTGCCCACACTGGCTGTGAGGATCAAGTAGCTGCGTCAGAGGTCGTGCTCGCCGCGAAGCCCTCTCGATGCCGCCATCAATCTCAAAAAACGCAGGGCCGCCGAACGGCACTTCGAACCGGTGGAAAACTCGGGACTCGCGCAGGCAGCACTCGGAGCATATCCATGCGCCTGTCACCCTGACATAGCCGAGCAGCCCTGCGACCAGCACCACAATCAGGAGCCACACGGGCAGCAACCTGCCCCAGGGCAGAAACCTGATTCGGTGTCGCAGGCGTGGAGTCGTCCGCCGCATCTGCTCCCTCGGCGTGCCGCATTCGGGGCAGACTCCGCTGGAATTCCCGGTCAGGTCATAGGCACATTGAAGGCATATCCCCGCCTGGGACGCCAGGATCTTCGCAACCTGTAACAGGTCGAGAGCGACAAAGGGGCCCAAGAGAAGTGCCGCGAGAAGCGCCGCTACGGCAATCGATGCGAGCGCAGTAGCCACGATGTCACCGAAGCCGGAAGTAATGGGGTACAGCAGTTTGACCGTGCCCACGAGAACAGCGAAGGAAATGACCACGACCGTGTAGTAGACGACTACGGCCTTTCGTCTCTCCACCATGTGGTTACGGTACTTTCGGCGAGCGATCACGAAAGCGACAAAGGGACAGGCAGCCATACCAGCCAGGCAAGCGATGACCAAGATGAGCGGCAACAGCATCACGGCGCGGCTTCCTCGTCGCCTATCGGCCTTCGACATTCGGGACACGTGCCAACATGATGCCCCGCCACAGATCGCGGTTCACGCGCGCGCGGCGGAACCGGCGTTAGTCCGCCGGCGCGTCGCAGCCAGTCGGAGGCTGGGCGACTGACCAGTCGGTGCCCGAGAGTGTGGCGATTTCGTTGAGGTCCCGATCCTCCAAGGCTGCGTAGGGGATGTACCCCGACCTGATCGCACGCGAGAAGAAGTCAGCGACCCGTGTGTCGGAGGCCGCGGGTGTCACGGAGGCATCGAGCAGGTAGTCCGTGACGAGCACCGTTTTGTCCCTGCTTCGGTATTCGTCGAGTTGGTCAATGCGGTATTGCGTGTCGGTTTCAGGCTGCGACGCCGTCTCGTCGTAGTAGAGGTCTTCGATGCCGATACCACTGACGGCGGCGAAATAGACGTCGCTTAGCGCGTCGAGCTCGTCATCATCGTTACGGATGATGTCAGACGCGTTCTGGGGGAAGACCTGGAACGCTGGTACGCCGCGCGTCTGGCGTGCGTAGGTCGCGATGGCTGCCACCCACTCGATCATGCGCTCGCGCGCTTCCATCCGCGTGAGTTCCTCACCACCCTCGGCCTCGCTCCAGAAGTAGTAGGCATCGACGATGTCGAGATAGACCCCGTCGAAGCCGGCGTCAATGATGCGGTCAAGCGGGGTCTTGCCCGGGCCGCTCGCCGTCCCCAGGATCAGCGCTTGCCACTGCTCGTCCCAATAGCGCACCTTGTAGTTACCGAGCCAATCGGGATTGGTGGGGCCGAGCCAATCCGGCGCGACGCCGGAAATCGGCGGCCCTTCGTCGCCCTCGACCCATGCGGTATCCCAGTAGTCGCGGTAGTCCTCGGCTTCGCCGATGCTCAGGTAGGCCAGGATGGTCTTGTCGCCACAGGGACCGCCCGAGCGGATGGTCTGTATTTCAGCGTTCGTGAGGTCACCGTCGGCCGAACCGCTCCGTGATGGCTCCAAGACGAGCCATTGGAAGTTCGACTCCGCCAGGTCGTCGATCGTGACGGCGTCGAGTTGCAGCACGTAGAGCAGGCTCGGGGCAGCCTGCCCCGCGGGCTCACTGCCGTTGTCGTTCACGGCTCCGTTGTCGTTGGTCGCGGCGTTGTCATGGGAGGTAGCGTTGTCGGAGGCGTTGTCCACGCCGTTGCCGCCGCCCTGCGGTGTGCAGCCGGCCGAGGCAAGAAGGCACCCGATCGCGAACAGGCATGTCACCCGCAGCCGCCCAGCGACCCGATTCATCCACCCACCCAGCGTCTTTGCGTTAAGCATGATCACCATCCCTGTGGACCTTGTGTATCGAGGTACGTCCCGATTCTTCCAGAGAGAGGATAGTGACGAGCGGAGCTTTCGGCACTATCGCGCCGATCGCGGCGTGGCCACGGAACCGAACGTACTTCGCCAAAGCGTCTCAGCATCCGCCGGTCCGTCGACCGCGTGGTGCGCGCACCTCAGCAGGCTACGGCTATAAGACATGAGGGCAGGCGCCGCTCTACTTGGCGCAGGGCCGGTCAGACTCGTACTTGGCGATCTTCTCGAGCCGGCGGTCGTGCCGTCCCGCTTCGTACTCCGCGCCGAGCCACACGTCGACGACGCGCCGAATCAACTCCTCGCCGAGCAAGTCCGCCGGAAGGCAGAGCACGTTAGCATTGTTGTGCCGGCGCGACAGGCCGGCTGTCAACTCGTCGTGGCAGAGAGCGGCGCGGATGCCGGGCACCTTGTTGGCCGCGATCGAGGTCCCGATCCCGGTACCGCAAAGGAAGATGCCGAGGTCGGCCTCGCCGGCGGCGATCGCGCACGCGCCTGTGATCGTCATGTCCGGGTAGTCGCAACTCGCGGTGCCGTCAGTCCCGAAGTCGACGACACTGTAGCCGGCCTTCTCCAGGAACTGCTTGATTTCCTCTTTGGCCCTAAAGCCGCGATGGTCACTGGCGACAGCCACCTTCATAGGTCGATCTCCTCGAGTCGCTCACGCACGCCCTCCTCGATCGCACGGGCGCACATTTCGTAATCGTCTTCTCCGCCGCCAATCGGATCGTGCACGTCCTTGTCCGACAACAGCAGACCCGCTCGGTCCGCAGCCGACGGGACCATGTGCAGTATAGCCTCCAGATGCGATCCAGTCATCGCGAACACATGGTCGGCAAGCCTGATCTGCTCTTCGTCGAGCGCCGACGACCGATGCGCACCGATATCGATACCACGGCGAGCCATGACGGTCACCGCATGCCCGGAGGCCTGACCAAAGCCGCCCGCTGCGCCGGTGGAATGAACCACTACACCGCGTGCCGGAAGCTCATCGATCCTGCAGCCAAGTTTCTCGGATAGCGCGGATTTGGCAAGTCCCTCGGCCATAGGACTCCGACAGGTGTTGCCCGTGCAGACGAACAGCACGCGGAGGGATGCGAGTCGCCCCACGGTCCCCGCGTCATACACGCCCTCTCGCAGCACCTCGAACGAACCCCCGCGGACCCGTGTGATTGTCGACGGTTTGACATACCTCGTCCGCCCGCCGTCAAGCACCAGATCGACGTCGCCCTCGAGTCCGGCCAGCACCTCCGCCGCATCGTGGGGAGCCTGCTGCCCGCCGCGATTGGCGCTCGCAGCCACGACCGGAGCGCCGGCGTCCCGCAGCAAGGCCTCGGCCACAGGGTCACCTGGAAACCGCAAGCCGATGGTCCCGTCGTAGTACATCGCGGCCAGCGCCTCTTCGGTCAGGTCAGCCGCGGCCGGGAGGGAGGCGGGTTTGTCCACATCGAGAATGAGCGTCAGTGGGCCGGGCCAGGCCTTTCGCATCAATCGCCGGGCGAGCCCGCTCGGGCTTGGCACCAGCGCCAACGCGTCTTCTCGCGAGCCGACATGAACGGTAAACGCCTTGTCGGCCGCCCGGTCCTTGGCACTTCGAAGGCGCTCCATCCCGCGGGGTCGGTCGACGCGCGCAGCGAGTCCGTACACCGTTTCGGTCGGGAACGCAACGAGTCCGCCTTCGTCCAGGACCGCGACCGCCTGTTGGATCGCGCCCGCGAAGTCTCGCTGATCGGCGACTTGTATGACCTCCGTTGCCATGTAACGCTCCTGCGCTTCCAACGTACGCCCTTGGGAAAGAGTGTCAAGCGCCGCGTGCAACAGCAGCATTTCAACCGTCACCGTGAGAGACTCACGGGTAGCCGTCGAAATCGAGCCCCCATCGACGATCTTGTATGGAGATGTCAGCCGCTTCGAGACCGGGCGTCATTCTCTTGTGGGCGCGGATGGACCGCGATACGCTCCGCACCTTGTCCTCCCCGTTGGAGCCCAGGAACTAGTTGAAGAGGAAGGAACTCACCATGACTCGCAGGTCGCGTTTCATCGTCGCCGGGCTACTGGCGTCGATCGCCGTCGTCCCCTCGTTATCCGCATCCACGCCATTGCCCGACGATCAGCGGATCACGAAGGGCAAGCTCGCTAACGGCGTCACCTGGATGTACCGCAAGCACGACAATCCGCCGGGCAAGATGGCGTTGATGATGCACCTGCGAACCGGGTCGCTGAACGAGACCGACGCCCAACAGGGGCTCGCCCATTTCATCGAGCACATGTGCTTCAACGGCTCGGAGAACTTCCCTCCCGGTGAACTGATCCCCTACTTCGAGAGCATCGGCATGCAGTTCGGAGCCGATCTCAATGCGTTCACGTCCTTCGACCAGACCGCGTACATGCTCTTCACGCCTGATACCACCACGAAGCAGGTAGACCGGGCTCTGACCGTGCTGAGCGACTACGCCTTCAGGCTGCTCCTATTGCAGGAGGAGATCGACAAGGAACGCGGCGTCATCCTCGAGGAATCGCGGACCGGAAAAGGGGCGTCCGAACGCCTGCGCAAGAAGGTCTGGCCCGAGCTGTTCGAAGGTACGCGTTTCGCCAATCGCCTCCCCATCGGCAAGGACGAGGTGATCGCGAATGTCACGCGTGACGAATTCAACGCCTTCTACCGCACCTGGTACCGACCGGAGAACCTCACTTTGGTGCTCGTCGGGGACGCCGAGCACGAACAGTACCTCCCGCTGATCAAGAAGTGGTTCGGGGAGTACAAGCCCGCTTCGCCTTCGAGCGAGCCGATGGGACCGGAATTCAAACCGTTCACCAAGCAGCGGGCGATCGTCGCTACCGATCCGGAAATGGCCATGTGTCGGATCCAGATGACCAACATCCTGCCGGGGCGTCAACCGGCCGTCACCGTCGAGGAAGCTCGCGTCGAACTCATTGAATACATCGGAAGCTGGATCATCGGACGACGCTTCGAAGAGCGCGTCAACAAGGGCGAGGCCAGCTACCGCGGAGCCGGTGCGTCGTCCTTCAGCTTCTTCAACGACGCCATTCTGGTGTCCGCCTCCGCCGGCGGCGAGCCTCAGGAATGGGCCAAGATGCTCGATGAACTGGTCACCGAGGTGAGCCGCGTGAACGAGTATGGCTTCACCGAACGCGAACTGGCTCTGGCGACGAAGGAGATTCTCGCCGACATCACGCGCGCCGTGAAAACGGAGCCCACGAGGAACGCACGCGGGATCGTCCGTCAGATCGTCTCGGCGGTACACGACCGCATCCCGATCATGTCGGCCGCCCAGGAACTCGGTGTGTACGAGAAGCTCCTGCCGTCCGTCAATCTGGCGGAAGTCAACACCGCCTTCAAGGCGCACTTCCGACCCGGCACGTTCGCATACGTAGTGCAAATGGTCGAGAAGCCTGACGTGGCCGTTCCCGCTCGGGACGAAGTGCTGGCCACGGCGCGCGCCGCATGGGCGCGCAAGGTCGAGGCCCCGACCGAGGACGACGCGCCGACCGCACTGTTGGCGGAGATGCCTACTCCGGGCAAGGTCATCGAAAGCACCACCGACAAGGACCTCGGTATCACCAGCGCCTGGCTGGATAACGGCGTGCGTCTCCATCACCGCTACATGGACTACAAGAAGGACTCCGTCTGGGTGAGCATCAGCCTGGCGGGCGGTGAGATCGAAGAGACCGCCAAAAACGCGGGGGTGACGGAGGTCGCCGGACTCGCCATCAACGATGCCGCGACGAGTCGCCTCACGTCGACCAACATGCGCGATCTGATGACCGGCAAGAACATCAATGTCCGTGGCGGCGGGCGCGGCGACGCCTTCACACTGACGATCACCGGTTCACCGGAGGACCTCGAAACGGGCCTGCAGAAGGCACACGCATTGCTCACGGACGGCAAGATCGAGCAGTCCGCATTCAAGAACTGGAAGCTTCAGTCGCTGCAGCGGGTCGACATGCTGCACAAGATGCCGCGATTCAAGGCTGCCGAGGCGTTGACCGAGTTGCTTTCGGGCGGCGATCCACGACGGGAATTCCCCAATAAAGAGCGTGTGGAGCGACAGTCCATCGAGGCGGCTCAGGCCTGGTTCGATCGACTGTGCCGCGAGGCGCCGATCGAGGTGGCGGTTGTCGGCGATCTGTCGATGGACGAGGCGATGCCGCTGGTCGAGAAGTACATCGGTTCTCTTTCGAAGCGCCCGCGTACGGCGAAGCACCTCGACAAGCTCCGCCGCCTCGCGCGTGAGACCGGGCCGCTGGCTCGCCACGTAGAGGTGGACACGATCACCCCGCAGGCCACCGGCACGGCCGGCTTCGTCGGCTGCGAGGGGCGCAACACGAACGATCGCCGGGCGATGTCCGTCTCGTCCAGCATTCTCAGCAGTCGCCTGGTCAAGACGATCCGCGAGGACCTTTCCTTGGTTTACTCGATTCGCGCCGGTAACCGCGCATCGTGGGTCTACGAGGATTCCGGCACATTCATGGCCGGCGCGCCGTGCGATCCCGAGAACGTCAACCAGTTGGCGGACGAGATCCACAAGTTATTCAAGGCCTTCGCGGACACCGGTCCGACCGACGAAGAACTCGCCAACGCGAAGAAGCAGATCCTAGAAGACCTCGACACCGACATGCGCGAGCCGAGTTTCTGGTTCGACATCCTTCGAAACCACGACCTGCACGGGCGGAACTACACCGAAGCCAAGGACGTCAAGGAGGCGTACGCACGTTTCACGATCGAGCAGGTGCGTGATGTCTTCCGGAAGTACTACACGCCGGAGCGCCAGTTCCGTGTCACTGCCGTGCCAGTCAAGCCGGAGGTGACCAAGGAAGCGCCCGAAGAGAAGAAGGCGACGAGCCCCGCGACGTAAGTACTGCGTCCGGCGGGACCATCAAGCGGATACGACAACGCCCCACCTGGCTTGCTGCCGGGTGGGGCGTTTCTCGTGTCGCTCGTTGCTTTTCGAAATCGCGTGTGCGCCTCGGCTTACGGCATGACTGCCGCGTGCGCCACGGTCGTGGTTTCATGCTGCTGCCACAGGCGAATCTCCGAAATCTCGTACGCGCCGTCGGCAATCTCGGTCGGCGAGACGTCGATGCCGTGCCAGCCGGAGAAGACCACGTGCCTCGTGGCACCGGGCATCAACACGCCGCGCCAATCGTGGTCGATGGCCACCGGCGTCGCCACCACCTCGGTCCATTCCTTGATCGGCGTACCGTGCTGGTTCAACGCGGCGATTCGGACGGCCAGCATGGACACGACCTCGTCACCGTTGTTGGTGATCTTGATCGCCGGCACCGAACCGCGTCCCTTGCTACCCGACACGAACCGGACGTCGACGTCGAGTTGGCTCGCGTAGTCCGGAGCGCGTCGATCGTTGAGTAGTTCCTTTGCCGCGGGCGGCAGCGAGTCGATCAGTTCCGGAAGCCCGTCGATCGTGCTCTCGGCGATCCCGAATACGTCACGAAGACCGTTGTCCGCAACCCGCATCGTGTATAGAACGATACTCGTGCCCGCTGCAATCCCCACGGCTCCGACACCGAACATACCGAGGAAAAGCGCCGTCCACGGAGACATTCGCTTGCGCTCGACCATGACTGTGCTCCGATAAGTGCCCACGTTTCCGGCCATCTACCGGTCGTCTACCGGTCGTCACGTCGTGTGACTGGCTTACACCCGGAGATTCGAGCGTGGTGCCGGAATATTTCTCCGCAGACGTGCCGCCCCGGCTCCCTCAGCCCAGGATCTTACCGATTCGCTTGAGCAACGTCGGTACGCCGTGGTGTCCGCCCTTCATCATCAGGTTGAACAGGGTGTTCATCAGCTCGAAGAACTCGAGAATGTCCGTCAGGCGCTGCCGACAGCTCTCCGCGTCATCGTTCGGGTCCGACTTACGCGGGGCCCCGTGCGGCTCGGTCATCTCGAGGCATTTCTCGATTGTCTCGACGATGGGCTGAACCTCGCGTCGGCGGCGTTCGCGCACGATCGTTTCGAACATCGTCCACGCGTTGGTTTCGGCCTCGAAGTACTCTTTGCGATCACCCCGCCGGTGGAGGCGCGTGATCAGCCCCCAATTGACGAGTTCCCGCAAGTTCATGCTGGCACTGCCTCGCGACACGGAAAGCTGGTCCATCACGTCGTCCGTACACAGCGCCTCCGTCGCCAGGTAGAGCAACGCATGGATCTCGGCCATGGTCCGGCTTACGCCCCAGCACGCGGCCATTTCGCCCCAACGGCGAATGAACAGGCTCCGCGCCTCCTCCATCTCTTTCGTGGGCATGCTTCATCCTTTCAAAACCTTCTGAAAGGATTCTACTTGGCGCTCGACTCGGCTGCAATAGCGGACTCGACGCGCAGCGCGCGGCCGTTCCGCGAAATGTTGTTCGGATTGCGGTCTCGGGAACGGCTGGCAGTCGCTGGGAAAGAAGTTTCGGGCGTCGCTCGCACCGGTGGTCCCGAGAGCGTTAGGACCACCAGTGCGGCAACAGCCCAATTCGTAAGGTCAAAAGCGTGTGAGCGTCATTCCGAACAACCACTCGAACGGGAGCGATGCGGGAAGCACAAGCCCCCAAGGCCTGTTCTTACGGAATAAGTTCGGCTAAGCGTTCCTAGTTGCAGTTGGCGCCCACGCCATAGAAACTCTCAGCCCCAATGTTCCCCTTCAGAATGACGCTCACGAGATCGACGCAACCTGGGACTTCTGTGAGGAGTACGTCGACCTTCTCGGCTCCCGTCGCCCGGCTCCGGCTCCACCACAGAGCCCCAGTTGCCGGACTTTTGCTTCCCGCACAAATCGGCCCGCTTACGCGAACCGAACAAAACGCTGGCAAGCTGCGCTGGCGATCCGTGCCGAAGGGCTCCAAGAGCAAGGAGCCCGATTTCGGGTCCGCGCCGGGGCGCAAGGCACGCAAAACCACGTCGACGCGACTCCAAACGGCAGAATCAGCGCGCGACAACGCAACGTACAATCACAACATTGACGTACAGGGGGCGGTTAAGGTGCGGGTGAGTTGGTTAGGAGCGTAGAGGATTGCGGATCAAATAATGATCTCAGACAGATAATAAGCGAACGTATGAATCAAAGATTCGGTCCCGCTCATCCAACCGCCATATTCTGTTTTCCTTCACCTTACAACATACCATACCTTCCGATAAAGTCAAGCGCGTTCCCCGACAAATTCAGACGAATCGGCACGAACGGAAATGAGCTGCACGAAGCGGCCGCGGTGGGATACGGACGGCTGCAGCCCCTGCGCCCCGCGAGCGATGAGCCGATTTGGCGTGGCACACGCGCGGGTCACGCCCTAGAGAGGCTGCTGTCGTGGCTGTGGAGGTTGGTCAGCGAGGCCGGTTCAGGTCGTTTCGGCTCGGGATGACGGTCGCTCCACCACTCGTGGAGCCCGATCCGCCGCTCGCGGTCGACGCGCTCGGGAGCGACAGGGAGCCGCCCCGTTGGGCGCGAAGCACCGTATCCAGAACCGCAATGGCCTGATTGAGCTGGTTGAAGACGATGTTGATCGCGTCGATCAGGAAGGTCTGGCGCGGGGTGAGCGTCGGCTGTTCCGTGATGGAGAAGCCCAGCCGAGGCGAGCGGACGGCTTGCTGCGCGCGAGCGAGCCCTGAACTGACCATATCACCGGGCGACCGCAGGCCCGCCGACCTCACGTTCTCACGGGCAGTGTTTCCCGCGACGTGCTGCGGGTCATTCGTGCCACCGGCAAACTGCGCCTTGGCCGGGGCAGCACACACGACGGCCAGCGCGGCCGCGGCGATCAAACCGCTCATACTCCCTGGCTTCATCATATCGAGCCCCTTTCGGAACGGACCGAGGCACAGGCGACACGCATCGCCTCCCTCCAATATACCGCTTCATCGGCTCCCGGACGCCCGAGACGTTCAAAAAACAGTCGGCACGAACAGCAATTGCAGCGTGAGTGACACTTGGCTACTTGGCACACCATCGCCGCGTACCGCTAGCCCTCACCGTCAACTCCCTCGCCTGTCGGGTGCTCACCAGTCGGCTCGTCGCCGGTCGCTTCCTCGGCGCCGGCGAGTGTCTCCGTCTCGGTTGCAGCGGCCGGGTCACCGCCATTGTCGTCCTCAGGCACGATTTTAGCGACAGCTACGACGTTATCGCTCGAATCGAGGCGGATCATGCGCACGCCCTGCGTCGCACGTCCGATTTCCCGGACGGCGCTCAGATCGGTCCGGAGCATCATACCGCCGGCGGTGATCACCATGAGTTCATCGTCGTCATCGACCCCCTCGATGGCCACGACCGCCCCATTCCGGTCGGTTGTCCTGATGTTGATGACGCCTTTGCCGCCACGGCGCGTCTTGCGGTACTCTTCGATGCTCGTCCGCTTCCCGTAGCCGTGTTCGCAGATCGTCAGCAGCGAGGCTCCCGGCGCCATGGCCACGAGCGAGACGACGGCATCGTCGCCGGACAGCGTCATACCCCGAACGCCGCGGGCCGTTCGTCCCATCGCCCTCACGTCGGTTTCGTCGAAGCGGATCGCCATACCGCCGTGACTGCCAAGGACGATCTCGTTCTCGCCCGTAGTGCGTTCCACGTTGATCAGTTCGTCATCGGCGTCCAGCGTGATCGCCATGATGCCGTTGGCTCGCGGCCGGCTGAAAGCGTTAATCGGCGTCTTCTTCACGGTGCCCTTCGCGGTGGCGAAGAACACGTACGCTTCCTCGAACTCCCGCACGGGCAGGACGGCCCGATGAGATTCACCCGGCTGCATCTTCAGCAGGTTCGCGATGGATCGCCCGCGTGACGTTCGACTCATTTCCGGCAAGTCGAAGACGCGCGTCCAGTAGACGCGCCCCCTGTTCGTGAAGAACAGCAGATAATCGTGCGTGGAGACGACGAAGAGGTGGTCGAGGAAGTCGCCTTCCTTCGCGGCGCCGCCGCGCACGCCCTTTCCGCCGCGACCTTGCTTGCGATAGGCGTCGACAGCCGTCCTTTTGATGTACCCGGCGTGGGATATGGTCACGACCGTTTGCTCGTCGGGGATCAACTCCTCCAAGCTGAAGTCGCCGACCGCATCGACGATCTCGGTCTTGCGCTTGGACGTGTACTTGCCCTTCATCTCGTGGAGGTCTTCCCGGATGATGTCGAGCACGCGGGCTTCCTCGCGCAGAATCGCTTCGTAGCCGTCGATTTCCTCGACCAGCTTGCCGTATTCGTGCGCCAGCTTCTCGGTCTCGAGGCCGGTAAGACGCTGCAACTGCATCGATAGGATCGCGGCGGCCTGGGTCGTGGTCAGATGGCAGTCACTCTCACCGAATCTGCTTAGAAAAGCCTCCGGCAGGAGACCGCGCAGTGTCGGAGCCTCGCCGAGGCGGAGCGCACGGGCCATGAGGTTGGCCTTGGCGGTGGCCGGGTCGGGCGATTTCTTGATGAGGTCGATGATCTCGTCGATCTCACCGACGGCCAGAATCAGGCCCTCGAGCACGTGTGCTCGCTGTTTCGCCTTCCGCAGCAGGAAGGACGTTCGCCGCCGAATGACCGTCTTGCGGTGTTCGACGTACAGTTCGAGCATCTGCTTGAGCGTGAGTGTGCGCGGCTGGCGCCCCACCAACGCGATGTTCATGATGTGATAATTCGATTGAAGCGGCGTGTACTCGTAGAGCTGATTGATGACGACATCTTCGTTGGCGTCGCGCTTCAGGTCGATTTCGATCCGGACATCGTGCTTCCGGTCGGATGCGTCGTTGACGGCCGCAACTTCCTTGATCACGCCCGACTTGACCCCGATCGCGGTTTTCTCGGTGATGGTGCTTCGGAGCACGCCGAACGGCAGCTCGTTGATGACGATGGTCTTCTTGCCGCCCCGTCCCTCCTCGACGAAGCACCGCCCGCGCATCGTGATGCTGCCCCGCCCGGTGGAATAGGCGTCGACGATCCCGCGCCTACCGCAGATCTGCCCGCCGGTCGGGAAATCGGGACCCGGCACGATGGCCATGAGTTCCGCCAGGCCGATATCCGGGTTATCCAGGTATGCCAGCAGGGCATCACAGATCTCACCGACGTTGTGCGGCGGGAGGTTGGTCGCCATCCCGACAGCGATCCCGGTTCCGCCGTTGACGAGCAGATTCGGGAACTTCCCGGGCAGAACCGTCGGTTCCTGGCGGGAGTTATCGTAGTTGGGGACGAAATCGACGGTGTCGTATTCGAGGTCTTCGAGCAGCGCCGTGGCGGCTGCGGTCATCCTCGCTTCGGTGTACCGCATGGCGGCCGGCGGGTCTCCGTCGATCGAGCCGAAGTTCCCCTGCCCGTCGATGAGGGTCTGGCGCTGGTTCCAGTCCTGGGCCAGCCGGACCAGGGTCGGGTAGATCACGGCGTCACCGTGCGGGTGGTAGTTACCGCTGGTATCACCGCTGATTTTGGAGCACTTTTTGGTTTGCGCGCGTGGACCGAGGTTCAGATCGTTCATGGCCACGAGGATGCGGCGCTGGGACGGCTTTAGGCCGTCTCGTATGTCCGGCAGCGCCCGTGCCATGATAACGCTCATCGAGTATGTCAGGTACGAATCCTGCATCTCCTCGACGAGCGAGTGATTAACGATGTTCTCGCTGGATTCCTGGACTGTGTCCGTCATGTAGCTGCCCTGCCCGACCGATAACTCTCAAGAGGAAGCGACCGCATTCTCCGATAAGGACTATTGTACCCGTTGCGGCCCGCGCGACAATGGACCTGTACCCACAGCTCGGCCCGAGCCAGCCACCTCGTTCGGTGGTCGGACGGCCTAGCGAACGGAGTCATGGAGCCCGTGGTTCACCGCCGAGAATCGACCGAGTCGGTCATCATCCAGCGCCAAGAGGAAATCGATGAGCTGTGCGCCCAGTGCCGGGCGGAGGGTCGATTCGCCTTCGACACCGAATTCGTGATGGAGGACCGGTTCGAACCCGAGGCATGCCTGCTTCAGGTCGCCACCGAACAGACCGTCGCCCTGATCGACCCGTTCCTCGACCTCGATCTTTCGGCCCTCTGGCAGCTCGTCGGCGATGCCAAGGTGGAAACGGTCGTCCACGCAGGGCAGGAGGACCTCGCCCTGGCGGTCCAGCACACCGGACACGTCCCGCGCAACATCTACGACCTCCAGATCGCGGCGGGGCTGGCCGGTTACGATTATCCGATCAGCCTCCAAAAACTCGTGCAGGCCACACGCCACATCCGGCTTCACAAGAGCAAAACGTTGACTGACTGGCGGAAACGGCCTCTGACCGATGCCCAGCTGCAGTACGCCGCGGAAGACGTGCTGTACTTGCTCGGCGCTCGCAGGCATGTGCAGGATCGCCTGGAGCGTAAGGGCCGCATCGCGTGGGCCGAAGCCGAGTTCCAGCGATTCGAGGATCTGACGCTGTACCGGCGGGCTGACGAGGACAAACTCTTTCGCGTCAAGGGCACCGGCTCACTCAAGGGCCCTCAACTCGCTGTCGTACGCGACCTTCTCGTCTGGCGTGACGCGCTGGCCGAACGTTACAACCGGCCGGCCCGCGCGGTCCTCAAGGACCATCTGCTGGTCGAGATCGCCCGCCATGAACTGACGTCCTTCGACGAGGTTCGTGACCTCCGCGGCATCAACCTGCGCGATACGGACATCCGAAAGATGGCCAAGGTCGTCAGTGAGGCTCTCACGACGTCGCCCGAGAAATGCCCGGACGCGAAACCGCGGGACATCGTGACAGCCCAGGAAGCGGTCCTCACCGCCTTGTCGACGGCCGTCGTGCGCAGCTACTGTTCGGAGCACAAGCTCGCGTACGGACTCGTCGCGACGCAGAAGTCGATCCGGGAGCTGATTCGTCATCGTACCATCAGCGAGCCCGCCGACGACGGAGCGGTCGAGTTGCTCAACGGGTGGCGCGGCAAATCCGTCGGGTTGTTGCTCGATGATGTGCTGGCGGGCCGTCGCACGGTCCGGGTGGAGCCGTCCAACGGTACCTTGGCCGTCCATGTCGTGCCGGCTCCTGAAGAGTAGGCTCGACACCACACCACGCCGGCGAGTCGCCCCATTCACCAACGAAAAAGCGGCGTCGAGACACGAGCCTCGACGCCGCCATAAATCGCTCAATTAGACTCGCGCCGGCTATCCGGCCGAGCCGTTGGCTCATTAGTTGCCCGCAGCCGCTCCGGATACGGTCGCTGTTTCGGGCTCCGGCGGAGCGGGCGGCTTGTAAGTCACGACGCGTTCGGTCCTGATGTCGACGCCGTTGATCTCGGTGATCGAGGCTTCGGAGCTATAGAAGTTGATCTTCTGAAGCACCGGACCGAGCTTCATCACCATGGCCATGAGGCGCTGAATAACCTTCTTGGGGCTTCCCTCTTCGTCAGGCATCTGTGCGGTCATGATGCCGCCCACCATCCCCATGATGCCGACGGCACCGGCGAGTTCCTGGCCGAAGTTGGTAGTATCCGTAAACGAAACGGTGTGTACGGGCCCCTTGGGCGCCAATCCCTCCGCTATGAACCGCTTGTTCTTCAGAATCGAGGGTGCATCGCCTGAGGCCGTCTGTAGCACCTTCTCGACCGCGGCGGCCGACGAAGAGACCACGAGCCACTCGCCCGTGACACCGACCACGGGTCGCATGAACATGGCCATCATCGGATGGGTGATCTCGAGGAATCCCTCGGCGCTGACCTGGGCCGGCGCGATCATGACCGGCTGTCCCTGGCCTTCGAGGAACCCGTTGGCCCAGTCGATCACCGATTTCACCTTCTGCGATGCGACCTCGGCGTCCTTGACGCGGATCATCAGCACGCCGTCATCGCCCGACATGGGCGTGACCACGGCCGGCGGCACGGTGACACTGATCATCTCGCCGCTGAGCCAACTGAAGATGTCCCGGTGCGGATCGAAGTCGTGCTCCACGAGGAACGCCTGCCAATCGGCGACATGCTCCTCGCCCCCGGGAATCTGTGTCTTCACGAAGTCCAGCACGATGCCGTAGAGACCTTCGATGTCGATGAACCCGGAGACCCAAAAGCCCTTGGCATCCACTGGGATGTACTTGTCGAAGTTCTTGAAGGGCTTTCGATTGCAGAAGACCTTGCCGAGCGGGCACTTGTCCTTGCCGGGCTGAAGCCGCACGTACTCATGTGTGAACTGTCGGCGGTCCTGCGTGTCCACAGTGGTGATGCTGAAGTCGATGATGTTGCACATGTCGAGCCCGGCGTTCAGCGCGCCGAGGATCTTCGCCTCGTCCCGGTCACGCTCTTCCATGTCGCTCGAGACGCGTTTCAGCAAGCCACCGATGTCGCTGAGGAAGTGCTTGGCGTCGAAGTAGATCACGCCATCTTCGGGTGCCTTGTCGATGCCGGCCATCGCCGTCTTGAACCGCTTCGACTCAATAATGGGCGAGGCGCCGTCCTTGCCGCGCATCAGGCCGATCACGTCATCGACCGCTTTGTTTCCGACGACGAGCCCGATGATGTCACCCTTGCGAATCAGGTGCACACCGAGTTCGAACTTGTATTTCCCTCCCTCGCCAGCCTCAGGCTTCGCCTCTTCGGACAGCCCGACGCTCCAGATCTGGATGCCGTCGGATTTCTTGGACTTGAAGCTGACCTTGTCGGTCCAGGAAGTAAGTTCTTCCATCAGCGCGACGAGAGCGGCTGTGTTGGCGTCGGCCGACTCCGCTTTGCAACGGCTCAAGATGAAGTAGTCGTATCCGGGCATCGACGTAGCGACGCGCTGCGAATAGGCGAACTCCCGGCCGATCAAGTCGGACCACTTCACGGCGCCGACGAGGGTCTTGAGCTTGTCGACCTTGGTGTCGAACTCCTCACGATCGCCCTCGGGCACGAGCCCCGCGACGAGTGACAGAAGGTCGTTCGCAATACCGCTCGCCTCCAGCGCCTCGAAGACCGGCTCCCACGCTTCGTTGATGAACGCCGCATCGGGGTTCTCGGCGAAGTTCATGTACATCCAAGCGTCGTCGGGGATGTATTTTCCGAGCGTGAACTGGCTTGGCAG
>JAJDDX010000214.1 GCA_029260055.1 Phycisphaerae bacterium
CGCGGAACGCCTCAAATGCTCCTGAAAGCACGTGACGAGCCAGTCCAACGTACAACTCGGTAACGCCACGTGGCCGCCAGTGAAGCTCTCAGCCGCCTCCATCGCATCGATTTCGTCGGGAAGGAATGTAATGACACTACCACCCCCGAGGTCGAGGTCACGACAAGCGAGCTTACCGATCGCGTCCGCCATCTCGAAGCGATAGTCTATGTACTTCACCGCGCCCCGCGTAAGGTCCAGCTCTCGATAGGCACCACAGTTCATGCGCGATCCCGTCAGATCGTCCGCGCCGGCGCGCCCATCCTCGTACTTGCCCTCGGATTCGCCCTTCTTGCCGGAAACCTCGCGACGCTTGCTCGAAGCCGCAAGCACCGAGGCAATGTAGTCCCGCCGGTCGAGGTCGCATTTTCGCGGGAGGTTGTCGTGAAGGTTGCGCAGAATGCTCCTGCAATGGTCACTGTCGTCGACCCGGCGGGCGAGCACCTCGATCGCATACTCCGACAGGATCTCGCCGAGGAAGCGGTCCGCAAGCCAGCCGATCTTCATCGTCGATAGCTCCTTGCGGGTCGCAAGGCGCATCAGGAGGCCATCGACATCGTGCCGGCGTCTCAAGAACATACGGTACGCTCGCAAGAGTACGGACGGCGGGCAGTTGGGGTGGTACAGAACCTCCGACAAAACCGTTTCAGCGAAGAACTCCCGCGGCAGGTTGCGCTCGAAGAGCTCGGCGAGTTCGTCGGCGGTCAGGTCGTCAGGCAGCGCGCACCACGACTCGGGTACCGTACGCTCGAACTCTTCCATCTCCTCCCGGGACGCGTTCCACGGATACTCGGGCACGGTAAGACTCCTTCCGCTCTGTAGCCATGTAGAGCCGGCAATCTGCCCGCCTCTCTCGCTGTTGCGATCACCTCTTTCGGCGGCGCCGCCAGGCGACTCACAGTCACAACGTCACACGCACATTGAGCCAAACGTGGCTCATTGTAAAGGCAGGCGAAGCGCCACTCCATTCGACCAAAGAAAAACCCCCCGGGCATCGCCGGGGTCAGGTCCGGCGCCCGAGGGGCTTGCGTGTATTCGGTTCGAGGCGGCTCGCTCAAGCCACAAGTTTCGCCTTACTCGGTCTCGACGCAGCCCTCGTACGAGGGACGACCGTCGGAGGGGTGCCTGAGTCCGGTGGCCACCACCGGCGAAGGGAAGGTGTCCTTCTGCCAACCGTTCCCGCGAACGATGATGCAGCGGTACATCTCGAAACTCCCGCCGCTTCCGTCGAACCAAGCGGGGTAGCGGTCGAGGTGCTCATTGCGGTAATGCGTCGCGTAGCCGTCCCCATCCTCCGTACCTTCGTTGAATATCTTCTGGTTCTCCGAGTGTCCATCCACGAAGGAACGATTGAACGTCCAATCCGCGCCATGCCAGCCCGTGAGCACCTTGGTCGGACCGGGATCAACGCCGGAGCCGATCCACGTGCAGTCGTCGATTTCACGACGGCATGACCACGCCCAACGACCGATGTTCTCCTCGTAGTACAGCGTTCGCGACGGCGTCACCACCCGGGAAATGGGCCGCAAGTACGGTGAGTTACTTCCGACGAGCTCGCCCGACCGGCCGGTCAGGAACACGTTCGCCGCGAAACTGGTACCGAAGTGGTCGTAACTTGACCGCTCACTGTGGTTGATCCAATCCTCGCAATGCGCTCCACGCGGCGGGCCGACATCAGCCGGACACTTGAAGAGGTCCAACTCCAACGTCGTGTCCAACTTGGCGCCGAGGCGTTCGAACTCCGGCGCCAAGTTGTCTTTGAACCCGCCCCTGTACAAGATAGCATTCATGGGACGACTCGCCGGGCCGAAGCCGGCCTTCGTACCGAACTTGCTCGTGATCCAGGCGTATTCCCCTTCCGCCGGGCCCTCGATGAATCCGGGGGCGCCGATACCCGACTTGCCGCCCCACTCATAGGCACCGATGAAAGTCGGGTCGGCCGCGGTCTGACGATACTGAAGTGGATGCACCGGGATGCCCCAGCCCTGTGAATCGTCGGCCTCGTAGACGCGGCTGCTCGTCGCGACGCCCTTGATGTGCGCAAGACACGCCGCCTGCTTCGCCTGTCGCCGTGCCGATTCCAGCGACGGCAACAGAATCGAGATCAACAGCGCGATGATCGCAATCACGACCAGCAGTTCGATCAGCGTAAACCCGGCACGGCCGGCAGCGGATCGCCGAACCCAACTTGGATACCGATAGTCCATCGTCACCTGTCTCCTTCCACCGGGGCGCGCATGCCGCCCAAGGGCACCAGCTTAAAGCTCAGCTTTATCTGCTTTCGAATCCCATGGAGCGCGAGGAGCCGCGCCGGCGAGCACAAGGGCACGCCTCTCGGCGCAATGCTACCACACACCGCGTACGCTATTCAAGACACCGAAGCGTCGCTCGTGACGGAGGAAGATTGAGGATTTCGGCGGGAAAACAGGAAAACACACACCTCCGGCGAGCAGGCCGTCGCCGCGCCTCCGCCGACTACAACGTCCGCCCGATGGCCTCGACGATCCGCCGAACCTCCTGCATCGTCTCACCGAACACCTCAGGCGTGAGCGACTGGGCGCCGTCCGTCAGGGCGTGCTCCGGGTCGGGGTGAACCTCGACGATCAGACCGTCCGCCCCCGCGGCCACCGCCGCGCGGCACATCGACGGCACCATGTAGGCATGCCCGGTGCCGTGTGACGGGTCGACCAGGATCGGAAGATGGCTGCGACGCTTGACCGCCGGCACGATCGCCAGCGGGAGGGTGTTGCGCACGTAGGTCTCGTGCGTCCGAATGCCCCGTTCGCAGAGGATCACCTGCTGGTTGCCCTCGCTCAGGATGTACTCAGCCGCCAGCAGGAACTCGTCAAAGCTCGCGCTAAAGCCGCGTTTCAGCAGGACCGGCTTGCCGGTTTGGGCGACGGCCATCAGCAGGTTGAAGTTGTGCATGTTGCGGGCGCCGATCTGCAACAGGTCGGCGTACTTGGCCACCAGCTCGGCCTCTGCAACGCCCATGACCTCGGTCGTCACTGCCAGGCCGGTCTGCTCACGAGCCTCGGCCAGTATCTCCAAACCCGGCTCGCCCAAGCCTCGGAACGAGTAGGGGTCGGTGCGCGGTTTGAACGCCCCGCCGCGCAGACCGATGGCACCCGCCTCCTTGACCGCATGAGCGACCTCGATGAGTTGTCCGCGGTCTTCCACGCTGCACGGTCCGGCGATCACACCCACGCGGCCCGAGCCGAAAGGAAAGCCCGCAGGGCCCACAGCCACGGTCGACGGCTCGGCCCGCAGCTCCTTGCTCGCCCGCTTGTAGGGCGACAGGATGGGTACGATCTTCTCGACACCCGGCGCCTGCTCGATCGGATACTTGTCGACGTTCCGCTTATCGCCAATGGCGGCAATGACCGTGCGGTCGGTGCCGTAGATCGGGTGCGTCTGAAGGCCCATCTCCTCGATCAACTTGACCACGTGGTCAACCTGCTGGTCCTTCGCACCCGGTTCCATCACAACGATCATACTGAACCCCTTTCAACCCGCAGCCGGTTCAACGCTTCATCGCACTTCAAGCGACGGGTGGCATGGGCAAGCGACAGCTTGCCCGTGTGCATGAATACCCGGCCAGCTAAGACGGACACGGGCAAACGAGTTTGCCCATGCCACCCACCGGCAGAACCTTCCTTCCGAGCGTGCCGGCAATCATGTCACCGGGCACACGCCCGGTGACATGACCGCGGGTAAGCGCCACGCGGCTCTGATCACTACATAGCGCTGTCATACCAGGCCCGTCAATTGTGATGCAACACCGCACTAGAGCACTTCCTCGGCGACCGGGTACGACCCGAGCACCTTCCAGAAGCTGCACTGTAAACCCGTCGCCTTCAACTGCTCCGCCAAAGCCGGCGCATCCGCGTGCCCTTCGACATCGACGAAGAAGTAGTAGCCCCACCGCTTCTGTCGATCCGGACGCGACTCGATCCGCGTCATATTGATGCCGGCTACGCGGAATTGGTCGAGCACCTCGACCAGTTTCCCGGCCTCGTGCCCGACGGCGAAGACGATCGAAGTCCGGTCCGCGCCGGTCGGCTTCGGCGACGCCGTCGAGATGATCAGGAACCGCGTCACATTGCCGGGATCATCCTCGACGTATTCCGCCAACCTCGGAAGCTCGAACAGCTCAGCCGCCAGGTCGCTCGCCACAGCCGCCACGGTCGCGTCCTCCTTCGCCAGCTTGGCGGCTGCGCTCGTGCTGCCGACCGCCACGGTCTTTCCCGACCACCCCATCGCCGCCAGGTATTTGTGGCACTGCGCGAACACCTCCTGCTTCGAGCAGACTTTCTCGATCTTCTCGATGGGGCCGTGCCCAAGCAGATGGTGATGGACGGCCAGGTTGACCTCGCCGCACACTTTCACATCCCGCTCGATCAACGCATCCAGCGTCTCACCCACCCCGCCGGCCACCGAGTTCTCCACGGGCGCAAGCGCGAATTCCGCGTGTCCATATTCGATGGCGTCGAAGACCTCGGCGATGCTCGTAACGATCTCGAACTCGACCGACAAGCCGAACTTGCGCCGGCCGGCGAGGTGCGAGAAGCTTCCCGGTGGGCCGAGAATGGCGATCCGCGGAGAGCGCTCCAACGCCAACGACGCGCTCATCAACTCGCGATAGATCGTGCGCAGGGCGCCGTCCTCAATCGGACCGTCATTCATGCCGCACACGCGATCCAGCACTTGTCGTTCACGATCGGGTGCGTAGACCCTGAGCCCGGCGGCCGCCTTGATCTCACCCACCTTCTGCGCAAGGCGAGCGCGGTCGCTGATGAGCGCCACGAGCCTGCGATCGACTTCGTCGAGCTCGGCCCGTATCGCTTCGAGTTTCCCGTCGAGATCGCTCATGGTCGTCTCTGCCCGATCTTATCGGCCCGTACCATCGCCGCACCGCGCGCACGAACCCCGCCTGTGCCTATCTATCGACTCGAAACAGGGCGGACCTATGCCCGGCGTGGATCCCGTACTCTCGGGTGGCACGGGCAAACTCGTTTGCCCGTG
>JAJDDX010000215.1 GCA_029260055.1 Phycisphaerae bacterium
ATCATCCCCGACGGTCTCGATACGGATATCGCTCCGTACTCAATGACCCTGGCGATGGATTTCAACGCACACTACGCCCACACGGCCGGCCCACCGCACTTCTACGATTCGGATGGGGACGGTATCACCGATTCGTACGGCACCTGTGTCGCATGCCATAACGTCCACGGCGGTGCATCGGCAGCGATGGTACGAGACGGCAGGCTGCTCGGCATGGAGCCGGCGCTCAACTTCAGCCACGTACGCTACGATCGGCACGATCCTACCGTGGGTGGCTGCGCCGATCCGATCGTGATGACCTCCGACGGCCCCGTGCCGCTGATGGAGAGTCATGGCGGGGTCATGCGTTCCGACGCCGGCCCCGGCAACAACGGCGTCTGCAACTTCTGCCACGGCAGCGGAGGCGGCACGGGAGATCCGGAGTACATCATCAACTGCTACGACCCAGACCACGTGGACTACTACCGCGAACCGGTCGAGGTTGCGTTCGGATGCCTGAACTGCCACAGCCGCGCAATGGACAACGGCGACGGCGTGCCGGTGGGCGGGCGCAGGCCGGTCGTGCCGGATGGAGGCGACCCGAACGACTTCGGCAACACGAGCCACCACATCCGCGGCGATGTGCAGAACTCGGATTGCCTCGTCTGCCACGACATGAGCCAACACAAGCAAGGCCATGTGCGCCTGAAGGACGTGGACAGCGCCGTGACCGTGTACGACTACGACACGGCCACGCCTGAGCAGAAGGAAGCGTTCTGCATCAACTGTCACGACGCTGACGGAGCGCTCGCCGGGCCGGGCACGACGCCGTTTTCCGACGGCGTGACCGTGCCCAACGTCGCCGGCGTGCCGGGTAGCGCGTGGGCGACCTCGCGCCACAAGCTCGTTTCGACGCGCTGTTCCATGTGCCACGGCTCCAACGGCCACGGCTCGGACAACATCAAGCTCCTTATGGCGCCCGCGGTCGATGCGCTTTGCTACGTCTGCCACACCGAGGGCATGGTGCAAAACGACGCGTTGTCGAACAACAGGCCGGGAGGCTACATCTCCGCCGATGACATCCAGGAGGCATTCGCCAAATCCACCACCCACAACCTGGGCACGACTTTCGACTACGGCGGCGATACGTTCACGCTCCAGTGCAGCACGTGCCACAACCCGCACGTCATCACCGGCAAGTACTGGGAAGCGCCGCTGAACGTGACGCCGATCACGCGACCCGACTTCTCCGATCCCGTCAACAACCCACGTGCGATGGGCACGGTTGTGTGGGGTGACAGCCCCGGCGAGAAAATGGACGACTTCGCGGCCCAGGGCTCGGGCACCGGCGGGTGGACCTACAGCACGGCCCGCGGCGACAACATCATCTGGGATCAACCTGCGGTATACCAGCCACCGAAAGCGGGCAACGGATACGATTTCGAATTCGGCGGCGAGATGCTGCCTGACTACACGACGCTGTGCCTGGATTGCCACTCTCAGCGCATGAGTGCCGCCAACCCGCCGGTCAACTGGGGCCAGGGCATCGCCTGCACGGATAATACGGTCGATCCGCCCAACCAGCGCATCGAGTGCGGCGCGCAGCACGGGCTCGCACCCGCCGGGAAGCCCCAGTACATCAGCGACACCGGCACCGCCGGCTTCTGGGGAACCAGTGGCAACCCGGACATGGTCTTCGCTATGAACTACGTCACGCGCGGCCGCCATAACGGGCACTTCATGCGTTGGCCCTACGAGACAGCCGACCGCGCGGCGGGAATCAACTTCGTCATGTCCTGTACGGACTGCCACGAGGCCCACGGCGCTGACCGTGGCGGCATGATCCGCGAGCGGTTCAACGTCAACGCCGACGGAGACTGCGGCGCGGGCGGCGACCCCGGCACGATGGGCGAGAGCTGCGCCGACGGAAGCAACTGGAACAACATGTGCAACGCCTGTCACTACTACTATGGCGGGCAGCACGCCGGCATGAGTTGCGGAAACGCTTCGTGCCACGAGGCCAACTCGGTTCACCGAATCATACACGTCACCGGTAGCGGCGCCGGCACACAGCTCATGCTGACGGCCGCGGGCTGGGAGAGCGAGTATCACAGGCCAGATTTCACGCCGGAGATCGATTCCGTCGTGGGAACAGTTGGTGGCACCGATCTGACCGTGACCTTCCGCGAGAGTCAGTTCGGCGCGGGCACCTCCGGCATCTACGCCGATTCGGGCATGACGCTGGGCTTGGCGGCGAGCGACTTCCGGATGTTCAACGGCGCAACCAACACGGAACGAGGCATCGACAGCGTCACGCACACGCCGGGGAGCACGGCTGCGACGGTGACGCTGACTGACCCCCTGGCCGCGGATGACGTGTACACCGATCTCCTCACGTTAAAGGAAGGATCGGTCTGGGGCTGGTACGAGGGCGGCTATAACAATGCCGCGACCGGCGAGATCCCCGCTCAGGTAGTGGCAGCCGGGCCGTGGCCCACGCCCGTATCAACCGGCTTTGAGATCACGGTGGTCGAAGCCGCCTGGGGTGGGGACAAGCTGTGGGTCGAGTTCTCGCAAGCCGCCTATGCCAACGATGACGGAACAGGCAACCTCCAGGTCTCCGACTTAGTCTACACGGACGTAGCCGGTGCCGCGTCGATCATCACGGACCTTACGCACACGGCCGGTGATGCATTTGCCGTCCTCACCATCGACCAAGCCCTTTGGACGGGAGGAAGCGGCGATATCGATCAGGACACGATCGGTGCGGCCGCGAACGCAATCTTCACGGTTGCCGGCGTCTACATGTCGGAAGAGCCGGTCGTTATCACCCTCGGCGCAGAACCGAGGATCATGGTCGCTCAAGGTGTCGAGGATCACCACAAGCTGGCTGTCTGGTTCTCAGGCCGCGTCTATACGAATAACGATGCCACGGGAGCCCTGCAGCCCGGCGACCTTGCCTTCGCTGACGCCGGCGCCGGCAAGACCATCGTGTCCGTGGATCACACAGCCGGCAGGCCGACGGCAACCGTAACGCTGGACGGCGACATCGTCGCCGGTGACATCGATGCCGCGGTGCTCAGCCCGGTAGCCGACTCGATCTATGACATCCTGGGCACCCCGATGCCCACGACGGCCCTGAATGACGTACGCGTGACGCCGGGCTTGGTTCCCGCGATCGCATCCGTCGAGGGCGTCGAGGGAAGCAATGCGCTCGAGGTCACGTTCGAATCACAGGTATACGGGAACGACGATGAGACAGGAGACCTGGGCGTCGGCAGTCTCGCCTACGCCAACAACGCAGCGGGCGGCGCGGCGTCCATTGCCGCGATCTCGCACACGGCCGGAAGCCCTGTCGTGTTCGTGACGCTAGATGCCGTGCTCGCCGCGGGCGATGTGGGCAGCGACACCATCGCCGTCGCGGACGGTTTCGTCTTCGGGCCGAGCGCCGGTAACTTCCCGGCTGACACCGCGCCGGCGGCGATCGCAGCGCAGGCCGCGCCTACGATCATGATCGTTGAAGGTGCCGAGGGCTTCGACCAGGTCTTCGTTGCGTTCTCAGAGGGGGTGTACGCAGAGGCAGATGGGACCGGCGCGCTGCAGTCCGCGGACTTCGCATATACTGACACGGCGGCGGGCGGTGCTTCCGGGATTGCGGGCGTGGTACACACCGCGGGAGCGTCCACTGCGATCATCACCTTGGACGCGGTTCTCGCACTCGGCGACATCACCGTCGACGCCATCGCGGCGGCCGGCTCGCAGATATACAACAGCATCGGCAACGCGGTGGGTACCGGCACCGCACTGATCGCCACGAACGGTGCTCCTGCCTGGGGCACGACCTTCCCGATCGAGAACGAGGGGCCAAGCAGCCCTGCTATTTGGGATTCGACCGGGTTGCTCAGCGGCACGGTCGGGAATTCTGCGGTCGCTCTCCCGCTAGCGGACAACGACTGGCTGGAATGCGACGAGGATCTGGGCACCTACGTCGACGTGGACAACACGGCGAGCCTGATGTCGCCGCGGGCGCTCACGGTCGAGGCGCGGGTGAGGCCGACGGAGGTGGACCGCGGCGTCGGAGACAACACCTTCAACAGGATCTTCCAGCGGTCCGCCAACTTCATGGTCACGATCCTGAACACCGATTACCGCGGCGACGACGTCCCGAGCCACATGGGCAAGGCGAGCATCGAGGTCAAGTACCGTGTCGCCTCGCGACACACGTGCCCGCAGCCACAGTTCCCAGCCGATCCGTACGTCGGAACCTCGGTGTGGAACCACCAGATTTCGTCCGACTTCGACGCCTACCCGATCGTGGACGGGCACTGGTACCTGATCAGGGTCGTGTTCGACTCGGACGCAGCCGACATCGCCGGCTCGGACGGTGTGCCGGTTCACATCTTCATCGACGATCAGGGTGCGGACGGGCTCGACGCGCCGAATCCAACTCCGGCCGACCCGACGCTCAATCCGGACCATCAGCAGTGGACGGGCTACGCAAACACGACCAGGAGAATCGGAGACAGTTCGAGCTGCAAATGGGGTGCGCTGCCCGGCGACTCACTCCTCCTCGACTACAACAGGCTGTCCACGATCGGCGCAGCTCCGAACCACACGCAGGGCTTCGAGGGGCAGATCGACTGGGTGTCGTGGAAGCCGCTGGCCGATTACACGGGTGTCGACGGTTTCCCATAGCGGACGGAGCCAGTCGGCTTGCGGGGCTGAGCCGCCCGTGTTTGTCGAAACGCATTCCGCTTATCGCGAATGCTGAGTGCGCAAGAAGGGCGCTCCCGTGTACGGGAGCGCCCTTTCGATGCTCCTGGCTCGCTCATCTCCCGAGTCGAGCCCGTACAATCTCCAAGAACTACGAGCCGCCGCCCTTTGAGCCATTGATGCAGATGTCCATGAACTCGCTGCAGATCTGCAAGGGCGTACACGGGCTTCCCGTTCCGGAACAGGCGCCGGCGCCGTCACACGTGTCTACCGCCGTGCAGAACAGGCCGTCATCACACCCCGTTCCCGCCGTAGCATCCACGTAGCTACACACGCCCGACGCGCACGTGTCGATCGTGCAATCGTTGCAGTCGTCGCAGTCGACGTCGAGTTGGCATGGATCCGGGATGTCCAGGCAAACGCCGTCGCCGTCGCACACATCGTTCACCGTGCATGCCAGCCCAGAGTCACAGGCGGTGCCGGCTGCGACATTGTAATAATAGCAGGTACCGATAAGACATGTGCCGGTCGTACACTGATTACAGTCCACGCAATCTGCGTGTATACTACAGGCGCCTTGGAACTCGAACGGCCCCATATCGCTGGCTGTACGTTGGCAGAATTCGGGTTCCGAGCCGTCTCCTTCCGCGAATCGGGCGCCGCTAGCCAAGTCCCTAGGCGTCTGTTCCGCGGTGTTCGCATCGCCATCTGCATCTCCCACGTCGGGCTGAACGCTATCGTCCTCGGCACTGTCGATACACGGCGAGGTGCTAGTCAACCGATAATCGCCTTCCACCCAGCAATCATCGATGGGATTCCCGGTCAGGATGTTGTCGTCCCAGTATCCATCGGTGTCGAATTCCGGATCGTCATCGATGCAGCCCGTTCCGAACCATGACTGCCCCGTACCGCCTTCGATATTACTGTATGAGAACGCGACGGATCCGTACCATTCGATCTTCACCTGTGATGCTCCGCCCGGTGAGTTGTCAAACCCGACGCAATTCGTGAAGGTGATCGGTTCGTCGGTGTCAATGATCGTGCCTGGTCCGGACTTGCGATTCCCGGTGAACACGGTGTTGTAGACATATGACATCCCCGCCGCGCCAACGCCAAGGTCAAGGGCGCCCTCCCTATTGCCACTGAACACACAGTGATCCAGCTCGATGGTGCCATCATATTGCGCGTACGCCGCCACGCCGCGGTTTCCCACAAACCACGAACGCACGACCACGGGTTGCCCGTAACAGTTGTATATGGCGGACCCGAGGAAACTGGCTTCGTTATCGTTGAAGCGGCATCGATTAATGAATGGCGCAGCCCAGGGATTGTTGTACATGGCGCCGCCGGCAGTTTTCGAGTAGTTGAATTCGAACAAACAGTCCGTAATCGTCGGGCTCGCCCCCGGGATCGTGGGGGCGCTGCTGCCCTGGTTATGCATCGCACCGCCCTGCCCGACGGTCCCATCCGTAGCGCGATTGCCTCTGAACTTGCAGTTTGTCACGATCGGAGAGCTAGACGTTCCGTTGAACATCCCACCTCCTGTTGCAGCCGCATTTCGCAAGAACGTGCAATTGTTCACCGTGGGACTGCCGTTATCGTTGTACATCCCTCCTCCCGCGAAGGCTTGGCTCGAGTTGCCCGCGGTAATGGTCACGCCATCGAGAACGGCTGAGTTATCGGTGCCGGTCCCGGTCACGACGTGTTTGCTGTTCTCGCCGTTGTTGGCTGGCGTAATGAGCTTCCCGTCCATGCACATATTGAGACACTCGACACCCGCGCTGCAACTCGAGTACGAATCGTCGCCGTCCAGATCGCCGTCGAGCGTCGTCACCAAGTACTCCACCAAACGGAAGTCCGGGTCATAGCCGCTGCAGTCCGCGCCCGGGCAACCGTAGTAGCCGCCTTGTATAGAAACACCGGTTTCGAGTTGCAACGTCGCGTCTCGATCGCCGATGGTGACCGACGCGCCTTGATCCGGACGGTAGTTCCCAGCGGCCACCCGAATCGTGTCACCGCTACCTGCCACGTCGATGGCGTCCTGCAAGTACTTGAACGCCGTTTCCCAGCTAGTCCCGACGCCACCGGGCATGTCGTCATCCACGTAGTACGTCGCGGCGTTAGCGCTGCCCGCCAGAGAAAGGCACAGTCCGACGGCCAAGATAGACGCTGCGTTGTATCGCAGTTGCGTTGGCATGTTCTACTCCTCATCCATAAGTCCGGCGCCCACAGGCTCACAACACGTGAGCATGTCAACGCTCGAAAGAGCGATCCGTACTTGCTTACACTCGAGCCACATGCGGATGCGGCCACCAAGGCATCGTGATCACCAAGAGCGCGCGTACGACGCGGTCCTGTCGCCCTCAATGCTTGGTTTTACCAACCGCCCGATTGCCGCAGTGACCAACGACGCGAACACTGAAGGGGTCGTTCTCGCCAGTCACCCATCGGGCGAAGGGTGAAAACGGCCGGGCCCCCTTGATTCACAGGAGAAGCGCGCACGTGTCACTCCGTATCGATCGCCTCATTCGCGAAATCCAGGTCGATCGAATCCCCACGGCGCACCAGTCGCCAAGTCGCATACAACCCCATGTGACACAGTTCACCCTCGGATTGGCTCTTCGGGCCGAGGCGCGCGACTGCGGTCGCCTCGAACCGCCCGCGTATGCGACTCATCCGCACGGCTATCTGGCACAATGCGCCGAAATCTCATCGCGATTCTCTGGAATTGTGGTGTTCGGAGCGATATAGTCGCGTAGAGTACGTTCGGGCGGGGGGTTTATCATGAATTGGGACACGTCTACCGGGCTCCTCATGGCCCTTTCCGACTTCAGCGACGACGCTGCCTGGCAGCGCCTGATACGCGGGCTTCGTCGACCGGTTTACGATTTCGCCAGGTCCATGGGGTTGAGCGCCGTGGACGCCGAGGACGTGGCCCAGGAATCGCTGGCCGCATTCGCCATTCAATACGGGAACTACAACAGGCGCAAGGGCCGGTTGAACCGGTGGCTGTTCGGCATCGCCTTCCGGGAGGTGATCAAGCACAAGCGCAAGGTCGCCCGACGCCGAGAGTTCTTGCTGACCACGCGTCAGTGGCGTTCGTTCCTTCAGGAGCGGCGTGCCGCGGTGGTTCTTTGGGAACGGATTTGGGAGTTGCCGGCCGTCGAGCGATATCTCGATGTCGCCAGGTCCGAATTCACGCCGCCCACCTACTTTGCCTTTCACCGGATCATGCTCGACGGATGCTCCGCCAGTGGGGCAGCCCGCGAGCTCGGGCTGTCCGAACAGTCGATCTACGCAGCCAAGCACCGGGTCATGAAGCGTTTGCGGCAACTAGCGATTGAGGACTCGCTTTGTGGATAGAAGCGATTGCCCCAGCCTGAATGACCTGAGAGTCGGGTTTCACCGCGACGAGTCGATCGCCGCAGGTTTGTGCGCGCACGTGACTGAGTGCGACACCTGCCGGGATCACGCGTTTGATCTGCTGCGCGCGCTTGGGCGCGTGAACGGCAACGGCCGGCGACATGGCCAACCGAAGTTCATCGGTCCCCACCGCGTCATTCGGGAACTCGGACGCGGCGGCATGGGCATCGTCTACGAGGCGGAGCAGGCCACCATCGGCCGGCTCGTCGCCGTCAAGATCACGGCACCGACGACCGAGGCCTTCTTCGCCGACCGTGAGATCAACGCATTCAAGAACCTGCGACATGCCGGCATTGCCGCGATCTACGAGGCCGGTCGGGATGGGGAACTGGGTACTTACCTCGTCATGGAGTTGATCGACGGGGAGCTTCTGAGCGACCATCTGCGGCGGCGCGACCTGGGCCGCCCGGCGCGGATCGGTTTGTTTCGCCGCATCGCGGAGGCCGTCGCGCACGCTCACACGCAGGGTGTCATTCACCTCGACCTGAAACCGGACAACATCCTCGTGGACGGCTCGGGGCAGCCGAAGGTTCTCGATTTCGGGCTGTCGCGCACGATTCTGGATCGAGAGCGGAAAGCGGATCGCCTCGAGCAACTCAGTCGAGCCGGTACGCTTGCCTACATGAGCCCCGAGCGGATTCAAGGTCACGGCGTCCACCAACCGACCTGCGACGTGTACAGCCTCGGTGTGATCCTCTACCAGATGCTCACTGGGCGCATGCTGTTCGATCTCCCGAGGGACGACGTCAGGCGAGCCGGGACGATCATTTGCACGGCGTCGCCGCCGGCGGCCGGACTGACGCGTGACCTTGACGCGATGATCGCGACCTGCCTGGCCAAGCATCCTCATCAGCGATACGACAGCGCGGCGGAGCTGGTGGACGATCTGTCGCGCATGGAGAACCACTACCCGATCAGTGTGCGCTCGTCGCAGGCGACCTACCGAATGTCCCGTTGGCTTCGGCGGTCGCGGCTTTTGGTCGTGGCGATCGCCGCGATGCTGTCCCTCGTCGTGACGGGGATCTGGACGGCGAACTCCATCCGCCGCGGCAACGCCAACGACGTGATCGCTGCCGAGACGATCGCGGAGGCGACTTGTCGCGCCGCCGAGGCGGCAAAACACAGCGGCGATGACGCGACGGCATTGCCGCTTTTCGAGCAGTGCTATGTGCAACGTCGCGAGAAGCTGGGGGAGAGCCACATCGTCGTCGCGCTCAGCAGGCAGAGATTCGGAAGGGCACTCACACGCGTCGGGCACTACGATGACGGCCTGGCCACCCTCACCGAGGCCCACGGCACGCTCGTCGAATTGCTGGGTGACTCGGACGCGGTGGTCGGCTGGTGTCTCGGAGATATCGCGGACGTGTACCGGGATCGTGAGCAGTATGATGAAGCGATTGAACTGGCGCTACGAGCCGTTCAGCTACTTGCGCAACACGAGGCCACTCACAGCGAGAGCCTCGTGCGGAGACAATTCTCGCTCGTTCACACCTTGCGAGAAGTAGGCCGGCTCGATGAAGCCGAAATCTGGGCACACCAGGCCGTGGAGACCTGCAAGCGCCACGGCGCCACGGAGTTGGCTCTCGGCGCACGGATGTCCCTCGCGGCTGTGTTGTCCGCTCAGGGAAAGTACGCGGCCGCGCGCGACCTTCTCGAAGAAACGCTTCCTGATGCGCGCGGATCCGCCTCGTACACGGATCTGCTGAGGACTCTCGCCGGAGTCGATTGGCTGGAGGGTGACTACAAGGCTGCCGAGGCGAGATTCAGAGAATGCCTGCGCATAGACAGCGGTGAGACGTGGCGGCGAATAGTTGCCCTCAGCAGTCTGGCCGTCGTACTCCGGTCGCAAGAGCGATTCGAAGAATCGCTCGTTTACCACGAGACGGCCTTGGCGCAGGCTCACAGAGACTACGCGCCGGGGCACCCCACGATCGACTGGCTTCAAAACCACATCGCGACGACACGCATCAAGCAGGCCGCGGCGACGCACAATCCGCCTGGCTCTTGACGACCGGCGACAATCCCTGTTCCATGGTCGCAGCGTTCGCCGAAACACCGGTCAACTGTCACGACTCGGCGACGGAGAAGCGAATCCGGGTGCCGGTTTCCGGGCAAGTCTTGCTCTTTCGGAACGTTCGGCATCTAAGGAGAACACTGGAATGAACCGACGTTTTTTCGCGCTTGGTCTACTTCTTCTTCCGGCGTCATGCACGACGACGACGCGCGTTGATAGAGGGACGGAAGGTATTGCGAATTGGTCCGCCCCGGCGCTGCCTCGTGCCGTCTCGGTTCGAGACGGACGGACCGGAGAAGTCATCTCCTTCGATGCCTTCCTCGACACGATCGCCAAGGCCGACGCGGTCTTTCTCGGCGAGTTGCACACCGACGAGACCACGCACCGCGTCGAACTTGCCGTCTACGAAGGCCTGCTCGACAGAAAGAAAGGCGATGTCGTTCTGTCGATGGAGATGTTCGAACGGGACGTGCAGGAGCACGTCGACGCCTATCTCGCGGGCGAGATCGATGAAGAGACGTTCCTGGACCAGGCCCGCCCGTGGGGCAACTACCGCACCGCGTACCGGCCATTGATCGAAAGGGCCAAGGCGTCGCGCGGGACGGTCGTCGCGGCGAATTTCCCGAGACCGCTGCGCATGAAAGTCGCGATGGGCGGTCCCGAAGTACTCGACTCGCTCGAAGGCGACGAGGTACGCCAGGCACCCGCCGAGATGTTCCCCAACACACCCGCATACTGGCGGCGCGTCGACAACGCGGTCCGCAGCCACCGGGTGATGGCCGGCGCGGGCGGAAGCCAAGAGTCGCGACTCTACTCGACCCAATCTCTTTGGGACAACGCGATGGGCGAAGCGTGCGCCATCGCTCTGGACGAGCATCCGGGCCACGCCGTGCTTCACGTCAACGGCGGGTTCCATACCGCCTATTGGGACGGAACCGTCCATCAGCTTCTTAAACGCAGGCCGAAGACGAATGTCGTCACGGTAAGTATCTCTCCGACGCTCAACCCGAGCGTCGTCGAGCTTTCCGGGAAACCGGTTGCGGATTACGTCATTCTCGCCGAATCGCGCGCGAGCGACGTCAACGACGGCACCTTGTCCGTCACCGTCGGGCGGGAACAGGAATATCGGCTGCACGTGCCGGAAGGAGCCACGGACGACAACCAGGTACCGCTTCTGATCTGGCTCTCCGACGACGGCTTCACCGCGTCCGACGGTATGGACATATGGAAGGATCGCCTCGGCGACGATGTAGCCATCGCGGTCCTCGACGCTCCGTACCGCGCCATTCAAGAGGATCTCGGCCTGGGCGGACGCTGGTTCTGGCCCGACAGTTTCGCGTCCGATGTAGGATCGTTGATCGGTTCAGTCGAGCGTATCTGGGGCTACGTGCTGCGCAACTTCCCAATCGATCCTACGCGTGTCTGTGTCGCCGGCGAAGGCACCGGAGCTACGGTTGTGGCGTCGATCGGCCTGCTATCAGATCGCATGGACCACGAAGCCATCGCCATCGAGCCAAGCCGCTATGTCAAAATCAAGGACTTCCCCCTTCCGCTGCCTGAATTCCAGGGCGACGAGCCGCCACCCGACAGGTTGCTGCGCGTGGTCATCCAAGACGGCGACGCCAAGTGGTGGTCGGAGGAACTCGGCGAGTACGCCGCGATTGGACTGGATGCGTCCATCCTCGATGCCAGTGAAGATCCCTGGACAATAGAGCATGACACGGAGAACGTCCTTCGCACGGCGATGGGCCTCGAGGCCCGCCCCGCCATCGACTCCAAAGAGCGCCGGTACATCCTGAGCGACAACGATTCGCCACGAGCACGTCACTGGGCTCGGCTGCGTGCATTGCGCGCAAGCGCGAGCGACGGTGTGCCTGTCGCGGTGCTGGATGCGCCACCCGAGGACAACAGTGCCACGCGCCTGCCGACCGAAGTCCACGCGGAATCGTTCGCGGCAAAAGGCGCCCTGCCCCCCTGCCCCGGCCCGTTCGGCGGAACGACGGTCATCGTGTTGCCCGACGATATGCCCGCACAAGAGGTCAGGGCTTGGAAGGCGCTCGTGGAAGACGACCCGCTGGCGAAGCGCAGCCGCTTCCTGCGCTTGCGCATCGCCACCGGCACGGGCGACCAGAGTCTGCCCGTGATGCTCGAGACGCTTCGTAGCGAAGGACGCGAGAACATTCTGATCGTCCCGGCGGCCTTCTGCGCCGACGGGGCGTGGATGCGAACCCTCAGACGAAGCGTGGCGGCGCAGGAAGATCAGATGACGCTCCAGTGGCTTCCGGGTCTCGGTGGCCGCGACGCTCCCGACGTATCCACCTTGGAAGGGGTCGCGCAGACACCGGTCCGCCACACACTGTCAGTCGTGCTCACGCCTGATACGCACGGCCTGGCCGTCGAGGACACCATCGACCTGCCGCGCGCGTTGAGCAAGGCGGGCACCGAGTTCACACTCGACGCGGCACTGACTATCAGTGACAGCGAACCGTCGGTCACCGCGATCGCTTCCGACAACGACGCCGAGGCACGCTACACGCTGGATGCTGACGCTACGGAGGGCCGGCTCCTCGTGTCGTACACCGGAACGATCGACTACGGCCTTTCCGACCAGAAGGAGGAATACACGAGAGGGTTCCGCGAGAGCAGGGGCATACTCGGCACGGAAGGCGTCTATCTTCACGGTGAAAGCGCCTGGATACCGAAGTTCAACGACGACTTGATTCGCTTCGAGGTCGAGGTTAAAGCGCCCGCCGACTGGCACGTCATCAGCCAGGGCAACGGGACATCCCGGAACGAAGCTGGGCTCGCTAGCTGGGAGTCCGCCGGCTCGCTCGAGCAAGTCTACCTCGTGGGCGGCCCCTTGGTGGTGGAGAAAGACGCCGCGGGTGCCGTGGAAACACTTGTCTACCTCCACGAACGCGACGACGCCCTGTCCAGAAAGTACCTCGACGCAACGGCACGCTACATCGAAATGTACCGCAAGTTGATCGGCCCCTATCCCTACGGCAAGTTCGCGCTGGTCGAGAACTTCTGGGAGACGGGTTACGGCATGCCGTCGTTCACGCTCCTAGGCCCGCAGGTGATCCGCTTCCCGTTCATCCTCCATTCCTCCTATCCGCACGAGATTCTCCACAACTGGTGGGGTAACTCCGTCTTCGTCGACTACGATAAGGGCAACTGGTGTGAGGGTCTGACGGCGTACCTTGCGGATCACCTGATTCAGGAACAGCGAGGAAAGGGGCAGGACTACCGACGAGGCGTGCTCCAAAAGTACCGCAACTACGTGAAAGAAGGACGCGACTTCCCGCTGTCTGAGTTCCGCTCTCGACACAGTGCCGCGACCGAGGCCGTCGGCTACGGCAAGTCTCTCATGACCTACCATATGCTGCGGCGACACGTGGGCGACGACGCGTTCCGCGCGGGGCTCGCCAAGTTGTACCGTGCGAATCGGGGAAAGCACGCTTCGTTCGATGATATAAGGGAGGCGTTCGAGTCGGTCACCGACGAGGACTTGGCACCCTTCTTCCGTCAATGGGTCGAAACCGCCGGCGCGCCCGCACTCTCGCTCAGCAACGTCTCCTCCAGCGCAGCCGCTGAGGGCTACTCCGTTACGGGAACGCTCGAGCAAACGCAGGAGGCCGAGCCCTTCGCGCTGGAAGTGCCGGTCCATGTGCAAACGGATCAAGGCCTCGAGACGTTCTTGGTTGACACGGCTGATGGAAGCCACCGCTTCGACCTGGCCGTCAAGTCGCGTCCGATCTCCGTCGCCGCGGACCCGATGTTCGACGTCTTCCGTCACCTCGACCCACGAGAAACGCCGCCGTCGATCGGACAACTCTTCGGGGAGCCCCAAATACTGGCGGTCCTGCCCGGACCCGCCGGAGACGAAGGTGCTTCGGACCCCTACCGTGAGCTGATGGAATCGTGGCAAGCCGATGACCACAAGATCGAGGTCACGCGCGACACCGAAATCGAATCGCTGCCGGCCGACCAAACGGTCTGGATCCTCGGAAAGGATAATCGCTTCGCCACCGACCTGATCGCAAGCCACACCGGTGTCTCGGTGGACGATTCGGGCACGGCGATTGAACTGGCCGGCGAGCACGTGCCCTTCGCTTCGCATTCCACGGTGGTCGTCTTCCGTCATCCCGAGAATCTCGAAAAGGTGATCGGGTGGATCACGGTCGACCCGGCCGCTGCGTTCGCCGGAATGTCGCGCAAACTCCCACACTATGGCAAGTACTCCTACCTGGCGTTCGAGGGTGACGAGCCGACCAACGTCGTCAAAGGCCAGTGGAGTACCGACAGCTCGCCGCTCGTCGTCAATCTCGCCGGGGATCAACGCGAGCTAGTCGCAGCCGCTGTCGAAGAGCGCCAAGCGTTAGCGGAACTTCCGCCGGTGTTTTCACGCAAGGTCCTCATGGACCATGTGACGTGGCTCGCTTCTGACGAGCGAGCCGGACGCGGTTTGGGGACGCGGGAACTCGACGACACCGCCGAGTACATTCGTAGTAGTATGGAATCCGCGGGCTTAGAGCCCGGCGGTGACAACGGCACGTGGTTCCAACGCTTCACGGTACCGGAAGGGCCGAACGGCTCACCTGTCGAGGCGGTCAACGTGGTTGGCGTTCTTCGTGGTTCCCGAGCGGACTGGGCCGACCAGTCTTTCGTCCTCAGCGCTCACTACGACCACCTGGGCCGCGGCTGGCCCGATGCGCACGAAGGCGATCAAGGCAAGATCCACCCCGGCGCGGATGACAATGCCAGCGGCGTGGCAATCATGCTCGAACTCGCGCGGAACCTCGTTTCCGAGGGAGGCGGCTCGCGCAACCTCGTGGTCGTCGCGTTTTCCGCGGAGGAGAATGGCAGGCTCGGCTCACGGCACTACGTCGAGAACCCGCGCTTCCCCCTTCAAGACATTCGAGGGGTCATCAACCTCGATACCGTCGGCCGCCTGTTCAACGGAAAGATCGCGATCCACGGAACGGGGACCGCCGACGAATGGCAGCATATCTTCCGCGGCTGTGGCTTCGTCACCGGAATCCCGAGTCAAAACGTCCCCGGCGGTGCGGAGGGTTCAGACCAGGCGAGCTTCATCGACAAGGGCATACCCGGTGTCCAGATCTTCACCGGTGCGCACGGAGACTACCACCGCCCGAGTGATACGGTGGACAAGGTCGATGACGCGGGCCTCGTCAAAGTAGCCACCTTCTTGAAGGAAGCCGTCGTATTCATGCTCGAGCGGGAGCCGCCGCTGACCGTACGCATTGAAGGCGCTCCGACCCAGCCCAGCACCGCCACACAGAGTCAAGGCGGCAGGAAAGTCTCCTTCGGAACGGTTCCGGACTTCGCCTTTCAAGGCAAGGGCGTGAAGATCGACTCCACAGTCCCGGATTCACCGGCCGCCAACGCCGGCTTTGTCGCGGGTGACATTCTCATACGCCTCAACGAGACCGACATCGCCGACCTCCGTGCGTTCTCCCAGTTCCTCAAAACGCTGGAACCCGGTCAAGAGGTGGATGCGACGGCGCTTCGCGACGGCAAGGAAGTCTCGATGAAAGTGGTCGTAAAGAAGCGATAGCGGGACGTTGAAGAAATCCGACCGGGCTCGGGTCGGGCGTTGATAACGGCACGTGGTTCCAACGCTTCACCGTCCCGGAAGGACTGAACGGTTCACCTGGGCGACGCTGTGCCTACCGAAGATCGCGGCCTCCTTAGGCCAGTAGATGACTTGCCGTTTGACGCTCTCCGTGCCCTGCCTGCGCAGGTGCGTCCGAGTCGTTCACGCTTGTCGCATAAGCGCGGCACATGCGCACATTCGCCACACGCGGCGTCGCGACTCTCGCAAACGCACCTCGCATCGGCCGACTCACGAGGAGTTCCCAACGGCACCGGGGCGCCTCCCGGTGCCGCCTGACACCTATAGTCGCCGGATCACCTCCCCACTGACTCCCGCCTCGTGAACAGTTGCTGGAAGAGCGCGTAGTCGCCCAGGTCGACATCACGATCACAATCCAAGTCGGCACGCATCGCGCACAAAGACGCGGCCGGCGCATCCGGCTCGCCCAGGCACCCGACAAAGACCGCGAAATCGTCCATGTCCACGTCACCATCGAAATCCAGATCGATTTCGCCGCTCACCCCATCGGCAACCACATTGAAGTTGTCATAGGCAGCCGACACCGTGGGGTTGTTCAGGGTCCCGAAAGCGTCCAAGGCCATTCGTGCCGGCCCCGCGAAATGGTTCGTGCTACCGAGCGAGATCCAGGCACCCCGCCACCGGTAGGCCGTGAACTGCGTGCCCGTACGTTTGATCCTGAACTTGCCGAACATGTCGCCGGAATCCACCACCGCCACGCCTTGCAGCACGCCGTTGACGTACCTGAAGAAGTGATACGTATTCCGCGCCCACTGCCTGTTCCGCTTGAGCACGACCGCGTTCGCGGTGTCCGCGGCGGAGAATACGCGAAGCCCCGCGTGAGATGCGACCGCGTTCGGAAACGCCAGGAGCGCAAAATCCACCTCGACGTCGAAGTCACCTTCAAAGGCACGCATCGTGTAGACCCTCGCGTGTCTTCCACGCTCCGATCTGAGCGTCAATACACCGGACGCTTCCGAGATACTCCCGTCCTCGGTCTCGCTGGGCCACCAATCACACGGGTCAAGATAGTCATCCTCGAAGTCATCGAAGAACCCCGGATTTCCGGGTTCCATGTCGACGTAGCAGAACATCACACCGGCTTCGAGGCGAGTCGCATCGGTATAGACCGACCCGACAATTCCCTGCCCGACATTCAACAGCGCCCCGGTCGCACCGTCGTCGGCCGCCCCGCCTCCGAGCGACGGAGCCACAAGCGACTGACCCGAGGCGCAAGGGGATACCACGACTACAAGAAGCGGAATCAGCCACCTCCCGGCAGCCACGCCGCCCGCGATGTATCGCTTCCGTCTCATCGGTCGCCTCCACTCTGCTCGACAGCCAGCGTGGCCACCAGTTGCTCCATCGCCGCGAGTCGGCAAGACACATCCTGAAGTTCCGCCTGGAGGCTCGCGATCCGCTTCTCCTTCACCACTACGTTCTGATGGAGTTGCTTCACGCCCTCCACCAGAACCGGCACTATGCGCCCGTAGTCGACGGAGTAATACCCATCAGCGCCCTTTGTAACCACTTCCGGCAGGCAACTCGCGAGATCCTGTGCGACAAGCCCCACTTGGCGCTTCGAGCTGAAGGCTCGCTCCGGAAACTCGCCCGTCCGCCACTGGAAGTACACGCCCGCGATACCCAGCAGCTTGTCCAACGCATTGGGAATACCATAGATCTCACGTTTGAAGCGTGCATCGGAACAGGTGCCGTTGCTCCCCGTGGCGCAGATGTCGCCGTTGACGGTCAGCGTAGAGCCCGGAGTGAGCGTTCCGATCCCTACGTACCCATCACTGAGCCGGATCGTCATGGCGTTGAGCTCGGGAGAATCAGAAGTGGATCGCCGTTGGAACGTCAACCCGCCCGCCGCCGGAAGGGTGCCGTTCGCACGATTGTACACTATGCTCGCGCGCGATGTGGCATGGCTTTCTCCGGTGTGTTCGAACGTGAGCTGGTTGTCAAACCCCTTGAGCTTCAGGGATGGAGGCTTTTCCGGATGGCCCGTCGTGCCACCGACCGTCACTGTGGTGCCGGAGACACTCAGTTGGTTGGCCGAAACTTTGGGTAGTGAGTTGCCGTCCACGGCTAGTTGGGCCGCCCCGATGCCACCGTTGGCAACGCCCACCGCATTCGCACTGACCGAAATGGCGGTCCCCGCCCCGACATGCAGGTCGCCCCCGGAGGCCCCGAGCCCATAGCCGTCGAAGTCAGCGACATTAACCACGATGATGTTTGAAACCTCGGCAAGCCCGTCGTCGATGAAATCGGTCACGTCGACCGCGATCGAGTCCGTAAGGACATCGATCCCGCTCCCGGCTCCGACATTCAGCGTCACGTCGCCCGAGGTGCCGCCACCGGTCAGGCCGGCGCCGGCATGCGCCGCGGTGATAACTCCCGGCGCCCCAATGGTAATCGAGTTCGACCCCTGATTCGGGGTGACGGTGATGTTGGACCCCGGGGCAAGTGATATATCCCCTCCGTCGTTCACGACGCCGTTGATGCTGCTTACGATGTTGGATTCGATGTAGTTTGCCGACAGGGCTCCCGCGTTTATGTTCGACGCGTTTCGGTAGAACGCTCCTTCATGGCCGTCCAGTAGATCCGCGTCGAGATCAGCGCACAAGACTCCATTACTGACCGCCACTTCCCCGGCCGCATTGCCCGCGTGGAAACCGTCTACTTTATGGGCGTTGACGGCCGACGCCGCCAGCGGCGTGGGGAGGATATCAACGAAGAACTCCACGTCTTCCGGCAAGGGCACGTACACGCTCAGTTGATACGGCTGATCCCCCGGCGCATACCCGTCAAACAGGTCGAACGGCACATCGGGGAGTTGAACGCTTACCACACCGTTGTTCAGTTCGACTCCGGGGATCGTCATGTCGTATAGTGCGGGGCCGCCCGAGCCGTCGCGGATTCCGAAGGTCAGGTCTCGCGTCCCCGCAAGCGGCAGGCCGGCGTCATCGAAGAAACGACCCTGAAACGCAATCGCGATTGTCGGACTGCCTCCTGCCGGACCCCAGGGACGTCGATCCCCGCCCGGCAACTCCAAGTCCTCGCCGTAGGTCGGTGGCGTCGTCAATACGTCATCTGACGCCACAGCCCGCCCGGTACCGAACTGTTCACTCGCAGTGCCTCCCGCGAAACACCAGAGCGCCGCAAGCACGCCAGTCCCGAACGCCGTCTGAAGACTCCTGTCGCAACGTCTCATTCCCGGTCCTCCGATCTGAAAGGATGAAGATGGCCCTTATCCGGGCATGGCGGCCCGTGTGACAGCGCTACGCAGCGCGCACATCGGTGACCGCCCCTGGCCGGCGATGCCAGCCGGCGATGCTGTCATACTGCGCCGCAAGTCTGATAGCGCCTGCGGCGTCACGAGGGTGGCACGGCACAGTCGCCGCCACAGCCCGCGGATGAGTCAGGTCACCGCAGGCTCAACCCGATCCGGGTCGATCCGCGGCCTCCCTTCCGGCGGACGCGTGGAAGCCGGACTGACGATGTGCCCTGACGCCCGACCTGCGCCGGAATCCGCGCTTGGGGTGATTGGCACCGAACGACCTGCCGCCGTTTCAGTTCCGCAACCCGCACGGGCCATGTGAGCGAACGGCTACTAGACGGGCCGGTCGTCGGCGCACGGATTTGCCCGCCAATTCATCATTATGCTGAGTTGACATGTGTCCCGCATCGGGGGTTTCCCTGATGCTCGACAGGCGACAACGCTCCAATCCTCGAGCGGATTCGAACCGTCGGTCTTCTCGCCGCCTGTGACTGCAGCCGGCACGCTCGGCGTAGACCCGACGTACCCGGCTCAGAGCGTGTGGGTGATCAGCGTTGTCTAGACACCCTTGTCTCTCCGGATTGTCTTGCGGGATGCCGGCGCGGCAATGCGAATGCGGACACGCCCCGGCTTCACTGGCGCGCAGCCCACGATCTCCGCTCGGAACTGCGGCCATCGATTAGGCGGACCGGCGGGACGGCGATGCCACGGCCACACGCCGTCGTCGTTCGTCAGGGCGGCGTTGGGGGCGAAGACCCACCTGCGTCGACCGATGGCGACTCCAAGTCGCGCGGCAACACGAGTCGTCTGACAAGTGTACCGGCCTCGTCGAGGCGACCGATCCAGCCCGGCTGGCCGGTCAGTCGTGCGAGGAAGCGTTTGGTGATCTGCTGCGCTTCCGGGTCCGGGACGTGGGCCACAGTTCTGAGCTTCAAGGCCGCCTCGCACGCGCGACGTAGGTGCGGCGCACATCGGTGCAGGAACTCCTGCCAGAAGAGGCCGGCCATGACCAGGGAAGCCCCGAAACGCTCACGACCCAAGCGCCTGGCTGTTTGGAGATCGAAGATTTTCAATAATCGGTAGCTGTTGCGCAGGCGAAGAAGCTGTCGCGGGTTGTCAAAGCCAAAGTCCTCGGCCAACCCCTGGAATCGTCCCGCCTCTTCGGGAGAGTGCTCCATGTCACGATCCAGCTCCACCTGGATCTCCTGCGCCATTGGCGACGGGTCTGGCTCGGCTCTGCCCGCGCCAGTCGGACCTGTACCACTACCGGGCTCGAGTCC
>JAJDDX010000216.1 GCA_029260055.1 Phycisphaerae bacterium
TCCCGGCTTGATACGTTGCCTCAGGCGAAATATTGGCAGCAGGTGCGCAATGGGATGTGGATGCGGGCTGCATTGATTGCCTATATTTTCAACGTCAACCCATCGATCATCGATCATTATCACAGCTACTATGCGTATTGAAGATCTTGTAGTCCTTGTGACGACCACCGCACATGCGGTCTTTATTTAGCGCAAAGTGTACAATCACCCGTTTGAATTTACACCCCTTGGTCCAATTTCTTATGAGCTCCTGCTTCGAGCCAATGTCGAAGATGGGTGGCCATTGACGCGCCGACGTGTTCTTCGTCGCCGACGACGATGTGCGATCCTGCGGCAATAAAGTCGTCGGTGTGTATCTGATGTCTTGATCGAGTCATGATATGAACGTGCGGTGCATGCTGACGCACATGTTCCAGTATGGACATGCCGGCGTCGCGATGCGGTACGGTGATGACCACGGCTTTGGCTTTGGTGATTTGTGCGTGTTCGAGCACATCATGTTGTGTGGCGTCTCCTACATAGCCATGAAATCCCAACTTGATGGCCTTGCGTATGCCTTTTTCATTAAGATCGATCACGGTCAGATGTATGTTTTTGTCGACAAAAGGCTGAGCGGCCAGTTGCCCGGCTGGTCCGAATCCGATGATGATCACATCCGGGATGTATGGTTTTTTCGACTGTTGATCTTCGTCCATGTTTTTCGTGCCCAGCAATCGTGCAATGATATGGCCATATCTCGGTGCGGCAGGAACGAAGATGGCGCTGACGAAGAACGATACGATGGTGATGGACACCACAAGTGCGTATAGATCTGGTGAGACGACGCCACTGGCACGACCGATGTTGCCCAATACAAACGCGAACTCACTGATTTGTGCCAATGCGATTCCGGTTGCGGAAGCGACGCGTGTCGTTTGACCCAATCCCTGAAAAATTCCCCAGATGACAATCATTTTGCATGCCATTACCAGAGCTGCAACCGATGCGACGATGTACCAGTGATTGATGATCCACAGTGGGTCAGCCACCATTCCGACGGCGCTGAAAAATAGCGTCAACAGTACAACGCGCAGTGATGAAACATCGGCCCGGATTTGCGTGGCAAACGCTGAGCTGCCGAGCAACATTCCGGCTGCAAATGCACCAAGCGCTGGCGAAACCCCTATTGCATGTGACGCCCACGCTGCACCAAGCCCAGTGACAACCGCGAGTATGACGGTCAGTTCACGATTGCGATGCAATGTCAGCGTTCCCAGTGCGAATACCGCAACGGTGTTGAGTAAATACAACACCAATACGAGACCAGCCCCTGCCGCGATCAGCTTACCCACACTCATCGCGATGTCGACCATACCTCCATCGCTGCCGAGAATGGTCATCAGCAGTGCGAGCGGCACAACAGCCACATCCTGCGTGAGCAATACCGCGAGGCAATTGCGTCCGTGGGGCATGTCCAGTTCGGCGCGTTCCATCAAGATGCGTAATACGATGGCGGTACTGCTGACCGATACCATCGCGCCGAATGCGATCGATGCCTTGGTGGATAGTCCGAACAACATTGCTGCACCGGCCACGACGACAACGGTGAGCACCACCTGAAGGAATCCCCCCATCAAAGGCTTAGCACCCAAACCCTTCAATCGTTCCAGCGAAAATTCAAGGCCCAAGCTGAAGAGCAGAAGTGATACGCCCAGTTCTGCAATGGCTTCGATTTCATGTTGGGAGCCGACCAGATGGACGCTGCCGGGTCCCCCGAGGAGCATGCCTGCGAGCATGTATCCGACGACCGGGCTTTGCTTCATGCGCGAGAATATGCCACCCAGCAACAGTGACGCTGCCAGAAGGACTACGATGTCACCGAGTATGCCCCAAAGATCCATATGATTTATTGTCGATCAGTATTAAGAATATGCTGGTGGTGACGACTCTGCGTCGATATCGAACGTTTTAATGGCTTCGATGACTTTATCTGTCGAGATCATGCCATCTAGTGATAGGCGATGGAGTGCAGCGACGACCACATGTCCGGTATCGACTTCAAAAAATCTTCTTAATCCATCACGCGTATCGCTTCTGCCGAAACCGTCTGTTCCTAATGATTCCATGCCCATCGGTGTCCATGGTGCGACCTGGTCTGCCAGCAATTTGACGTAATCGCTGGATGCGATGACGGGGGCTGGTGTGTTGGCCAATTGTTGTGTGATGTAGGGTACGCACTGTTTTTTGGGCTGATCAGTGGGATGCAGCCGATTGAATCGCGCGCAATCCACCGCATCACGTCGCAGCTCGGTATAGCTTGTAATGTTCCATACATCCGACTCTACACCAAAGTGTTCCGACAACACCTTCTGAGCTTCAAGCACGCCATTGAGTATCGCGCCGCTGCCAAACAAATGCACAAAAGGTTTGTTTTTCTTTGCATCTTTGTTGCTCTGGCTGATCTTATACATGCCCTTGAGGATGCCTTCTTCGACGCCTTTTGGCATGGCGGGCATGACATATGGTTCGTTTTCAACGGTGAGATAGTAAAACACATCTTCACCATTGACGAACATGCGTTTCATGCCTTCCTGGACAATGACGGCTAAGTCATAGGCATAGGCTGCGTCATAACTGATGCAATTGGGGACGGTGGATGCGTGCAATAATGAATGGCCATCCTGATGTTGTAGTCCTTCACCAGATAATGTGGTTCGACCTGCTGTGGCGCCAACGAGGAATCCACGGCCGCGCATGTCACCGAATTGCCAAATCTGATCACCAACGCGTTGGAACCCAAACATGGAATAGAAGAAAAAGAACGGAATCATGGGTGTTCCATGCGTTGCGTATGCCGTGCCTGCGGCTGTGAAAGAGCCCATCGATCCGGCTTCGGTAATGCCTTCTTCGAGCAATTGTCCGTTTTTCGCTTCGCGATAGTACAGCAACAATTCGGAATCGACCGGTTCGTATTGTTGGCCTTTGTGGGCATAAATACCATATTTGCGGAACATGCCATCCATTCCGAACGTTC
>JAJDDX010000217.1 GCA_029260055.1 Phycisphaerae bacterium
GTATCTGCCCGAGCCCTCTGCGGTGAGCCATATTCAGGTGGCCCACGTCGGCTGTGTCGTGACTGATGATCCTCGTAAACGTAGCATCAGCCGCCGCCAGGTCCGTGCTCGCGAGCACGACCCAATCGCCGAGCCGATCACGCATATCCACCGTCGTGCCCCAGTACCCCGGCTGCACGTGCGGCCCGTTGCCCTCGCAGCAGATCGAGCCGTCAACGATCGCCAGGTCGGGCTTGATCCCCGCGACGATGTCGAGGAAACACTGCTCGATGCCGCCCGGTGCGCCGTGCAGCTTGAAGCGAAACGTGCTGCCCATGCCGTAGTCGTTGACCGAGGTCACCCCGACGAAGTTCTTCATCGCGCCGGTCACCTGGGTCCAGCGATGCGTCTTGACCACGGGAATCGAGATGATCCGGTCCGCCCGCGTTACCAGGCTCGACACCAGGATCTCGCCGAGCCCCGACTGCGGCGACGCCACCGGCACCCACTCCTCCGACGCCACGTTCAGGCACGCCAGCGTCGTCTTGCCGCTATACGTCGCGTTGAGCCGATCAACCTCAGCCGCCATGTTCGTAGCACCGTCGAGCGTTTCGAGATCGCGCCACGAGAAGCTCATCACCTGCCCCGCCTCGCCGATCGTCACCCGCGACGCACCGGCCCTAAGGCACTCCTCAGCCACGGCGATAACGATCTCCGGCTTGGTGCAGTCCCCGGCTGAGATCGGGTCGTGATTGACCATCCCCGCGCCGCCGAAGTTCGGCTTGATGAACACCGTCTCGCCGGGATTGACGACCGACTCGACGCTGTCGATCGCTTTCAGCGCGTCGAGCGTCATGCGGTACAGGTCTCGACCGCGCATCGCCGCCACGGTCGCTCGTTTGTTGCTGGGCGTCGCCGGCGGCAGCGGCGGCACGTTGCCGCACCCCGTAAGAACCGCCGGTGTGGATAGTGCAATACCCGCCTTCGCCGCGTTGGCGAGGAACTGGCGTCGTGTACAACCGTGCATATGCGTGGAACCCCTCTAAATATGACAGCGCTATGCCGTGATCAGAGCCGCGTGGCGCAAGCCCGCGGTCATGTCGATGCCGTGATCAGAGCCGCGTGGCGCAAGCCCGCGGTCATGTCTGTGCCGTGATCAGAGCCGCGTGGCGTAAGCCCGCGGTCATGTCACCGGGCTTGCGCCCGGCGCTCTGATGGCTCGCACGCCCGGAAAACAGACCCCGATACACTTGCCGACGCGATCCTAGCGCTGTCATGCTAAGGCGTGGTCGGGCCCGTCTTGTCGGGCCAATCTTGACGGACGAACTATGCCGCCGACGCGGCGATCCGTCAGCGCAAGTGTAGCGCAGCAAAACAGTCCGGGCCAGCGCAATCACGCCCAGCCACACGATCTTACGGTTCAGTTGATGAATCGTTGAAGGCGGGATTCAAACAAGCGCGGGCGAGCGATCGACCGTCCCGAGCGTCGTGCAGGTGACACTTGGCGCGAAAAGAGGCTGCGGCCGACGGTGCGGGGATCGGGATGTGACTGAAGCCGACGACGGCGCCGGCCGGCTAGCACTCGGTCGCGGGATCGCCGGGCGCCTCGCCTTGGTCCGTGTCTGAGCCCTCCTTCGAGTCTTCTGCATCTTCGGCCTGCTCGCTCGACTCGGACTCTTGGCTCGCCGCAGCCGCCCATACGGCGCGGATCTGGTTGGCGATGCGTGCGATCTCCTCGGACTGCGGATCTTGCTTCAGTACGGCCGCGACCTCGGCTGCCGTGTCCTCCGCCAGCACGGCGAGGAACATGAAGGCACCGGCCCGGCACTCCGCGGATTCGTCCGCCGATAACGCCTGTTCACGTAGCGCGTCGATGTGTTCAGCGTAGCCGGCGACGAGCCCCGCCCCACCGTCCGGCAATGTACCGAGAAGGATTGCACGCGTCGCGAGAGCCACGGCCTTGTCGACGGCGCCTCGATCGCGTTCCAGGACGCTCAGATTAGCGGTCGCCTTCGCGTGGCGCGGGTCGATTTCCAGCGCCCGTTCGTAGTGCGCGCGGGCGGCGCCCGTTTCGCCCGCACCCTTGAGCAGAATCGCGTAGTTGTAGTGCGCCTCCGCGTGGCGCGGGTTGATTTCCAGCGCCTCTTCGTAGTGCTCGCACGCGGCGTCCGTTTCGCCCGCATCCTCGAGCAGAATCGCGTAGTTGTAGTGCGCCTCCTGGTTGCGCGGGTTGATTTCCAGCGCCCGTTCGTAGTGCTCTCGCGCGGCGTCCGTGTCGCCCGCACCTACGAGCACAATCGCGTAGTTGTTGTGGACATCGTCAGCCGCCGGGGCCTTCTCGACAGCGGCGCTGTTTACCGTCAGCGCAGCCTCAGATCGCCCCGAGAGATACAAGAATGCACCCCAGATCTGGCTCAGGCTCTCCGCGCTGCAGGCGCGCCAATGCTCAGCCGAGACCCTGTCGTGAATCGCATCCCACGCCTCGACGGCTCCTGCCCCCAAGCCCCGCATGCGGAACGTATCGAACAAGTCTCCGAGAAACGGCGTTTGCACCGGGTCCTCCACCGCGACATTCACGATGGCGGCAAACGCTCGGGATGCGGGATTCGGGTCAGACACCGGCGAATCCTCGATGAACCGGGCCGCATGGCGCTCGTGCGTCACCGCGAGTTCGCCATCTGTGATCCGGATAGCCTCGACGGCGAGGTCTCTGTTGAACGCGAAAGCCTCCCCCAACTCGTCCACGGACAAGACGTCCTTCGCGATCTTCTCCGGCAGCGCCAAGCCCACCCTGCCCGGCACGCAAACGAGCGTGTAGAGCTTCTTGAACGCCGCCGCACCCGGGTCACCGTCGTGCTTGTCCAGCGCCTCTTTGACGACGTAGTCGACGTGCCGGAAGTGGCCCTTGCTAACGACCCCAATCACCCTGGCAAGGTATCCGGGCCCGCCATCGACTCTGGATACAGCTTCGTGCAGGGCATCGCGCTTCTCGGATGGGATCGCCACCATCCCAGTCTCTTCGAGTCTATCGATCAGGGCGTCGACTTCGCGGTGGGCGAGGTCGAGACCGTAGACTCGCTCCTCGGCGTACAGGGGATGCTGTGCGAGGCCCCTTTCCTGCCAGAGCCGGCGCTGCTCGGCAGTCAGGACCAGCACCGGGATTCTCTTGTCACTCAGATGCACCATTTGCGATATGAAGTTCTCGGCTCGGTGGGCGGGGTTGTCGACCAAGAGCACCACCGGCAGATCCGAGAAGTGACTGACGTGGCGCTCGAGCCATTTGGCGTACGGCGTGCCTTCGTCGGCCGCATCCAAGGCCAGAACCGGATGGCCGAGCATCGCAAGATCGTATCCGAGGCGCAACAAGAACGTCGTCTTTCCGACTTGCGTATCGCCGAGGAAGGCGAACATCGCGGGCGCCTTGGCTCGGGCGATCGTCTCCATGACGCGCGGGTAGACGCTGCGGCGAAAGTCGATGCCTTGTTCGATGTCCTCGAAGAACGGACGCTTGCCCCACAGCAGACCGTTGGTCGGCTTCGGCTCGCGGCGCACGGGGCGAACGGGCGTTACGGGAATCGGCTCGGCCGCAAGCAGACGAAGCAGCAGGCTGACGATGTAGCCGTTGCTGCGATGGATCGCCCGCAGCAAGGTCGCCTGCTCTCGCACCTCCGCCAGCATCAACGCGTGCTCTTTATGGCTCCGCAACTGCGAGAGGCCGAAGTCCTGTTCCGCTCGCGTTTCCACCGATTCGAGGAGCGTGCGGACCTTGGCGGCGTCGACCTTGGCATTGTCCGCAAGCTCCCGAGCGAGTTGCTCCCGGCGGTCAGCTCGTACGGCGGGGTCGGCCTCCAGCACGGCACCGGCGATCTGTGACGCGATCACCGGATCGCCGATCACATATTTATCGAGCTTGACCATCTCCGGGTCGGCGGCGACGGCGTCGCCGAGAGTGCCTGCGGACAGTTCGCCTGCGCGGGCCTCCGGCGTCTTGTACCGTTCACATGCTTCGAGGAGCTTCTTCAGTCGCGCCTTACCCGCTTCGTCGAGCTTCTGGTCCTTGTCGGACACCCACGCGACGAATGCGCTTCCGATGACACCCAGGATGAATTGCTCTAAGCCCGTCACGTAATGCGCACTCGATCGGGAGTCCACAGACAGTGCATTCGGTTCCAAGTCAGGGCAAACAGGCGGAAGAGCGACCCCGACCGTAGTACCGGAGTGTACCTGAGGGAGCGCGCGCGGACAAGTTGCAGAGGCCGCCGACGAGCGGGCCGTCACACGACATTGACTGGAATGATTAGGTGAAAACCACTACATCGGTGAAGGGGCTTCGTTACTCTCGCGTGTCTCAGTGAGCTGCCGTGACTCCGGCACTTCGATGTGTGTCGTCGGGACCGTGGCCTGCCGGCTCATCATGTCGACCGAAGGCAGCGAGCGCCGCGCCGCGTGGAAGCGGATCACGTTGGCGATCAGTACCGTCACCAGCATCTGCCCCAGACTAAACGCGATCAGCCCGGCCAGCACCACGCGCGACCAGTGCAGATCGACGTAGCCCGACATCACCCGCGTCACCACGCCCTCGCCCACGAGCCAACTGAGCATCGGCACGCTGACGACCGTAGCGACGGCAAGCCCGGTGAAGGAATAGACCTTGTCCAAAAACAGCCGAACGAACGTGCCGGGTCTGCGGTGTCCGCGGATCAAACGGTGCAGATTGTCCGCCAGCACGCCGGACGACAGCAGCGTCACGCCGAACGTACCGAGCAGCGAGCAGAAGAGCAGGCGGTAGATCATATCCTCTTCGAGCTGGCCCAGGCGCAGCCACATCTCGACCGGATGCATCGCCAGGAGCATCATGAGGGCAAGGCAGGCCACGGCCGCCGTCACGAACAGCTTCGCCGGCTGCCACATCAGCGTCATCTCGAGGATCGTACGGAGGAATCGCACACCGTCGCGAAGGACGTGCAGCTTGGAGTCGCCGATTCGTTCCTCGTAGGCCATGGGCCGCTCGACGATGGTGAGCTGATCGTCCATGAGCACGCGGGCACTCATCGCGGGCGTAAAGTGCAGCCCATCGGGCAAGGGATATAGCTGCCGCAGCGCGTCGCGACGGATGACGCGCATACCGCTGGCCGTATCACTGACGACCTTGTTGCTCAGCGTCGACAGGATCAGCGCATAGATGCGGTTGCCCAGGCGACGCACGCCGGGCATGTGGCTTTGCGGGCCGAGCCGCGAGCCGATCGCCACCGACGCGTTCTCCTCGACGAGCGCCGTCGCGAGGTTGGCGAAGAAGTTGGGGTCGCAGGTGCCGTCCGCGTCGAGGAAGCCGACAAGTTCGCCGCTGCCCTCCTCGAAGCCGCGCTTGATCGCCGCCCCATAGCCGCGGTTTTGCTCGAACACGATCAAGCGCACGTCGGAAAAGCCGCGGGCGATCTCGACCGTGCGATCGGTCGAGCCGTCACTGACGACGATGATCTCCACGTCGCTAAGCGGCGAGTCCTCGATGATCGTCTCGCGAGCCGCCAGACACCGCTCAATGGTCGAGCCGATGGCGTCCTGCTCGTCGTAGGCCGGGATGACGATGGTCAGCTTCATGGCGTTTGCACTCCCAGCGCCGCACACGGGCGCGGTTCCCATAATCTCTTCGGTGCCGCCACCACAAGCCTTGAAATGATTCCATCTGCGGGCTCGGTTCGGCCTCAACCGGGCCGGGCAATCCGCCGATGGACCGATAACGGCGCGCGGCGTGTGCGCCCTTTCCGCGGAGCGAGTGCGCTTCGGCACCCTTGGTGGAATCGTGCCTTGACCCGCCATACGGGAACGATGACCGACGGAACCGGCCAAAAGGCTCCGGTGGACGAGGTCCGCGACCGCGCCCGACCCGTGCGATGGCTGCCGATCATCGGCGCCGTCGTGGTCGTCTCGGTCGTCCTGGCGTTCATACCGAACCGAACCGACATCCCGCCCGTGCTCGGCTCGGACTATTGCTATCAATTGACAGCCGCCGATCGGCTCGTGGCCGGACACGGCCTGACCGCCACGCCGCCGGTCGCCCCGCATCAGCCCTGGACCTGGCGAGCGGACTGGGCATTCCTGACCAACTGGCCTTGCGGATACTCGCTCCTGGTCGCCGGCGTAGGCTACACCTTCGGCCAATCGACGGTGGCGGCCTGCGGGTGGATCAGCGTGGTCGCCTGCGCGGCGTCGCTGGTCGGTTGGTTCGTGTGGGTGCGGCGGTGCGTGCCGCGCGGCATGGCGGGCATCCTTCTTGCAGCGGTGGCTGCGGGCTGCTCCGTGTCGACGGCTGTGCTGGTGAACCCGTCGACCGACGCACTGTTCGTCGCGGCTCTCCCATTTGCCCTGCTACTCGCCTCGCGCGGCGTGGAGCTGGCCCGAGCGGGCGATGAATCCCGAAACGCTCACCGGGCAACGCTGCTGCTTGCGACAGCCGGGCTCGCGGCGGGCGGACTATTCTGGATTCGCTACGCCAGCCTCTTCGTCCCGGCCGCCATTGGTCTGTACTTGCTCATCGAGCTATGCCGGACAAGCAACCTCACATTCCGCCATGCAGCATCTTTCGCGACAGGTGCAGCCGTCCCGATCGTGGCACTGGTCGTCATCAACCGCACGCTCGGTGTCGCCGGCTCAGCGCAGGCACAGTTGAATCTCGGACAATCGATCGGCTTCGACTTCTCGCTCTCGCAGGTCGCCACCGCCTGGTGGAAGCTCACCGACTTCGGATTCTACAACTACCACGCGTTTACCCACTGGGTCTACGCATGCTGGCCCGTGATCCTCATCGTCGTAGCGGCTTGCGTACCCGCCTGCCGCAGGAACGCACGAACGTTCGTCGCATCGCCCGCGGTCGGGCTCAGCGCTATCACCCTCCTGGCGCTGCCCGCCATGCTGATCACGGCCACAACCCTCTTCTCCGGAAAGTTCGATTACGTAGGCCTCGATCGCTACTACGTCCCCGCCAAACCGCTCTACTTCGTCCTGTTCGCGGCTCCCATGCTGCTCGTGCCCGTGCGGTCTTGGCGCGTATGCGCCTGCGGCGCGATGCTCGTGGCCAGTTCATGGCTGATCCAACAGGAGTGGCCGCGGCCGTACCACCGGTGGCTCGCCGCCGACTACGAGACGACTCCCTGGGGGCAGCGGGCGATCTGTTTCACGCCGAACTCCGGCGCCTTGCACGAGTGGCTGCAAGAGCAGGCGGACGACGGCCTCGTCGTGGTCAGCAACTACCACGAATACCTTGCACTCGAAACGAACCTGCCCGTCCTGCCGATCCCACCAGACCGCAAAACGCTGGACGACTGGATCGAACGCATCCGCGAGTCGCGACAGATCGACAGGCCGCGCGTGCTCTTCGTGCTCGATCCCGACAACCGATGGCGAAGCTACTGGATCGAGGAGCCGTCGCTGAGCATCGAAAGGTTCGCCCTGACCCCCCTGCCTCACCCGTCGACGGACATGGCCGCCGGGGTCTACCAGTACGCCCCCGCCGCCTCGACTTCCACCCAGGCATCCGCAGCCGCTCCCGCCGCTGGAGCTTCCACGCCCTGACCGATACCATGGCCCCGGTGACGCCGCGATAACGCCCCAACACCGGATGCCACGTGCCCACGACAGAAACACATCCACCGCTCCTCGAAGTCCGCGACCTGCGCACCTCCTTCGTGACCACTGCGGGCGTCGTGCCGGCCGTCGATGGCGTCTCCATCACGATCCCCCGTGGCAAAACCGTCGCACTCGTCGGCGAGAGCGGCTGCGGCAAAAGCGTCACCGCCCTCTCCATCCTGCGGCTCATCCCACAGCCGCCAGGCCGGATCGACAGCGGCTCGGTACGCCTGCACGAAGACGGCGAGGCACCGGTCGATGTGCTGGCACTGCCGGAGAAGCGGTTGAGGGGGATTCGCGGCGGGCGTATCGCGATGATCTTTCAAGACCCGTTGGTTGCCATGAATCCGGTGTTTACGATCGGCGAGCAGATCGTCGAGGCCATCGAGTTGCATCAACCGGTCCGCGGCAAGGACGCCGAAGCGGCCGCGGTCGATGCGCTGCGTCGGGTGGGCATCGCCGCGCCGGAGCAGCGGCTGCGCGACTACCCACACCAGCTATCGGGCGGCATGCTCCAGCGTGCGATGATCGCCATGGCCCTGTCGTGCAACCCTTCGTTGCTGATCGCGGATGAGCCGACCACGGCGCTCGATGTGACGATCCAGGCTCAGATTCTCGACCTGCTCGATACGCTTCAGACCCAAACAGGCATGAGTATGCTCATGATCACGCACGATCTCGGCGTCGTCGCCCGGATCGCGGATTACGTCTACGTCATGTACGCCGGCAGAATTGTCGAGCACGCACCGGTGAAGGAACTCTTCGCCGAGCCGCTTCACCCATATACGCAAGGCCTGATGCGCTGCACACCGCAGTTGTCGATGGAGCGCGGGCGCCTCGAATCCATCCCGGGAACCGTCCCGGCACCGACGCACCTGCCGAGCGGGTGCCGGTTCCATCCGCGATGTGGGCTAAGCGCCCGGCTGGCGGCGGACACCGATGCCGACTCGTTGTCCGCGCCGAGTTTCGTGGGTGACAAGGTGCTGGCTAGATGTGCCGGATCGCCCGACGCAACGTCCAAGGCGGATCCCGCCCTGCAAGAGCGTCGTGCAGACCACTACGTCGCGTGCCCGGAAGCCGCGGTCTGACGCCGCCGGGGCGACCCCGGTCTTAACCGCCCGGGGTCACGAAGATAAACCCTGATCCGACGTTGTACCTCAGCGTCGGGTTACCGAACTCGTCAAGAACGACGCCCCCCTCGTCATCGAATTCCACCTGATTGTTCGTGGCAGTGATCGTCACTGTCACCGTCTCGCCGCAGGCGTAGTGGATGCCGTCCTGGAGGAGGCGCCCCCGGCTGACCGGGATGCTGGTGCTATCGAACCCGTCGGTACCGGTGCCGTCTCCGGTGAGGACGACCCCGTGGAAATTGACCCCGCCGCCGCTGTCGAAGATCGTCGCACCGCCCTCGCTGTAGGTCGTGGCAGTAGCTTCAAGATGAGCAGCGGCGACGATGTACTCCGTCGCGCACTCGGCCGACCCACGGGTGGTCGCTCCCGACGGAACGCGCACGTCGAATTCCGCCGCCAAGCCCGAGCCGTCGCCACCGGACAGCGTGCCGTCCCCCGCGGCGAAGTTCACCTGGACGGTGCTCTCGGTCTCGTTCACGACGACCAAGGCCACCTGCTCGACTTCCGGCTCGACCACGTCACCGTCGCCGTCCCCGGGGTCGGGTTCGGTTGTGCCACCACCGGACGTGATCGGCTCGGGAAGCGGCGCCCCCTGGGCGACCACATCGATCTCGCCACTGTCCGACCTCGGCAACTGAATCAAAATGGTGTCGTTGCAGGCGAAGTGCGTGTCCGCGATCAGAAACCGCTCGCCGGTAAGACCGACGCTACCGGAGTCGAACCCGGGCGTGCCGGTGCCCGCGCCGGTCAGATCGACCGCAGCCGACTCAGCATCGCCCACGGTCACGGTGACGGTCAGCATGTCACCGCACAGCACGGCCCCGCCAGTAACCTCGCCGGCCTGGACACGGATATTGGTGTCGACGGTCTCGATTTCGGTCGTGCTGACGTGTGTCTCGTGGTCCGTGACCACGCGCGCGATCGAGGTCGTCACGTTCACGTTGGCTGTGTCCGGCGCGGCGTTCTCGATGCGGAGGGATACTGCGGACTCGGCTGTCGTCTCGATGAATCCCAGACCGCACCCGCCGAAGGCCACCGCCAGGGTTGCGGCCGCCACGGTGAACAGGGCCGGGAGTCCGACGTAGCAACCGCTCAGGCGTGCGCGTGACTTCTTGTTTAGCTTCATGGCATGTTCGACAGAAAAAGGGTTTTCCCGCGACAGGCCCGGATCGCACGGCTGCGCCGTCTCGGCGTGGCCGCGCACCGGTACCCAAAACAAACTGCACGCCGATAAATCGGCGGTTTGCGGGCCCTTCTGAAGCTGTGAGTTCACAACGCCTACCAGCATTGCCGGTGGGGTTAACACCCCATTAACAGTGCTGACAAACCGCATCGTCCAATAATAACCTCAAGTTTTTCAACGCTGGTACCCGATACCTTGGGACGAGTGGATACTCCAAGCTTCGCGCAGGATCGGCGTGGCGTCGTCATGGATGGCGGTTGTCGCGCACTGGGGATTCTTCGCGCGGCGTGAAACTCACCGTTTTCGTCCATCGACCGGTAGCAGGAGGCGGCCAGTCGAAGCGGATCTCGTTCACCTCGCCTCCTGTATCGCAACTAAAAAGGGCTGCAAACCGTGCGCACGATCACTATAGCCAACCAGAAGGGTGGTTGCGGCAAGACCACCGTCGCCATCAATCTGTCAGCCTCGATCGCCCGCGAGGGACGCCGGACGCTGCTGATCGACCTCGATCCGCAGGGGCACTGTGCGTTGGGCATGGCTGTGCCCGACGAACAGATCGACCTGTCCATCTACGAATGCCTGATGTCGCTGATCGAGGGCGAGCCGGTCGAGCTGTCACGCATCACGTGGCAGATCACGCCCAACCTCGATCTCGCCCCGTCGCGATCGAACCTGGCCGGCCTCGAGCCCAGGCTCGGCGAACGCGAGAACGCCGACCGCCTGCTATCCGACCTGCTCGAAGCCAACGCCGGCGCGTACGACTACTGCGTCATCGACTGCCCGCCCCACCTCGGGGCGTTGATGAAGAACGGGCTTCACGCAGCCAACGACATCGTCATCCCCGTCGACACCGGCTTCTTCTCCCTGCACGGGCTCACGCAGCAACTCGCCACCATCGAGATGCTCTCCGAGCGTTTCCAGCACAACCCGTCGGTTCGCGTGCTGCCCAACCAGTACGACGTGCGCACCAAGCTCGGACGAGAAATCCTCGCGGAGTTGCGGAAGCGATTCGAGCACGTCGTCTTCGAGACCATCGTGAACTTCAACACCAAACTCAAGGAAGGCGCCAGCTACGGCCAACCCATCACGGAATTCGCTCCGACCAGCAGCGGCGCCCGCGACTTCCAGAAGCTCGCCAGGGAGATCCTGTCGAGCGAACCGCTCGCGGCGCCGACCGCCGACATCCTACAGCACGTCGAACGCCTCGCCGCCGACGCCGAACGGCTGCTGGCGACGACAACGACGCTGGTAGGTAACCGCGACGCCACGACCACGGCTCCCGTCCAAGCTCCCGTTCCGGTCATGCCGCCGGCGGACGTGCCCTCGTACCCCGCCGTCACGGAACCGAACTCGGCCCCCGTATCGGCGCCGGCCGCACTGCAGACGACCGTCAGCCCCGTGCAGCCGCCGTTTGACCTCGGACGCCTGGAGCCGGCTGCAGCCGCCGTCGCGACGGTCGCCACACCAAAGCCCACGGCACCGACGGCGAAGCCAACGAACGACAGTCCAGCACCACCGCGCCCAGCCGCCCAGCCGAGCACGCCGAGGACCACGCCGGTAAACGGCGTACCGGCATCGCCTTCGGCCGCCACACCGGCAGCGGCCGGCCCCGCGGGCTCCACAACGCCGGCGCCGCCGAGGCCACCGGCTCCCATGCAGACGCCCCCCGCCTCGCAGCCTACGCCACACGAAGCGATCGAACGCAAGATCGAGCAGATCTACGGCGTACGGCAGCAGGGAGAGATCGCCATTTTCCGCGCTCGCCATCCCGAGGCGTCGGAGATGCAGCTCGCGGGCGACTTCAACGACTGGATGCCCCATACGACGCCAATGCGGCGACTCCCCGAAGGGGAGTTCGAGGCACGCCTGCGTCTGCCGAAGGGAAGATACCGCTACCGCCTGGTGATAGACGGAAGATGGTCGCACGACCTGAACAACCCGGAGGTGGAGCGTAACGAATACGGTGAACTGAACTCGATCGTAGAGGTCGCCACATAGTCCCAGTCGCCGCCAAAGCGCGGTGTGAGTCTATTCCCCTCATCAGGCCCGGCGGGTCGGCACACCCGCCGGGCCTCGCCTTTGCGCTCGCCCACGCCAGTGCATCCGCTATCATCGGAGGCATGGAGCTCTCAGGCGATGCCCTGACCGAATGCCCGGCCTGTCATTACGACCTGACCGGTTTGCCAAAGACGCACCGTTGCCCTGAGTGCGGGTTCGAGTACGACGAAACGATGCGCGTGCTGTGGACGCCCGACCGACGTGCACGCTGGCTCTTCGTCATCGAGATCATCCTCCTCGCCCTCTTCGCACCGCAATTCGTAGCGCTTTCGCTGAAGGGGTTCGACGGTTGGCAAGCTTACTGCGGCGTCGCCTGGCTGGTCGGCGTCGCGTTCTACGTCCCACTCTTGTGGCGTGCGAGGCGCACAAGGGCATTCGTACTCGTCGGCGCTGAAGGGCTCTGCTACCGAGCCTGGCTAAGCCGGGTCGAGAGGATCCCCTGGCAGAGCGTGAGATACCCCGGCGAAACGAGGATCCCGCACCGCACCGTCGCTGGCCGGATGCGCGCGATTCGGTTGCCAATGCGACGGGTCTTTGAATCCGAGCGCTGGCGGGTCGAGGTGACGGTTTACCAGGCGTGGAGAGAAGCGACTTCGCGGTCAAACGAAGCCGAGTAAGTGGCCGCATCGAAACGCCATTCGCATCCGGACGCGAACAAGTGTCCATGCTCCCGTCCACCGACCTCGCACAGGTCCGATATGTACCGCCAGCCGGGCGCCCGGCCCCGCTCGCCGAGCCCGATGCCGCTTTTTCTCGGAAGGATCGGTAAAAGTGCCCGACCAGGCCCCCCACCGGGGATTTGTAGGTTGAATTCACGTTGCCCCACACCGATATCGGGCGTAGAATTGGATTGGTTACGTGGTCGATTTACGCCACAGCGGGGCTCCACAAGTACAATGAACGACTGGTTTGAAGCCGAGCAACGTATCGAACGGGCACAGCAGTTGTCCGAGTCGCAGCGGTGGGCCGAAGCGCTTGCCGAACTCGATGCTGCGCTAGCCATCAACCCCAACAACCCCGCCTGGAACGCACAAAGAGGCTACCTGCTCGAAGAACTCGACCGACCCTCCGATGCGGTCGCGGCCTACGAACGCGCGCTCGACCTCGAGCCGGGCGATCGCGATGTGACGCTGGCACTCGGCGCCGCGCTCACGCGGCTGGGCCGGTTGACACGCTCACTCGAGATCTTCGACGAGTTGGCACGAACCTATCCCGATTTCGAGCCAGCCTATTGCCATCGCATCGCCGTCTACGGCGAACTCGGGCAGCACGACCAGGCTGAACAGATGTTCTACTTGGCTCAGGAATTGGATGACGCCTGCCCGCACTGCTTCTTCCACATGGCCGAGTCGCTGGCGATTCGCGGCCAGGCCGAGCGTGCTATCTATTGCTGGCAGCGCGTGCTCGAGATCGAGCCGGCCTACGGCGGCGTCAACCGTCGGATCGCCCAGGCCTATCGAGCAGCCGGCGAACGCGACTTGGCGCGGGAATACTTCCTGCGAGAGCTGCGCGAGGATCCCGGCAACACCGACTTGCTCTTTGACCTCGGCGAGTTGGCCATGGAATCGGGCGACGTGGACATCGCGGCCGCTAAGTTCGCTCAGATCAACGAACTCGAGCCCGAGCATACCGAGGCACGCTTCGCGCTCGGGCGAATCTGGCTCGGGCTTGGCAAGGCGGCCGACGCCCTCACGTGCTTCGAGGATATTCGCGACCTGACCGACGGCGATCCCGGTCTCCCGGAATTCGACCGCAGGGTCGGCGAGGCACTTTTCCAGGTCGGACGTTACGAGGAGGCTGCGGAACGGTTCGAGGCAGCCGCTCGGTTCGAGCCCGAGAATGTGGAACTCTTCATGCTTCAGGGCACCTGCCTGCTAGCGGGCGGGAAGGCCGGACCGGCCGGCGACTGCTTCCGCCGCGTGCTCGCCCGGGACGCCAATAACCCCTTCGCTCACCACAACTTGGGCGTGTGCCACTTCCAGGAAGGCCGCCATGAAGCCGGCCTGCAGCGTTGCCGGGACGCCATCCGCCTGAAACCGGACTTCGCAGCCGCTATGGCCAATGCAGCCGTCGCTCTGCTGCGTCTGGCCCGCTGGTCGGAGGCGTCGGCGATGCTCCGTCAGGCCCGCCGGCACGACCCGGACAACGAACTACTCACGCGCCTACGCAAGCGATTGTGGCGGTACCGGTTACGGTACATGGTGCGAAAACTGGTGTCGCCCTTCCGCCGTCGAACCTGACGAACTCAACCTATTTTATTGGAATGGGCGATAAGAAGGGCGAGATAGCGACCCAACGGGTGGCTGCTGCCGTTTCCAGCATTGTCCTCGACGCGCCCAAATTCGGGAAACACGGCAAAGAGGGCTTGCAACCGGGGCGATCGCCGATTGATATAAGTGATGTGTCGACGTTCGAAGTCGGGCGTCGCAATACATAACCAGTGCGCAGGAAGTGAAGGAAATGGTCTTGCGAAAACGAATCAATTGGCTGCTCGGGCTAGGGATGGCCGTCGCTGCCGCGAATACCACCTCGGCTCAAACGCCGCCTGACGACACGGCGACCCCGCCCGGCTTCGGACCCACGTCCGCGACGGTCGAGCGGATCATGGAGACGGCGGTCCACAACATCGCCGCTCGCTACAACCTGAACGAGTTGCAGAGAATCTCGACCAACGACCTGATGAAGCGCGAGGTCCGGCAGTTTCTGCGGGACCACGAGGCCGAGGTATGGCCGGCCATTAGAAGCATGCTTCAAACCCAGTTCGGCCTCGTGAAACCCGAGGACGTCGAAGAGGTCAAGCGCGTCGGCGCCGCCACAAGGCCGCTGGCCAAGTTGGCCAAAGAGGCGATCTTCCGCGCCAACGAGGAGTGGCGGCAGATCCTGAACGAAGAGCAGAAGAAGGTCCACGACTTCGACATGACGGAAATGCGGCGCACGTTCACCGAGATCGACACGAACCTCGCCTCATGGGAGGAAGGTAATCCCAAGGACAACGGCTTCTTCCCCATACCTTCGGGCCAGGCCGGGCCGCCCCGGCCGCCGCAACCGCGGATCCCCGAGAAGCCTGACTATCGCGGTCGCGAGATTCCGGTCGGTATCCTCGCCATCTACGTCGAGGAGTTCATCAAGGACTACAACCTGAATGAGGGGCAGATCACGGCCTGCCGGTCGATCCTCGTCGAGTTCCAGGAGCGGGCCAACACCTTCAAGAACGCGAAGAAGGAAGAGTTCGCCAAGGTCGTAAAGGGGCTGGATGACGCGAAGAGAGCACGCGACACGGCGGGGATTCGTCGAGCCACGCTGGCACACAAGAAAGCGCTCGAGCCGTTCTACGCCATCTTCAGCGAGATGCAGGAACGCCTCAAGGGTCAGCTCACCACCGCGCAGTTGCAGAAATTCGCCGATCGTAACAAACCCCGCGAGAGGGATAGAACCACCAAGGGGAGGAAGACCGCCGGCGAGAAGAAGGGCCAGACACCAAAGCCCAAAGTCGATAAGCCGAAACCGGTAGCCGGCGACCCCAAGGCGAAGCCGGCTCCTGCACCCAAGAAGGACTGACGGAATCCGGACCGGAGGGCGGCCAGCGTGCCGTGCCGCCTTCCGAGTCCACAAGGCACACCCTGTGGGCCGAGCGGCGTTGCGAGACGGCGGGCGGCTTTTTTTTCATGTCAAGCACGCGGCACTGGCTATCGGACGGCATTTCCCGACGTCATGACACCATCCGCCGTTTGCCTCGGGCCAAGGCGAATCCTAAGATTCTGTGGACGAGGTACGCATGTGCCCGGCGGCGCCGCGGGGTGGTGGCGATGCCGGCTATCGACACGGGATTCACGAGATTATGGAACCGGTCAATCGGGATCATCCACTTCGGCACCTGTTTGCCGGGCTCGTCGAGCACACCTTCTTCACCGAGGTAGGCCTCTGCGACCCGCACCTGACCGAGTATCTGGCTGATCTGCTGGTCGACTTCACCCACGTGGACAAGTTCCAGGCGATTTCAAACGCCCAGGGCAAAAGACTCGAGCAGATCGCGGCCATGTTATCGCTAGTGGCCAACGACCAGCCCAAAGACCGAGCCGACCGCGACCGAAAAATGTACCGCCACATCGGCGATTACACGCTCTTTTGGGCCGGAGTTTATCCCGAACAACTCCGCAGGGCGTCAGCCGGCGCCTCCGACCTGCTCCTGAGCTACGTCACGCAAGGCAAGCAGTCGTACGCCATCGTGTCGGAACTCGCCGACGAGAGCGACACCCTGCCGGCCTCCCTCTTCCGCCACCTCAGCGAGGACTTCGAGTATTGCCTCTACGGCCTCGGCCTCGTCCGGCGAGAGTGGGAACATCCCGAGGCGGGCCCCGGCGAGCTGCTCTACTGAAAGCCCGCAGCAACCTTGACTTGGAGCCCCTACGCGGTATAGTTCTTCGCCACTCGTGCTTTCGGCCTCAGCCGAGCACGAGCCGCGTATCCCCGATAGCTCAATTGGTAGAGCGAGCGGCTGTTAACCGCTAGGTCGTAGGTTCGAATCCTACTCGGGGAGGTCGTCCCGCCACCGACAAACTCGGTGGCTTTTTTGTTGACGCCTCGACGCCAAGCCGTCGCCACCAACGCCCGCCGTAAGTCCGCCATCCACGCGAAGTTGCGCCGCTTCCACCACTTGGCCGTACTCTCTGTTTGCATCGCCACTCTCGTCACCCCAGCCGCCACCCCCACGTTTACGCCCGCCCTCGCGCTCGACACTCTCAGACTCTCCAGCTCTCGCGGTTGACAGGCCGATTTTGTTAACAGTAGGGTTGCGTTTGCGGCCACCGCGTGACGCGAACCGAGTTCGCATCCATCTCCGGTGGTTTCGACGCGAAGGACTCAGCGACATGATGCACAAGGGTCAGGCCAGTGATCGCACGGTCGGTAAGCGGGAGCGCAACTCATGAGTCGGGAACGAGCCGATGCGCGCGCTGCCAGAGATGCCGCGATGCTCCAACAGGAGTTCGCGGCGTTGGCCCAGCGTACCCCGGATGTCGTTGGCTTCGCCGTGCAAAACCCGGCAGATCCGAAAACGCCGCTTCAGCAAGAACCGCCGGATTCTGTCGCGCTACGCGCGATCGGGGATTCCTTCGTCAATAAGTTGATACCCGTTCCCGCCAACGACAGGAACCGCGGACGATACAAGAAAGGCGAGTTGTTCAGAGGCAGTCAGCGTGAATTGTACGAGGCGCCGAAGCCGATCAGGTTTGTGCCTTCATCGTCGTACTGGATCTACTGCTACGGTGAGACCGACTGCTATTTACGCTTTGCGAGTACCGCGGAGGAGGCAAGTCGGTTGACAGGCCGGAGGCCGCTGATGGCATGGACTTGGCATCAGTTCCTGTTCGACTGGGCATTGGAGGACGGTTTGGTTAGATGGACGACCCTTGGTCCATATACCTTCACCAGAGCTCTGAACCTCCCACGGGCATCGGTTCAGGCAATCGCCGATCTAATCAACGAGCTGGGCGGTACCGATCAGTGCGGCTCGGCGGTCGACGCCAAGCTGCCAGCCGCACGCGGCTGGGAACGTCTCGTACTGCATCCGTCGTCCACCGGCTGCGACCACAGCGCGGACCTCGACGGCGAACCGATCAGAATCCGTGGGGACGCGGCCTTCACGATGCTCGATATACTCCAGAAGAAGAAGGGTGAGCGCGTGAAGGCTGACGATTTGCGGATCGAAATCAACAAACGACCTGACCAGGTGCTGAGATTGCTCGACAAGCGGCTACAACGAATCATTGACCAGCCCCACAAGGGGAGCGTGGGCTACGCCATGCTGTAGTCCGATATAGCTGGCACATTCCTCGGACATTCCTCGGACATTCCTCGGACGTGGTTTCTCCCGGCGCACTGGCTACGCTCGCCGGTGCTATGAAGAGCGTGCCAACACAGGATTCCGTACCGGCGGCGACCCGACACAAGATTGACGACCTGCCAGCGCGTAAAGGCAAGCTGCCTGGCACTACCGCCGGCCGACGCACTGGGCTTGCCGGAGTCAATACGCCGCAGCGCGTGCCTCGAGTCGTTGGTGTCAGCGAAATGGCATCTGCGGCAGGCACCGACCAATCGGACGCGTCGCACGTCCGGCTCTCCGTCTCGCCAACACCCCACGAGCGTCTGCAAGAACTGACAGCGATCCTCGCCAGCGGGATTCATCGTATGGGCGGAGTTTCTCCGGTCCCGCCGGAACACCGCGAGATCGCGGGAGATTCCTCGGAAAACCGCCTTGAAGCTGTCGCAGAGTCCTGCCCTGATGGGACCAGACGTAACGAGGCACCGAGGGCAGGATGATGGCAACCGATACCAATCAAGTCGTGAGCGAGCTGAGGGCTTTGACCGTCACGCGCCTCCGAGAGCGCTACGCCGAGGTCTTCGGCGAGAAGGCGCGGTCGTTCAACAAACAGCACTTGGTCAAGCGGATTGCCTGGCGGGTTCAGGTACTGGCCGAGGGCGACCTGTCGGAGCGGGCACGCCAGCGGGCTCGTGAGCTGGCCAACGACGCCGACCTGCGCGTCCGACCGCCGGCGGCGTCGGTCGCGGCAAATACCAACGGTCGAACCGTCGTATCGGCATTCCGCGGCAAGGCGGACGACCGGCTGCCGTTGCCGGGCGCGCTGCTCACCCGCCGCTACAAGGGGCGGACCGTCCAGGTGCGAGTCCTGCCGAAGGGGTTCGAGTGGGACGGAGAGGTCTACCGGTCGCTTTCCGCCGTGGCCCGAAAAATCACCGGCGCGCATTGGAACGGCTACCACTTCTTCGGCCTGTCCAGGCCTGCCAAGGAGGACGCCGCCGGATGAAACACAACGGGAAGCGTACCGTCAAGGCGAGAGTGGCTCAGCAGATTCGTTGTGCCATCTATACGCGCAAGAGCACCGAAGAGGGGCTGGAACAGGAGTTCAACACGCTCGACGCCCAGCGCGAGTCCGCCGAAGCCTACATCGCCAGCCAGAAGGCCGAGGGATGGGTTTGCCTGCCGGATCGCTACGACGACGGCGGGTTCACCGGCGGGAACATGGACCGGCCGGCACTGACGCAACTGTTCGACGACATCGAGGCCGGTCGCATCGATTGCGTGGTTGTCTACAAGGTGGACCGGTTGAGTCGCTCCCTGCTGGACTTCGGGCGGATGATGGAGACGTTCGAGGAGCATCAGGTCTCGTTCGTCTCTGTCACCCAGCAGCTCAATACGACGACTTCGACGGGTCGGCTCATGCTCAACGTGCTGCTCTCGTTCGCCCAGTTCGAGCGGGAGATCATCTCCGAGCGCACGCGCGACAAGATCGCCGCCACGCGGCGCAAGGGAAAATGGGCTGGCGGGATGCCCGTGCTGGGCTACGACGTGGATCCGCACGGCTCGAAGCTCGTGATCAACGCCGAGGAGGCGGAGCGCGTGAGGGCGATCTTTGACGAGTACATGCAACGGCGATCGCTGATCCGTACGTGCCGGGCGCTGGACGAACGTGCCTGGAAGACGAAACGCTGGACCACCCGCAAGGGCAACGAGCGCGGCGGCCGCCCGTTCGACAAGACCAGTCTGTACCGACTGCTCAGCAACGTCGTGTACCTCGGCAAGGTGCGCTACAAGGACGAGATCCACGACGGCGAACACGAGGCGATCGTCGACGAGGACGCTTGGCAACGCGTGCAACAGATGCTGCGGTCGAACGGCCGCTCCGGCGGAATGCACGTCCGTAACAAGTATGGCGCGCTGCTGAAGGGCCTATTGTACTGCAAACCCTGCGCACGGGCGATGACGCACACGTACACCAGCAAGGGCAACCGGCGGTATCGGTACTACGTCTGCCAAACCGCGCAGAAACGGGGTCGGCACGCTTGCCCGTCAAAGTCAGTCCCCGCCGAGGAGATCGAACGGTTCGTCGTGGATCAGATCCGGGCCATCGGCACCGACCCGGTCGTGATGTCTATGACGCTGGATCAGGCTCGGGCACAGGCGTCGGAGGAGCTGGCCGCCGCCGAGAGCGATGCCACAACCATCGCGCGCGAGATGGGCCGGATTCACGCTGAGATCGCCAGGGTCGCGACTGACGCGGCTACCAACGGCCACGCGGCGAACCGCCTGGCTGAGTTACACGAGGAGCTGCGCGAGGCGGAACAACGCATGACCGAGGTTCATGGCCGGGCCAAACGCGCGCGGCGAGGTCTCGTGAGCAAGGCCGAGGTCGATTCAGCACTCAAAGCGTTCACGCCGGTTTGGGATGCGCTCTCTCCGCGCGAACAAGCGCATGCACTGCAGTTGCTGATCCAGCGCGTGGACTACGACGGCGTCGACGGCAAGGTCGCAATCACGTTCCACGCGAACGGGATGCGGGCGTTCGAGGAGAATACCGGCGCCGTAAGTCGGGAGGCGAGTGAATGCATGACGGCTTGACGGTTGAGTTCGATGTCCATCTCGGGCACGGCCCTGCGGGGCGACGCGAGCTTCGTCCCGGCAACGCGCCGACCGAACCCGATCCGCCTGTGGGCTCCGTCCCTCGGGTGGCGCGGTTGATGGCCCTGGCCATCCGCTGTGAGGAACTCATCCGTCGCGGTGAAGTGGCCGACTACGCCGACCTGGCGCGCCTGGGCCATGTCACACGAGCGCGGATCACGCAGATCATGAATCTGCTGAATCTCGCACCGGACATCCAAGAGGAGATTCTGTTCCTGCCTTCAACGACCAAGGGGTGTGATCGCATCGCCGAACGGCACCTACGCCGGTTGAGTGGTGTGATCGACTGGACCGAACAGAGGCGGCGGTGGCGCAGCCTGCGCGACGACCGCATGGCTGGCTGAGTATCAGAGGAATTACCGTGGACACATCGTCGTCAACAGCAAACGAAGCGCAGATCGTCCGGCACGTCCCGGCGTCGCACGATGTCGTGCCGGAATGCCTCCGGGAGCGCCGGCAATGGGTCTGCTGGAAGTACATCGATCGCGATGGCAAGCAGACCAAGCCTCCGATCAACGCGAAGACGGGCAGGAAGGCCTCGTCCACTGATCCTGCGACCTGGGCGACATTCGATCAGGCGATTGCCGCGTGCGATCGGTACCCGGATCTTGCCGGCGTCGGGTTCGTGTTCGCGCCTGACGATCCGTTCGCCGGTATCGACCTCGACAACTGCCTCGATCCCACCACGGGCGAGATCAAGCCGTGGGCACGAAGATTCCTCGATCAACTCGACAGCTACAGCGAGATCAGCCCGTCCGGCGGAGGTGTCAAGGTCTTCGTCCGTGCCACCCAGCCGGACCACGGCCGCAAGTGCAACTACGAGGACGGCGCCGTGGAGATGTACGACTCCGGGCGTTACTTCACGGTGACGGGGCAGCGCCTGCCGGACTTCTCGGCCGACGTTGAGCAACGCCAGGATAGGGTCGAAGCGATGCATAAACTCGTCTTCGGCGGGGGCCAGCGTCAGGGCCGCAGACGAACCTCCATGCCTGTGGTGGAAAAACCCGTCTCGCTCACCGACGAGCAGGTCCTCGAGAAGGCACGCGCGGCCCGCAACGGCGCCCGATTCTCAGCGTTGTTCGACCAGGGTGACACCTCGGCACACGGCGGGGACGCCAGTGCCGCGGACCTCGCCCTGTGCAGCATCCTTGCATTCTGGACGCGCAATAAGGAGCAACTCGATCGCCTGTTCCGCCGCTCCGCGCTTATGCGTGAGAAGTGGGACGAGAAGCACTACGGAGATGGCCGCACCTATGGACAGGGCACGATCGACAAGGCCATCGAGTCGGCTACGGAAACGTACAGGCAGTCGAAGCGCGGCAACCGTGCGCTCCCCGGAGTCATCGACTATCGAGCCACGGCGGACGGTCTCGTGTGGGACAAGCCGACGCAGCATGGTTCAGTCCCCACGCCCCTGACGAACTTCACGGCGCGGATCATAGCCGACGTCTCCCGCGATGACGGCGTCGAGACCTCGCACGTCTTCACGCTCGAGGCGGAGCTCCACGGTCGGCGCTGTCGGTTCGATGTGCCGTCCGGCAAATTCGCCGCGCTGAGTTGGGTGACAGAGTCACTGGGGGCTCGAGCCATCGTGTACCCGGGGTTCAGCGCCAAGGACCACACACGGGTGGCGATCCAGATGCTCAGCGACGACATCGTAACCCAAGCCGTGTACACCCATCTGGGGTGGCGTAAGGTCGCCGATCGCTACGTCTACCTCCACGCGGGCGGCGCGATCGCGCCCGAAACGCCCATTGCGCCCGGAATAGAGGTAGACCCGGGCCCGGAGTTGGCGCGCTTCCGGTTTCCGTCCCCTCCACGTGACAAGCGGGCCATTGCGGCCGTGTCCACCAGCTTGCGGATGCTCGAACTGGCTGCCGACGACGTGATTCTGCCGGTGTTTGCCGCGATCTGGCGTTCCGTGCTGGGGCCGTGCGACTTCACGATGCACCTCAGCGGCGGGTCGGGTACCTTCAAGACGGAATTAGCGGCCCTTGCACAACAGCACTTCGGCGCAGAACTCGACGCCCGGAACCTCCCCGGCTCGTGGTCATCAACGGGTAACTCGCTGGAGGCGCTGGCCTTCATCGCCAAAGATGCGTTGCTCGTGGTGGACGACTTCGCGCCCACGGGGACTCAGCACGACGTCGCGCGGCTTCATCGCGAGGCCGCGCGCCTGATTCGTGCCCAGGGAAACCGCTCAGGGCGGGGTCGTATGCGGTCGGACGCGACGCTGCGGCCGAGCAAATGCCCACGCGGTCTCATACTGAGTACGGGTGAGGATGTTCCGGCCAGCCACTCGGTGCGTGCCAGGATCGGTGTGGTCGAGGTCGAAGGCGGCACGATCAGCCAACCTCAGTTGACCCGCTGCCAGAAGGATGCTCGGCAGGGACTCTACGCCGAAGCCATGGCCGCCTTCGTGTACTGGCTGTCGTCGCGTTACGGCGAACTGAACTTGTCGCAGGAGGTCGCTGAGCTACGCGAGCGAGCGTACCGCGAGGCCAGCGCGCACCGCCGGACGCCCGCCATGGTCGCGAGCCTGTTCGTCGGAATCCGGTACTTCACCCGATTCGCCCATGAGATCGGGGTCTTCGACGACAGCGAAGCGGCGGCCTTCGAGAATCGAGGCTGGGACTCGTTGGGCGCCTTCGCCGCTGCACAGGCCTCGCATCTTCAGAGCGTGGACCCAATCGACCGTTTCTGCACGCTTCTGGCCTCGGCCCTGGCCAGTGGACGAGCCCACGTGGCCGATCCGCGCGGCGAGGCGCCGGAGCAAGGCGGACCGGACGACGAGACCTCGCCCACGTCGTGGGGGTGGCGCAGGGTCACTGTGGGGTCAGGTGAACACGCACGCGACGAATGGATGCCGCAGGGAGACCGGGTCGGATGGTACGACGCCGCCCGTGACGACCTGTACCTCGACATCGAGTCAGCCGTTCGTTTGGCGCAGGCCGCCGCACCCGGCGGAACGGACGGCATATCGTTGGCGCCGCGGACGCTGGCGAAACGCCTCAATGAGAGACGGCTCCTCCGATCGACCGACGAGAGCCGTGGCAAGAACACCGTGCAGCGCGTCCTGCAGGGACAGCGTCGCAATGTCGTCCATCTCGAAACCTCAGCCATCACCTGCGGATTACGGGCGCAACGGGCGCATCGGGCGCACGACCCTGCTTCCGGCCGTGAAAACGCCAATCGTGCGCCCGAAACGTGCGCCCCAAACTCGGCGGACACGGAGTTACGGGCGCACGTACGGGCGCATTCTCAGGGTCATGAGGGCAGCAATCCGCCCATTGCGCCCGAAGCGCCCGTAATGGGAGGTACCCCCCCTGCTCAGGTGGCGGCGCCGACCGACGCGGCGCAAGACGAAGTCGCTGAGGACATGGAGGCAGCAAAAGCGGTCCTCGCGGAGACGCTCCCCGGGCTGAAGGTCAACGCCAGGCGTGGAGGGCCGTGGGATTGATCACGAACGAGGTAGCAGCGATTCCGGCGTGCGTCTGCCCCGTGTCGAACGATCGGCGGATGGGTGGTCCCGACCTGCGCCGGCACCGCGTTCGTCGTCACAGCGGGCGTTTCTGTGCGTCGTGGGGCCTACGGGCGCGGCGTGGTGGTCTCGTTGGACGCAGCGCGAGGTTAATGCGGAGGTTGTTTCCAGCGGATGGAAACAAGAGCGCCTGGGCAGGTGTGTGGCGCAGAGTTACGCCGGATGGCTCTCACGCAGTGAACAAAGGCAGCCCGCTTCCAGCATGTGGAATGGAGGTCACACAATGAAGATCGAACTGCGGCCGTTGGCTGAGATCGGACCGTACGAGAAGAACCCGCGCGTGAATGTCGCGGCGGTCGAGGCAGTGGCGCGGTCCATCAAGGAGTTCGGCTTCCGCCAGCCGATCGTGGTGGACAGCGACGGCGTCATCGTCGTCGGGCACACGCGCTGGAAGGCGGCGGTCAAGCTCGGGCTTGAGCAGGTGCCGGTGCATGTGGCGCGCGAGCTGACGCCTGAGCAGGCCAAGGCCTATCGCATTGCGGATAATGCTACGAGCGACATCTCAAGCTGGGACTTGGAATTGCTGCCCGGCGAACTCGCGGAACTCCAGGCGCTGGATGTCGACCTCTCACTGCTCGGATTCGACGACGACGAACTGGCCAGGTTGCTCGATCCGGGTGTGAAGGAGGGCCTGACCGATCCGGACGCCATTCCAGATCCGCCCGACGAGGCGACCACGAAGCTAGGCGACCTGATAATCCTTGGCGATCACCGGCTGCTCTGCGGTGACTCGGGAAGCACCGAGGACGTCGACCGGCTGCTGGATGGCGCGCCGGTCCATTTGATCAACATGGACCCGCCTTACAACGTGAGGGTCGAGCCAAGATCGAACAACGCCATCGCGGCGGGGAATTCATCCTTCCCCGCCAGCAAACGCACGCACCACCAGTCCTTCGATGTTGCCCGCCAGGGTGAGAAGAGAGCGACACATCGCAAACTGCGGGCCAAGGACCGCCCGCTAGCCAACGACTTCGTCAGCGCCGAGGCGTTCGACGGGATGCTCCTGGCATGGTTCGCCAACGCCGCCCGCGTGCTCCAACCCGGTCGTTCGTTCTACATCTGGGGCGGTTACGCGAACCTCGGCAACTACCCCGCTCCGCTCAAGGCGGCCGGCCTCTACTTCAGCCAGGGCGTGGTCTGGGACAAGCAGCATCCGGTGCTGACGCGAAAGGACTTCATGGGCGCGTTCGAGATCTGCTTCTACGGCTGGAAGGAGGGCGCCGGCCACAGCTTCTTCGGGCCGAACAACGCGACAGACCTTTGGCACGTCAAGAAGGTCAACCCGGCGTCCATGATCCACCTCACCGAGAAGCCGGTCGAACTTGCGGTGCGGGCGATCCAGTACTCGTCGCTGCTTGGTGAGAACGTGCTCGATCTGTTTGGGGGAAGTGGATCGACGCTCATCGCGGCGGAGCAGACCGGGCGGCGGGCGTACCTGATGGAACTCGACACGCTCTATTGCGATGTGATCGTGCAGCGCTGGGAGCAGTTCACTGGGCGCAAGGCGGACAAGATGGGTGCCTCAGATGGATGAGAGACAATCGTCGCCACCGTCATCGCGCGACCAGTACCGTCACCAGTACAAAGAGCACGATCCCCACGGCGACGAATGCGAGCATGATCCGCCTTCGCCTCCGAATGAAAGCCTCGGCTGCGGGTACGCTGAGGTACCACCGGTTGCCGGCCGTCTCCACGAAGACACCTCTCGACGTCATGCGGCGGAAAATCCGCGAGTCACGCAGTTGGAGCTCATCGAGCGCTCGTGCTGTGTCCGGCGAGTTGGCAGCGGCTTGACGGAACACGCGGATGTACCGGTTCTGCCGCATCACGATGACTGCTCCGCCACTCATGAGGACGATGCTAGGGCGATGTACATCGACGTCAACGTGCCGCCATCGCGCCCTCGGAAAGACGGTTCCCAACGGGAGCAACGCCCCGGTTGGTGCCGAGGCGTCGGAGGTGGGGCAATGACGGGCCTACGCGCTGATCTCGAACAGACCGCGATCGACCTTCTTGAACCGGGCCGCGTCGCCCTTGGCCGCGATCTCGCGATGGATCGCCGCGTACAGCGTGGCGTGCGGCGTCTTGCCGCCGGGGCTGGACCAGAGGCCCTGCTCGGTCATCGCGGCGATCAGGTCGCGGGCACCCATCGGCTTGTCGGCGTTGGCGAGCACCTGGAGGGCTGCGTCGAGGGCGCTGACGCGCTTCGTCACCTTCTTGCCTGCGGTCTTCTTCGCCTTGCCCTTCTTGGTCTTGGCCTTCTTTGCTTCGTTCTTCTTCATCGCGTGTCTCCTGGACATGAGCAATCTCGCATCGACGCAACGTCGCGTGCGTGCCCCTCCATGAAGCCGAGGGGGCCAACGATCATCAAGGCAATTCCGGCAGATTCCGCTGGGATTCCGCGGTTCGCAGCCGTGTCGGGAGGTCGGCATCGATGACCAATCAAGACAAACCGAAACATGGCCGGCGTCGCCTGACCACAGTCACCGTCGAACGCCCGCGATGCCCAGCATGTCGCGGGGTGAAGCTGCGGAAGTACCGCACGCTTGCGGACCAAGGCGATGGAAGCGCTCTATGGTGGGTGCGGTGCGAATGCGGTCGGCGCTTCCGCGTGCTGCTCGAGTAGCGCCGCTTCCATAGGCTGGAAGGACATCGGAGCCGGGTGGCTACGATACGGTGGAACCGCGAGGTGAAACGTGACCAAGGAACCCGACAACGCCAAGCCCGTCGAGGAGACGGCGATCGCTCCTACCGTGGAGGAACCGACGAACGGCGAGCGTGCGCCCTGGCTCGCGCAACATCGCTGGAAGCCCGGGCAGAGTGGCAACCCGTCAGGGCGGCCCAAGGAATCCGGCTCTCTGGCAGCCGCCCTTCGCCGCGCGGGCGTCAAACCCGCCAAGACTCGCGCCGAACTGGTCAAGATCGCGGAGCAACTCGGCATGGACCCCGAGGAGGCCAGGAACATCGACGTGGTGGCCGGGCTGATCTACGACAGCATCACGCAACTGCTGATTCGCACGGTCAAAGGCCACACCGGCGCCGGCGACAAGCTCGTCGGATTGCTGCAACTGTTGTTCAAGGCCCTCGACGGCGACGAGAAGCGCATCACCCTGAGCGGGCCGGGTGACTTGCAGGCGGCGCTGACCAGCGTCTCGGCCGTCCTGGGCTTCAAGGCATCGCTCGCAGCGCCGCCCGGAGCGGACGAGTCGCTGCCCCCACCAGACGATGTGGACGAATCATGATCACCGAGACTCCGGATACCGCGGTCGAACGCGAATTGGACGAGCCTTTGGCGTTGCAGTGGTGGGACCACCAGCGCCGCTGGCTCGAGGATGACTCGCGGCTTCGCGTGTGCTGCAAGGCCCGCCAGATCGGCATGTCTACCGTCGTCGCCACGGAGGCCCTGCACGCCGCCGTCTACGGCGAGACGACCGTCGTGGTATCCGCATCGCAACGGCAGGCGTCGGAGCTACTCCGCAAAGCCGCCCAGTTGCTTCCCCTAGTGGCCGTTGCGGCAGACGGAACCGTCCGCGTCGACAAGCAGTCTGCCGAGGCCATCGAGCTCTCTACCGGCGGTCGAGTCATATCCTTGCCGGCCGCAGCGGCGACCGTCCAGGGCTACACCGGCCACGTGGTCATCGACGAGGCGGCGTGGATTCCGGATATAGATGCCTTGTGGATGGGAATCGTGCCGACCATCTCGACCAGCAAAGAGTACCGCCTGAGCGTCGTATCCACGCCCGGACCGCGGACGGGTATGTTCTATCGCCTCTGGAACAGCGATGATCCCGCGTGGTCGCGCCACCGCGTGAGCGTCTACGACGCTCAGGCCGGTGGTGCGCCCCATGACATCGATGCCCTGCGGGCGGCTGTGGCTGACGAGGCCACCTGGCGGGCGGCATACGAGTGCCAGTTCGTGGACGAATCGCACGCCCTGCTGCCGTACGACCTACTGGCGGCACGGGTCGATGAGACCCTTTCGTATCATCTCAACCTGAAGACTATGTCCGAGGCTGGCGATCTCTACGCCGGCTACGACGTAGGCCGCAAGCATGACCTGTCCGTTCTGGTCGTACTCGAGAAGATCAAGGACTGCTATCGCTGGCGCGGGGCGGTCGAACTCAGCAAATCGCCGTTCAACGAGCAGTCCGAGTTGCTCACCAGCGTGCTGGACTTGCGAGGCCTGCGGCGGCTTGCGATCGACCAGAGCGGTCTGGGCATGCAACTCGCCGAGGAACTCGTCCAGCGGTACCGCTCCTGTGTCGAGCCGATCACGATGACGGCACCGGTCAAGGAGTCGCTGGCGTCGCGGATCCTGGCCATCTTCCAGCGCGGCGATGTCGATATTCCCAACCATCGCCCGCTGATCGAGGATCTGCACTCGATGCAGCGAACCGTGACCTCTGCCGGAAACGTGCGTTACGCCGCTCCGCGCGAAGCAGGCAGCCATGCCGACCGTTGGACGGCCCTCGCGCTCGCTCTCCACGCAGCCGACTCGGCCCCGGTCTACGGCCACACCATCGTTTGCTGGGGCAATGGACCAAGTCGCGCCCAACAACTTCGGAAGTACTGGTAGACTCCTGCCGCTGCACGACTTCCACATGGCGTTAAGTGCATTCCTTGCAAGGAGTTACGTTCTTGCCTTGTGGCCACCCCCGAGGTAGCACTGAGCTACGAGTTGCCTGAAGAGCGTAGCTCAAGAATGTCAGGGAGGTGGCACATGAATGCGAGAACGGAACGAACGAAGAACAGTGCATCTAAGCCGCGGCGTCTGCCGCCGGAGGTGCTTACCGACGCCGAGGTCTGTGCACTCATGCGAGCGTGCGGGCGCCGCGCGCCGACGGGTCTGCGAAATAGGGCGTTAATCGCCCTGCTCTATCGCACGGGCCTGCGAATCAACGAGGCGCTGTCGCTCTACCCGAAGGACCTCGAACTGGACGAGGGCGTCGTCCGCGTCCTCCACGGCAAGGGCGGGCGGTCGCGAACGGTCGGTATCGATTCCGGTGCAACCGCCATCATTGAGCGTTGGCTCGACGCGCGATCTCGCCTCCGTCTGAACGGTCGACAGTCGGTCTTCTGCACGCTCCACGGCAACGTGATGGCCGACGCGTACATCCGCGTCATGCTCAAGCGCCTCGCCGCCCGGGCCGGCATCGAGAAGCGAGTCCACGCCCACGGACTGCGCCACACCCACGCCGCTCAACTCCGCGCCGAGGGAGTCGACATCGCCATCATCTCCCGCCAACTCGGCCACTCCAGCATCACCACCACCGCCCGCTACCTCCACCATCTCGCGCCGACAGCTGTCATTGAAGCCATGCGCCGGCGAAGCTGGGCGGGCGCGTAGAGTCCAGCTGCTCGGCTGCTGTTTGGCACGGCACGATGTCTGGTTTTCGGTGACAGACAGATGGGGCTCGTGGACGCTGTCTTCACCACGCCAAGGGCGGCGAATTGCGGTTGGACCGTGCGCGCCGCCCGCGTCCTAATTGACGCGGAGCGCCGCCAAGTCGAACTGCTCGTGCGTGCGTGGCCGCCTAGCGGGGTGCAGCCAGTCCAGGCGGCGCGGCTGAGCGGCAGCGACGCAACAGGCTACGGTGATGGGCTTCAAGGAACCGACTCCGGATTCGTGTAAACCACTGCGATTAAATACTTTACGATACCAAAAAGAGGGAGGCGGCGGCCAGCGGAGCGAACCGTACCACACTGCAGGCTAGTCGGCGATCGGGATGCCTGGAACGCACTCCTCGCGCGCACGCCTTGAGATTTGCGTGAACACGCCATACTCTTCCCTTGACTAGACTGGTCGCGTGGAGACTTCGCGCACAATATGCTGGCCCGTCTCGGCCAGCGTTCGCCAGCCCACTCGCACCGGCGGCTCTGGCCAGGGATCCTGTGCTTTGTCGCCACTTGCGAAGTGCGTGACACTATTGAACATCGATTGGAGGCGTAACCATGAGATTCAACCGGACAGGTTGGTTGACCGCGATGCTGTTCTCCGTTTTGTGCCTCTCGATCGCATCATGCTCTCGTCAACCAGAATCCAAATCGCCGCCCAACAATGCGAACACGTCGTCCAAGAGCTCAAAGTCAGCCGTCGCCCCTCCCCCTTCGATAAAGGTCCTGTACTACGCTGGGTTGCCACTCGGCAAACTCATGCGTGAGAAGTTGCCGCGTTTCGAGCAGGAAACCGGAATCTCCGTTGACATGGAGGAACTGCAATACGACGCCGTCCGCGCCAAACAGGTTTCCAGCTTTCGCCTGAAGCGAGGCGCCTTTGATGTGGTCTTCGTCGACGATATTTGGCTGCACGAATACGCCACGGCTGGGTACCTTGAGCCACTCGACGACTATCTGAAGCGCGATGGGCTCAATCTCGATGATTTTTTCGAAACCGTAATACGGGCTGAGGCCGTCCTCAGCGGAACGACGTGGCTCATCCCGCAGCGAGCAGACGTACAGGTACTATTCTACAGGCGGGACCTGTTCGAGGACCCGACAATCGGCGCCTCATTTGTGCGCGAAGTTGGCAAGCCGCTGAGAGTTCCCGAGACTTGGCAAGAATACCGCGAAGTTTCCCGCTTCTTCACCAAATCGGTCGGGGGGCCTAACCTCTTCGGCAACGCCGAGACCCTAAAACGGCCACACTTCGCGTTCGAGTTCTTCGCCATGAGGTACTGGGCTTTCTCGGGGAAAGACTTCTTCGATGCCAGCGGAACGCCACAGTTTGATGGGCCCGAAGGCGTCGAAGCGCTCGCGTTTCTGAGGTCGCTTGCCGAGTCTGCCGTACCGGGAAGCGCCAACGCAGCTCACGATGAAACGGTATCCGCTTTTTCAAGCGCGGCGTGCGCCATGGCGCCACAATGGTACGCGTTTTATCCGACGCTTACGGCGCCGACCTCTGAGGTGCGCGACAAGCTCGGAGTTGCTCTGGTGCCAGGCATCAGACAGCCAAACGGTCAGATCCGACGCGCCCCAAGCATCGGCGGTGGAAGCCTGGGAATCCCCGTCGATTCGCGGAACAAGGCCGCCGCGTGGACCTTCGTCAAATTCATGACAAGCCGGGAGTTCATGGCAGATGCAGCGCTACGCGGAGCGATCGTCCCCAGGAAATCGGCCTACGACGATCCTCAGGTGGTCGCCCGTCATCCGGCCGTTCCTTTGTACCTCGAGTCTCTGCGTACTGCGAAGTTTCGTCCCCGAACGGCAAAGTTCACTGAAGTGGAAGAGGTCATTGGTACGGCGGTATCGTCAGCCTACACTGGACAGAAAGACCCGGAGAAGGCAATCGCAGATGCGGTCGCCGAGCTTTCCAGACGTCGCCTACCATGACCGGAGATTCGCGAGAAACGCTTCCGCGCGTTGCGCATGTCTACCTCGTAGCCCCGCTCGCAGTCGTCCTGCTTGCGGTGTTTGCATACCCTACGGCATCCCTGCTATTGAGCGGTTTCCGAACTACGCCCGACCACACCGTGCCGTTCGCTGCCGTGTTCGCGGACCCACTCTTCAGAGCAGGCCTGTTGAACACAGTAGCCCTCGCCTGCCTCGCCGTTCCAACTGAGTTCGTTATTGGCACGGTTGCCGGTTATTTTATCGGCCGCGCGCGGGCCTGCCCCCAGCTCTGCGCATTGTTATGTGTTCCCTTACTGATCTCGCCAGCGGTCGTGGCCCTCGTGTGGCGAGTACTTCTAGATCCCCTCGGCGGCCTCCCTCGCCAGGTCGCAGAGGTATTCGGCATGGCCACCTTCGATTGGACAGGCTCTTCGCGGTCCGCCTTCTTCGTAGTTGCTGCTGTTGACATCTGGCAGTGGACTCCGATGGTGACCCTTCTTGTGGCTGCAGCAACCTATCGCTCAGACCGGAGGTTGTTCTCTCTCGCACGACTCGACGGACTCAGCCCCTTTCACGTGGCAATCCAGGTGTTTGGTCGTGGGCACGCCCGCCTTCTATTGTTCGTTCTTCTTCTGCGGCTTGCGGACTGCCTCAGGACATTTGAGATTGCCCATGTCCTCACACGCGGTGGCCCCGGAACCGCCACCGAGCTGGTTTCACTCTATATATACCGAAACTCGTTCGTTCATTTTAATGAGAGTCTAGCGGGTGGGGCAGCATTACTCCTTATCCTGCTGGCGCATCTGATGGGCCTGCTCCTGTACCTGACCGCGCGCATATCGAAAACGCACAGGTGATCTAACGTGAAACGGGCACTTCTGATACTACTTGTTTCTTTCTGGTGCATCGGGCCGTTCGTCCTCATCGCGATCATCTCCCTCAATCCGCCCGGAACGACCGGGGTGATGTCGCTGACCGCTTCGCCTAAGACAATCGACAATGGCCTTCCCCCCGGGGTTTGTACCAGTCTCTAGGTTACACCGACCACGCTCCGGTGCCCAGCGGCGGGCGTAGCGGAGCGAGGGACGAGCGTAGCGCAGCCTGCCGCTGATCGGTTCG
>JAJDDX010000218.1 GCA_029260055.1 Phycisphaerae bacterium
ACCATATTGGCAAAAAGTCGTACCGCAAGTGCGAAAATCTTAGCACCAAGCCCGATGATCTCAACAGGCACCAACAACGGTGCTAACCACAATGGACCCGGACAAAAATGGGCTACAAAATGCATACCGCCAATTCGAAGACCGTTCACCACAATCATGAACAACGTGCAAATAGCCAGCGTTCCAGTCACCCAAATATTTCCGGTGGCTGATCCGCCAAAACCATGATGGGCTTCGGGATAAACCCCATGAATCAAACCACGTGTCAACGGCTCTAATGGCAACAAACCGAGTATGTTGACAAACAGCACATAGAAAAATGCAGTCCACAGGAATGGGATAAATCGATCTGTATGCTCACCCAAAATTGGACGGACCACAGAATCTCTCAAATAGGCGCAAATCGTTTCAACAAAATTACCAAATCCACGCGGTGTCATATCGTCAATGGCATCATCTGATGCACGCGTACGCGCACACATGGGTATGACGATGATCAACATCAATACGGCAATAACCTGCATGATGATGTGATTCGAGACAACCGTGATTTCGCCATTGGGCACGAAAACATTGTCCATATCGCCTACATGCATCTTCTGGTATGCCCATTGATACACATGGTCCATAGGATTTGATGCGAGTATCACCGAATTCATCCGTTACCATTCCCTGATTGACGCTTCATCACGGCAATCGCGAACAACGTATCAATAGCCAGCATCAACAAATAACTGATGCCAACCCACAAAACCAAAACATTGCGATCAACAATACCACTAAATACCATTGCCGCAACCAGCATGAGCACCACCATGAAACGCACCATCGTGGCTGTCAAAATCGCATTGGCTGCGTTTCCTGCCTGATCGCTGGATAACCTGTATGCCACCGGTATGGCGCCAACACAGCTCGAAATCCAGCTGATTGCGACGCCTGCAAGCATGGCGTATACACCATCAACCCCGGCAATATTCTTCGTTGGGATGTATCCGATGGCGATCGTAACCGCTGCACACCCCAAACTCAATCCAACAAATTTAACGAACAAGCCAACACCAGTTTGTGGGTTCACAGTCATTATCGTGGATCCCGGATCCATCATCGTGAAACACAAAACAAACCGTATGGCTCATTTATATCTGTCATCCTGCACGCCTTGATGTCCACGTCGCGCAGTATACGCGACATCAGACCTTATGCACTATTTTTTCAGATTCGATGAATCGTCGTTATCGTCTGATTCTGAATCCTGTTTATCTTGCTCTATCTGAGCAAATGCTTTCATGGATGATCGCACCAAATTGTATGTCCCACCGGTTAATCCCAATGCCGCGCCAACTAGCACGCCCCATGGTTGACTCCCGTAGTGTCGATCAATCCAATACCCTACAAAAGCAAATCCAGCAACCGCAGCCGCGAATTCAGTACCCATGCCTGAATGACGCAGCCAACCGGGTTTATCACCCTTACCGTCAGCCTTTTGTGTTTTTTTCATCATCTCAGAGACTCTATGAGCCATGAGAAACTATAGCACATTAATGATAATCCGCTATGTATCAGATGCATCATGCGTCCATCATGCAGCATTTGCATCCACCCCACATTCGCGCTGATGCGCTGTGAAGGGGGGGCAGTCTAGCAATCTCATGAACGATGCGTCAAGCGCTTTTATACAATAGTTTTACGCTTTTTTTAGTTTTGAATATCGGGCCAATTGACTCTATACATTTATGGTGATAGGGTTCAAATTGGCATAAGAGTGGGGCATCGTGACACATCATCATAACAACCATGTTTTTTCGCTTCAAGTTCACCATTAAATGGATGTGCCGTGCATAAAAATCTAGAGTTGATCGTTTACCATCTTTCACTCGATCGCGTCAGTATGGTATTATGGATCAATCATGAATGATTCGATGCAACAACCCAGATCCATAAAGTCATTGGCCATCGTCGGTGCGACCGGAGCCGTCGGACGTGAAGCGTGTCGCATATTGCAACAACATCATATTGCCGTCGATCATCTCAAATTGTTGGCATCACCGCGTAGCGCTGGAACAGCCGTAGACGTCGGCGGCCATAGCCATAAGGTTGAGGCGCTGTCGGAGGCATCATTCAACGGCATACAATACGCCATTTTTAGTGCCGGTGGTGCCATCAGCCGCGAATATGCACCTATCGCGGTAAAAGCCGGATGCATTGTGGTTGATAATTCGTCGGTTTTTCGGATGGATCCAGACACGCCGTTGGTCATTCCAGAAATTAACCCCGACGATATCGCTGATCATCAGGGCATCATTGCGAACCCCAATTGTTCGACCATTATTGCAGCGATGGTGGTTTGGCCCTTGCATCGTGTGAACCCGATCAAACGCATGATCATCAGTACGTATCAATCCGCCAGCGGCGCAGGTGCAGCCGCGATGGAGGAACTCAAAACGCAAAGCGCAGACGTGTTGTCAGGACGCGACGTGACACCATCGGTGTTCCCGCATCCGATTGCGTTCAACTTATTTGTGCATGATTCGCCACTGGATGAACATGGATACAACAACGAAGAATCCAAAATGGTGCACGAAACACGAAAAATTTTTCATGCACCAGACATGCCGATAACCACGACATGCATTCGCGTTCCCGTAATGCGCGCGCATAGCGAATCGATCAATCTTGAATTTACCAACCCGATCACGCCTGATGAAGTACGAAAAATATTGCACGAAGCGCCCGGCGTCAGTGTCGTCGATATCGGAACTAATCAACATAAATCAACTGATGCTGAGCATGCGGGCAACCACCAACCCGCACGATTCCCTATGCCCATTGATGCATCAGAACATGATGATTGCCTTGTAGGCCACATCAGACAGGATATGAGCCGATCCAATGGCCGTGCGATCAATATGTTTG
>JAJDDX010000219.1 GCA_029260055.1 Phycisphaerae bacterium
GATCGCCGTAACACCGGCCGGCGTCGCAGGAGCCGACGCGTCATCGCCATACGAAAGGCGCCCCTTGAGAAGTCAAACAAAACCGCGGCGTCCGCGGAAAACGTGCCTTGACTTCTCACTTCATATAGGTGCCCTACCCGATGTCAACCACGGGCAAACGAGTTTGCTCGTCCCAGCCCTCCGGCACTGGTGGGCGAGCCACCAGTGGCACCCATTCGTTACCCGCCTGAGGCGGTGCCGGTTCCTTCTTTGATCGTCTGCGTCGAATCGACTTCGATGGCGTCGAATGTCTCGCCCGTGCCGCTGGGCCAGGTGATGCGGAGCTTGTCGAGTTGCGTGGCGTTGCCGAGGCCGATGGTGACGGGGAGTTCGACCTGGGAGAGGTAGCTTCGCGTTGGCATGACTTGGCGGCGGACGGTCGTGTCGCCGAAGGTGGCTTCGACCCATGCGCCGATGGCGTTGCGGTTCGAACGGCCGCGCAGGCTGAAGCCTGCGGCTCGGGAATCAGTCTCGCCCGCGGCTCCGATTGAGTCGGTCGACGGACCGGTGCCGACTAGCTTGAGTCGGACCCAATGGTGGTTCTCGGATTGGTCGTTGCGCAGCAGTAGCGGCGCTCGGCCAGTTTGCGTCAGCACCACGTCGAGGTCGCCGTCGCCGTCGATGTCGCCGTACGTGCTGCCGCGGCCGACGATCGGTTTGTTCATGTCGCCGGCTGACGCTGCCTCGACCGGCACGAAACAGCCTCGCGAGCCCATCCCGCAATTCCAAAACAGCTGTGCCGCCTGCTCGTAGTGCTGTGACGGCTGAACGATGTTGATCTCTTCTTCGAGGTGGCCGTTGGTCTGGAGCAGGTCGAGCCGGCCGTCGAGGTCGTAGTCGAAGAGGAAGACGCCGAAGCTGAGCATTAATCGCGTTGGCGAGCCGATGCCCTCGGAGATGGCCTCGTCGGCGAAGAGCGTCGGGTCGCCCTGCGAGACGTAGAGCGAGGTCATCTCGTTGGCGAAGTTTCCGATGAAGAAGCCGAGTTCGTCGTCGTTGCGGTAGTAGGCGGCGTCGATGCCCATCGCCCCTGTCGCGCTTCCGTTGCGGTCGAAGGCGAGGCCGAACTCGACGCCTTCCTCGGCGAACGTGCCGTTGCCGCTGTTGTGGAAGAAGAAGTTGCGGACGGTGTCGTTGGCGACGAGCAGGTCGATGTGGCCATCGCGATCCACGTCGATCGGCGCGACGCCCAGTGCCTTGCCCATCGGCAGATCGGTCGACGGGTTGGCCACCTGCATGCCCGCCTCGGCTGAGACATCGGCGAAGGTGCCGTCGCCGTTGTTGCGGTAGAGGTAGGGGTGGGCGCCTTCGTAGTTCATCGGCGGGCCATACGCACGCCCGACGCCGACCAGGCGATAGTCCACCGCGAAGTCGATCTCCTTGGACCACCGTACGTAGTTGCCGACGAACAGGTCGAGGTCGCCGTCGTTGTCGTAGTCGACGAAGGTGCTGCTCGTGCTCCAGTCAGCCGGGTCGCCCGCGACGCCGGCCTTCGCCGTTACGTCTTCGAAAGCCGTGCCGGTGTTGCGAAGGAGTCGGTTCGTGCCGACGGCTGAGATGAAGGCATCGACCAGACCGTCGGAATCAAAGTCGCCGATGGCTACGCCCATGCCGTAGGAGGCGGGCAAACGGTCGACGCCGGTGTCGACCTTCGCGAACTTGCCGGTGCCATCGTTGCGATAAAGCGCGAGCGGTGCGGGCGGATCGTTGCCTTCGCGGCCGGGCCAGGGTCCCGAGTTGACGAAGAGCAGGTCCTGGTCGCCGTCGTTGTCGAAGTCGATGAAGGCTGCTCCGCCGCCCATCGTCTCGGGCAGGAGCTTGTCGCCGTAGGCTCCGTTGTCGTGGACGAAGTCGATGCCGGCCTGTTGGGTGATATCGGTGAACCTGATCGTCGGTGCCGTGGCGTCGGTTTCGATCTGTTGCGGCGCGACCACAGTGGCTTCGACGGCCGGCGGCGGCGGCGCGTCGCGTCGCACTTGCCAGACCACCGTGGCGACGACGGCGACAATCACGATCAGCGCCACTGCGGACCAGCGCATGGCGGATGCCACGACGGTCTCGTCGGTATGAACGGCCGTTGCCTCTTCGCGCATCCTGTCAGTCATGGAGCGTCACCTTGTCGCTTTGTTCGGGAAGCTCGTAGGCGCCGGGCCGGGTCAGGTCATAGATGACAATGGCGTCGGCTGCGTGGTTGGCGGCCGGCGATAAGCGCCGCGCGGCGGCCACGGCACGATCGCGGGCGTTGTCGTCCGGCTTGTAGCGGGCGTGCTCGGCGCGGTGGCGGACGGCCTTGTCCGGCTGGCCTAGCTGAGCCCAGATCAGGCTGAGGTTGTGGTGCGCGGTCGTGTTTTCCGGGTCCATCTCGATGACACGCTCGAAGAGTTTCGCCGCGTCGTTTTGCAGGCGTTTTCGCTCGGTCAATCGCGCCTCACCGCGTTCCTGTTTGGATCGCTCGAAGATCGTCTGGGCCAGTTCGTTGAGCAAGCGGTAATCCTGCGAGAAGTCGAACTCTCGCTCGCGCGTCTCTTCGCTATCCAACTCGACGATGCTCGTGAAGTTGGTGATGGCTTCGTCGAGGTAGCCGTTTTGCTTGTTGACCAGCCCGGTGAACCACGCGACCGACCAGGGCGGCGCGGGCGGATCGAAGGCAGCCGCCCGCGATAGTGCCGCGACAGCCTCCTCGAGCCGTCCTTCCTTGATGTAGACCCGAGCGCGGTTGAGCGGTCCGTCGGGGCGGCCCAGTTCCTCGACCTTCGCAAAGGCAGCCTCGGCTTGTCGAAGCTCGCCGCGGTTCGCACCGCTGTTGCCCTTGCGGAAAAGCCCTATGCCGTAGTCGTTCCACCGCTGCCAGGTCGGGATGGACGACGATTCGTTTGCGATGGCATCGGTGCTTCCCGCGACTGGAAAGGTGACGCGATCCGTCGCCATCGTCGTAATGGGCAGGTCGTTGGTGACGAACTTGTCGCCCATGAAGTAGCGCATATAGAGCGTGTCGAACTTGCGGTACTGCAGTTTGACCTCGACCGTGATCGCTTCAGTGACATCCGGCGGCACTTGGAGCCGGTAATGGACCGCGTCGGCTGCGCCCGGTGGAATCTGGTGGTTGTACAGCGCGACGAAGATGTCCTCGGCGTTGCGGCGATCGATGCGGTTGCCTTCGCGGTCGATGACGTAGGCGTTGACGAAGTGCGACCACGGGTCGACCTCGCCGCTCGTCGCGTCTCGGCCTCCGCTTTTGCCGATCACGCGGTCGCCGCTGGTGACGGTGATGTCCAGCCAGACCTGGTTGGAGTCGGCTGTCCCCTGGGTGAAGAGGTGGCCGATGCCCACCGTGCGGATGATCGTCTCTAGCAGGTAGTCCTTGCCCGGCTGAAGCGTGGGCACGTCGGGGCGGATCGGCGCGGTGAGTTTGCCGTTAATCGCGCCGCCTTCCTTGAGGCCGAAGATGTCGACGCGGGCGGCGGTCTGGAGGAAGGCTTGATGCTTCTCGTTGACCTCGGACGGCAGGTTGTGCATTTGGGGCAATGCGGTATTGGCGGCTGGGAACTGGTGATCGTGTACCTTCAGCGTGCCCGAGTTATCGAAGTATTGCGCGCCGAAGTCATCCGACGGCGTCAGCGGCATGTGGCATTCGGCACACGCGTGCGTGGCTTTCGGCGGGTAGTAGAAGCTCTGGATGCCGTGGCCGGACACGCCGCTGAGTTGATACGAGTCGTAGTGGTTTTGGCCGCGGAGCCACTTGTAGGCGTTCACCGACTCGGGCAGGTGGACCTTATGGCACGTGCCGCAGAAGTCGGGCGTTTTGTGGAACGGTTTGAGGAACGTCGTCTTGTGGAACGCGGGCTTGGCCTTGATGAGTTGCCGGTTGACCCACCTCAGTAGCGGCGATTCGCTGTAAGTGAACGGGTATTGCGGCGGCTCGTCGATGGTGAAGTCGGCGTTGCCGCGCGGGCTGTTGATCCGCGTGATGGCGTGGCAACCGCTGCAGGTGATTCCGGCTTGGGCGAGCGGGTCACTCGTCAGGTCGTAGTCCGGGTCGTCGTACTTCGGGTCGTCGAACGCGCCGCTGAAGAACGGGACAAGGTCGTGGCACCCGGCGCAGAAGCGCGAGCCGGCGGCTGATCCGTCACGGTCGTAAAGTGCCCTGCGCGTGCCCCGGATCGAAAAGAGGTAGGGCTCGTTGTTGAATGAGCTGAAGCGGTGAACGCTGCTCTCCCACGTCGCATGGACATCAGCATGGCAGTCCTTGCAGTATTGGTCCTGCATCAGCGACTCGGCCGGGATGAACTTGCCGGTGGCGGTCCTTGCCAGGGACGGCGCGAAATACTCGTCGCCGATGCTCGGTGCGGCTGTGTCGGCGTTCCTCGGGTCCTGCGAGTGCAAAAGTACCATGACGATCGCGAACGAGCCGGCGACGCACGCCCAGACCGCACCGACGCGCCATCGAAGCCGTCTGCCCGCCAGGCGATGAAGCACGAAGAGCCACATCACCGCGACTGGCGCCGTCACGTGCAGCCAATAGCCCACGTTGCGTATGTAGGGGTCTTTGACTTCGAGCCGCAGCCCGAACAGATCGAGGCGCGTCAGGATCAACCCGGTGATCAGCACGACGAGGATGGCCGCGAACAGCGCGTAGCCCAGCTTGATCACGCGCGGCAGTGGCAGGTGCCGGGCGTTGCGCATGTGCAGCAGCCCGAAGAGCACAGCCGGCAGTATGATCGCGAACCCGAGGATCAGGTGGATCAGGAAAGCGAACTGGTAGAAGTAGTTCTGGTAGGTCGTACGGGTCGCCCATTCGAGGATGGTGATGCTCACCAGGTAGGCCGAGTCGACCGCGAGCAGGGCGAAGAGTCCGAAGAGCACGAAGAGTAGCTTACGCAGCCGCGGCGTGACGGCTTCCAGTCGCTTTGGCGTACTGGCAGTCGTGCGGTTAGGCGCGGTTATGGGTCCTGCACTCGACACGTCGCTGGTTCCTGTTTGTGCGCGGCTGGCGCCACGCCGCGGGGCACGGCGAAACGCTCGTTCCGCTGCCGCCCGGCTTCTTGGGCGGTTCACCGCGGGGCAATCAAGATGGTCTCGTAATAGCCCGGCCCGGGCAACGGATTCCCCGCATGCGTGCGGCGATTCCGTCAAGAGTCACTCCATTGTAAGGATAGACGCTCGCTGCGGCCATCTGTCTCGCTTTCGCTCCGTTTTTGCCGCCTCGGTGCGATAATACCGGGCATGCCGGCCTGTCCCGCCTGCGTGGGGAATTCGTCGTCGCCGCTTTGAGTTGTATATGCCGTTCGGGGCGGAGTACAATAGGCAGGGCCAAGCAACGAGGGGCTGGTCGGACTGAAGTTGGGGTGTACACACGTAGGGCAAGGGGCATGATCCGCCGTCGCGCCATCACCGCGCTGATGCTGTTCGTGGGGAGCGTAATCGCTTCCGGCGGCGCGTACGCGCAGACGGTGCTCTACGTTGATCCCGACGCGACGACCGCACCTAACGACGGCAGCACCTGGTGCAACGGGTTCCTCGATTTGCAGGGCGCGCTGGCCGTCGCAACGGCGAATACCACGATTCGCGTGGCCGATGGCGTCTACACGCCGACGGTGCCGAACGGGGACCGGGGGGACCGCTTCCAACTGAAGAGCGGCGTCGAATTGATCGGCGGGCACGCCGGCTGCGGCGCCCCCGATCCTGATCTTCGCGATCTGGTACTGTTCCAGAGCATTCTATCCGGCGACCTTAACGGCGATGATCAAACCGGCGGCGACAACAGCGAGAACAGCTATCACGTGGTGACCGGAGGCGCGATCGACGCCACGGCGATCCTCGACGGGTTCATCATCGAGGGGGGGCATGCGAACGGCTCGAACCCCAGTGACCGCGGCGCCGGTGTCTTCTTCTATCCATCCATCAGTAGCGCGACGATTCGCAGTTGCATCATCAGAGACAACGTCGCCACGGAAAAGGCCGGCGGAATGTACGCGTACAACTACTCCGGGACGATGACCGGTTGCGTCTTTTCCGGCAACACGTCGTGGCGGGGTGGTGGTGCCTTGGTCTGGAACGCGAACCCCGAATTCGTCGGCTGCCTTTTCATCGGTAACGAGGCAACCGACGCTGGCGGCGGCGTCTACAACCAGAGCAACACGGCGACGTATCGACAATGTCGCTTTCAGGGCAACACCGGCGTGAACGGCGGAGGGATGTTCGCCTATCAGGGCACGCCGTCGATCATTGGCAGTATATTCGTGGGCAACGATGCGACGGGCGGTGGCGGGATGTCGAACCAGCTTAGCAGCCCCGTCATTGAATCGACGGTCTTCCGGGACAACACGTCCACATCGAGCGGTGGGGGCATGCTTAACTATGCCAGCAGCCCCCGGGTGGCAAGCACAGTTTTCAACGGCAATACCGCTACGGTCCACGGTGGCGGCGTCCACAGCTTATTTGCCGGAAGCCCCTCTTTCGAGAATTGCACCTTCGCGCATAACTCGGCTTTTCTCGGTGGTGGCGTGGGCAACGCGTCCGCACAGACCACCGTGACGAGTTGCGTCCTCTGGGGCAACAGCGGTAGCGGCGAGTCCGCGCAGATCGGCGTGTCGAGCGGTGTCGTGACGCTCGACTACAGTTGCGTGGAAGGCCTGAGCGGGCAGTTCGGGGGCACGGGCAACGTCGGCACCGATCCGCTCTTCGTGGATGCCCTCGGGGTGGACGGCGCGGCGGGTACGGATGACGATGATCTTAGCCTCGCCGATACGTCACCTTCGGCGAACAGGGGTGATCCCACGTTTGTTCCCGATCCGGGCGAGACCGACGCGGCCGGCGAGGCGCGCGTGCAAAGCTGCCGCGTCGACATGGGCGCCTATGAGACGAGCGCGATACAACTCCCCGGCGACTTCGACGCCGACGGCGGGATCGACCTTGCCGATTTTTCAGCCATGCAAGCCTGCTTTGGTACCGCCACAGCCGGTCCGGGCTGGGAAGCCACCTGCGTGTGCGTCTTCGATTCCGTGCAAGACGGCGTGCTCGACCTCGAAGACTTTGCCACCTTCCTCACGACGCTCGACGGCCCGTGACGCGCCTCGGGCCTGACGCTGAATCCGACATATTCAGTTAACTTTCTGCGGTGACAATGGATTAGCACGTGGAGAGCCCGGCCCCGAGCCGATGTGGCGTGATAGAAGGGCGAACGGGCACCCCAGGCCCTTGTTTATCTGAGCCGTAGCCAATACTCTAATAGGGGGTAGTGTACCGTGGGGCGGTTCTACCCGCTTGGTGGTCGTTCTTGCACGCATACATCCATCCCGCACGTGAGGAATCGAAGACATGGCTGAATGGAATCGCTGTTGCATACTCGGTTTGTTGATCGTCGCCGTCAGTGTCGGCGTCGTGTCGGCCGGCGTCTTGGACTCGGGCGACGGGTCGGCGGAGCTAGTGTCGACGCCGGGCGTGGTGGGCACACCGGTGTCTGCCGACGAACCTGCGGCCCCGGACTCGACTGTGGCTGCCAAGCTGCGGCATGAACACCATCCGACGCGGCTCATCGTGCGATTCAAGTCGGAGGTCTCGGGCAACGCACGGGCCGCGGCTCACCTGTCGGCTCACGCGGCGCGGGTGGTCAAGGAGTACCGGTTCGTCCGCCATCTTCAGTTGGTCGAGGTCGATGAGACCAAGCTGGCCGACGCGCTGACCGCCTACACGGCCAATCCGGACGTGCTGTACGCCGAGCCGGATTATGTCGTTCATGCGCTGGAAGGCTCCGATGATCCGTTCTTCAACTGGCTCTGGGGTTTGCGCAACACCGGCCAGTCGATCCTGGGTGTGCCCGGAGTTCCGGGGGCGGATATTCGCGCTCTGGGCGCGTGGGCGAGTTGGGTCGGCGATCCGGACTTCCCCGTGGCGGTGATCGACACGGGCGTCAACTACAATCATCCGGACCTCGCGGCCAACATCTGGACGAACCCCGGCGAGATTCCCGGCAACTTCGTCGACGACGACGGCAACGGCTGGATCGACGATGTTCACGGTTGGGACTTTGTCAACGGCGACAACGATCCTCTTGCCGATCACCAGCACGGGTCGCACTGCTCCGGCACGATCGGCGCGGTCGGGGATAACGGCGTCGGTATCGTCGGCGTGAATTGGCGATGCAAGATCGTCGGACTGAAGTTCCTCGGCGCGGACGGCTCCGGCATGACGGGCGACGCCATGAGCGCGGTGGAATACTGTATTGCGAATGGCATCCGCGTTTCGAATAACAGTTGGGGCGGCGGCGGTTCGTCCTCGGGCATGAGGGCGATGATCGAGGCGTCGCAATCGATCGGACACCTCTTCGTGGCGGCTGCCGGTAACGACGGCTCGAACAACGATACGCGCCCGCACTTCCCCTCGAACTACGATTTGCCGAACGTGATCTCCGTGGCCGCGACCACCAACCGGGACGGCAAGGCCGGGTTCTCCAACTGGGGCGCGGTGTCGGTCGATCTCGGCGCGCCGGGACATCGAATCTACAGCACGGTACAAGGCAGCTCCTATGCCTTCTACAGCGGCACCTCGATGGCGACGCCGCACGTGGCGGGGGCTGTGGCGTTGCTCATGAGCTACCACCCCGAGCTTCCCTGGGACGGCGTCAAAGCCAGGATCATGCAGACCACCCGAACGACACCCGCGATGCAGGGGATCACCGTCACCGGCGGCGTGCTCGACATAGCTTCGGCGCTGGAAGACTGCAACGGCAATGGACTGCGCGACTCCGATGAGCTGGCGGCCGGGACGGCGACGGACTGTAACGCCAACGGCTCACCGGACGATTGCGACGTAGACGGACGGAGCAGCAGTGACTGCAATCAGAACCTCCTACCCGACGAGTGTGACATCGCCGACGGCACCTCTGTCGACGTAATCCCGCCGGATGGCGACGGTATTCCGGACGATTGTCAGACGCTTCGCTTTACGCCGAGCGTGGAGTACCCCACGATCCAATCGGCGATCGACGCAGCCGAGGAGACGGATGTCGTTTTGGTCAGAGACGGCGTCCACCGCGGACCCGGTAACATGGATTTGGATCTGAATGGCAAGCGGATCACCGTCGTCAGCGAAAACGGACCGACGCATTGTATCCTCGACCCCGAGAAGCAGGGCCGCGCGTTCACCTTCCGCCATCTCGAAGGCCGGGGTTCGAGAATCGACGGTCTGACCATCACTAACGGCCTTGCGGCGACCGGCGGTGCGATCCTTTGCGTCTCCGGTGCGAGCCCCACGATTGCCAACTGTGTGCTAACCGGAAACGAGGCGAACGCCTCGTTCGGCGGCGGCGCCATTCATTGCGACTCCGACAGCGATCCGGTCATCGTCAACTGCACGGTGGCGGGTAACACCGCCGTCTACGGCGGCGGCATCACGGCTTCGAACGGCGCAAGCCCGACGATCAGCAATAGCATTATCGCGGGCAACTCGACTACGGGCATCGGCGGCGGCATCGCCTCCGGCGCAAACGCCAGGCCCAGGCTCGTCAACACCACGGTCGTGGGTAACTACTCTGCTTCCGTTGGCGGCGCGCTGTCGTGCGTCGGGGCACGTGCGACCCTCGACAACGTCATCATGTGGGGCAACGACGCCTCCATCGGCAGCCAGATCTACGCCTATGGACATCTCGCCGCCCCCGCCACCGTCAGTATCCTGCGTAGCGACATCCAAGGCGGATTGCCGGCGATCGTTGCCGACGAGGCTGCTGTCGTTGAATGGGGCGACGGTAACCTGGGTGAAGATGAGACGCTCGATGATCCGACTTTCATCGGCGGCCCCTCCGGAACGTGGACGGACGATGTGGCCACGGCGGCGGACGGCATGCTCACGGTACTCCGGGATGACCTGGCGAACTGGCAGGAGAACGAGCATGAAGGTCGGCTGTTGAATCCGAACGTCGACCAGCCGCTGATGTTCCATGTGGCTTCGAATACGGCCACGAGCATCACCGTCGTGGGTCATGTGGTGGGTGTCGCCTATTTGGGCAGCAGCTACCGGTTCCACAATTATCACCTCGGACCGGCGTCACCTTGCGTCGACGCCGGCAGCATTCCGCACAGCCTCGGTTTTGCCTTTGACGTAGATCATGAGCCGCGCCTGTTCGGCGACGGAGTCGACATGGGCGCGGACGAGTTCGTCCCGTCGGTCCTATCGAGCACGCCGCCAGATGGCGCTATTGATGCTCGTCAGCCGACCGATTTCGACGGCACGAACCCGGTGGGGTGGAGCACCGTGGACGTGTCGTTCGACTTCCTGGGCGGGGCGTTCCTGGCGACGGCGGAGGACTTCAGCATCGCGCAGAACGGCGGCGCGCCGGGTCCGGTCGTGACGGATGTTTCTCCGGCCGACGGCGGTGGATCGTCGACGGTCACGGTGACGCTGAGCGACCGAATCGATCCCGGCGCTCGCACGTGTCTGACGTATCTTCCCAGTGGCGGGGTCGTGTGCCTGGGTTACCTGCCGGGCGATGCGGATGGCGACGGCGAAAGCGGTCCGTCCGACATCCTAGCTGTGATCGATGCGATCAACGGTGTCGGCCCGGCGCGGAGCCTCTGGTCCACCGACATCGATCGGTCCGGAGCGACCGGCCCCGATGACATCGTTCGGGTGATCGACCTGCTGAATGGTGCCGGGGGATTCGACCCCTGGATCGGCCAAACGCTGCCCTAATCGCTGGATCGGACCGAATCACGCTTGTGCCGCCGTGGCTGGAGGGCGGCGCGCGGTTCCAGTTCAGAGCTATCGCGGGCCCCGGCACTCTTCGTGTCGGGGCCCGTTGTGCTGGATCGGTCTGGCACGCTAATTGCCTCGCTTACTCCTGTCGATTCGTCGACCGCGGCTGCCATGGACGGCCCAGCCGACGCCGGGTCCGCGGAATGCCGCGGGCGGCATGCGGAGGTAGGGAGACGGGTGCCGTGGTCACACGCCTGACCGCATGCGTACCCGTGGAGGTGTGCCGGATAGCGCCTGGAGACGGGGCAAGCTGATTCCTGCAGCACGGTGATTATGGCCTCCCGCGTCCGGCGCGGGAAAAAACCGGCCTCCGGCGGGTGAAATCACCGGTGATTCGGCCCGCCTTGGCGCCGATTGTCGTTTTCGGTTCGTTGGATTGTCAGGGTCGGATTACCTGACACGCAGATAACAACCTGAGTGCACGGCCGCGATGGTCTTTCCGGCCCGGATGCACCGTCCGAGTGAGTCAAAAAGGAGATACGTCCATGGCTAGTGCTGTCGACACCTTCATGGCCGGGGTCATCGCCAAGAATCCCGAGCAGAAGGAATTCCATCAGGCCGTCGAGGAGGTGGTCGAGTCGCTGATCCCGGTGCTCGACAAGCACCCCGAGTACCGCAAGGCCAAGATCATCGACCGAATCGTCGAGCCCGAGCGCGTCATCATGTTCCGCGTCCCGTGGGTGGACGACCAGGGCGAAGTCCAGGTCAACCGCGGCATGCGGGTCGAGTTCAACAGCGCCATCGGCCCGTACAAGGGCGGCCTGCGGTTCCACCCGTCGGTCAACCTGGGCATCATCAAGTTCCTCGGCTTCGAGCAGATCTTCAAGAACGCCCTGACGACCCTCCCGATGGGCGGCGGCAAGGGCGGTTGCGACTTCGACCCCAAGGGCAAGAGCGACAACGAAGTCATGCGCTTCTGCCAGAGCTTCATGTCCGAGCTGTTCCGCCACATCGGCGGCGACGTGGACGTGCCGGCCGGCGACATCGGTGTCGGTGGCCGCGAGATCGGCTTCATGTTCGGCCAGTACAAGAAGCTCACGCGCAAGTTCGAGGGCGTGCTCACCGGCAAGGGCCTCAACTGGGGCGGCAGCCTGATTCGGCCCGAGGCGACCGGCTACGGCCAGGTCTACTTCGCCGAAGAGATGCTCAAGACCCGCGGCGATTCGCTCAAGGGCAAGCGCTGCGTCGTGTCGGGCTCGGGTAACGTCGCCCAGTTCGCCTCGCAGAAGGTCCTGCAGCTCGGCGGTAAGGTGCTGAGCCTGTCCGACTCCGCCGGCTTCATCGTCGACGAAGAGGGCATCGACGAGAAGAAGCTGGCGTTCGTGATGGACCTCAAGAATGTCCGTCGCGGCCGCATCAAGGAATACGTCGACAAGTACCCCAAGGCCAGCTACCAGGCGACCGACGCGGGCGCGAAGTCCAACCCGCTGTGGGACGTGAAGTGCGACGTGGCTCTGCCGAGCGCGACGCAGAACGAGATCAACGTCGAAGACGCCAACCACCTGGTCAAGAACGGTTGCTTCTGTGTGTCGGAAGGCGCGAACATGCCTTCGACGCCCGACGCGGTCAATGTCTTCATCGAGAGCAAGATCCTCTACGGCCCCGGCAAGGCGGCCAACGCCGGCGGCGTGGCGGTCTCGGGTCTGGAGATGTCGCAGAACTCCATGCGTTATGGGTGGAGCCGCGAAGAGGTCGACCAGAAGCTCCACAGTATCATGAAGAGCATCCATAAGGTCTCCGTGGATACTGCAGAGGCCTATGGCACGCCGGGTAACTATGTGAATGGTGCCAACATCGCCGGCTTCCTGAAGATAGCCGACTCGATGATGGACCAGGGCGTCGTCTAGGGCGGTTTCAGTACCGCGACCGTAAGGGAGCGGCCGGGTGTGCCGCCGCTCTTAAGCGGTGTGTCGCGCCTGCGGCATACGGTGCTCCGCGGTCCAATGTAGTGTCGCCCATTGTGGGCGGCGTCCGGCAGTGAGTGTAGTGCGAGGGCGAGGCGGCTATCACCCGTTTCGCCCTCGCTTTTTGCGCGCTGCGCGCCGGCTCC
>JAJDDX010000220.1 GCA_029260055.1 Phycisphaerae bacterium
GATCGCCGTAACACCGGCCGGCGTCGCAGGAGCCGACGCGTCATCGCCATACGAAAGGCGCCCCTTGAGAAGTCAAACAAAACCGCGGCGTCCGCGGAAAACGTGCCTTGACTTCTCACTTCATATAGGTGCCCTACCCGACTCGACGCACGATGCAGCTGGCCAATTGCCCGTACATGTAAAGCTAGCTTGACTTCGCGTAAGCTTTATATTACATTATGTCTAGCTAGAGTTACATGGTGACGGAGCGGCGTGGCAATTCGGGAGCTTGCGATGGCACCAGGACAGAAATGTGCGTGGATTCAGCTCGCGAACTTCGCGATCTTCTTCACCGCGTGGCTGATCGTCGCGCTTGCCGGACGGGGCTCCGGCGGCGGCTGGGAACTCGCCTACGATCGCCCGGCCGCCATGTGGATCGCTCAGATCGGGACGGTCATCGCGGCCGGCGTCGCCTTCGCCCATCGCAGGCGACGCGGTTCGACCGAGATCGTCGAGGATGAGCGAGACGGGATGATCTGGCGACGGTCATTCGTCGTGGCTGGGGCGGCATCTCATACCACGCTGATAGTGCTCTGCCTGGTCGTGCTCGCGGTGTACAAGCGGCTGCTCGTGGAGGACGCGATTCCCCTCGACCTTCTGGTCGCGGTAGTCGTCGCAGCCGGCGCGGTCTGGTTCCTCGTCCTCTGTGTCACGGCTCTGGCCTCCTACGGGCGGGAGGCGTAGCCGTGGCGAAGACCGAGATCAAGAACAAGATCCGGCGGCTCCGCTTCGATAACGACGAGATGACCCAGCAGGCGCTCGCCACCGGAGTCGGGGTCACGCGGCAAACCATCATCGCCATAGAGGCGGGAAAGTACGCGCCCTCCCTCGCCCTGGCCTTCCGAATCGCCCGGTTCTTCCGCACGCAGGTCGAAGACGTCTTCGAGTATGGCGATCCCACCGGTCCGTCGCAGGATGATCAAGCGGGGCAGTGACAATCGTGGCTGACAAGCACAAGCCCCACCAAGCCGGGCATTTCAAGGACGCGCGTGGCCGCAAGGTAGCGCTCCTCGATCCTGTGACGATGCGCCTGCTTCGCCGACACGGCGTGATTCCGGCCGAGACGCTGGGCGCGTTGGCTGACGAGATTGGCGTCGGGTGGTCCAAGAAGGTTCGCGTGCTGTTTCTGATTTCCGTGGTTTGCCTTGGGCTCTTTGTACTCGTCACGCTCCTTGGGGTGATTGCCGATGTGATCGAGGGCCCCGGATTCAACGTGCCGGTGCCGGTGCTGGCGGTGCTTCCCAGCATGTGGGTCGGCCCATGGCTCATGTGGATGGGAGCCAGGGCCGCACGGTCCAAGCGAATCCATCGCGTGATGCTCGAGCACCGTCGATGTCCGCACTGCGGCTATGATCTGCGCTTGCTGCCGACCGATCCAGCAGACGGCGCCACCGTCTGTCCCGAGTGCGGCTGCGCCTGGATGCTGGATGCCGGCCGGAACGGTGGAGGTCAAAGCGACGAGTGATGGCGACGCAGGCGGGTCGTTGGTCCACCGCAGCGGGGCAGGCATCTGCCAACACCCGCCGATTTGACAATCCCACCCATCGAGCCGAAAGACATGGTGACGGCAGGCGTGTTGCCTGCCCGACGCGAAGAAACTTCATCCGGCCGGTCCGCACAGCGGATCCTACCGGAGCGTCGCTCGGACGTTGGCGCTGGAATGACCTCTCAACTCCGCGACAAACAAGACCCCGCGACGCGAGCGGACGGGCACGCGCCCCACGTTCAAGGTTCGACGGAGGTAACTGACGCTGGCGAGCCGTCGCCCGAGGCTCGCGGCGGGAAAGCGGACCTGGTCGATGCCCACTTCACCCATCGCGGCCGGGGTATCGAGTTCGACATGGAGGTCGCGTGGGTGCGCAGGCACCTGCCGCCGGGCACTGGGCCGATCGTGGACATCGGTTGCGGCATCGGCGGACTGTTCGGCACGCTCGCCCTCGACCGAGCCGTCGGCGTCGATCTCAACGAGTCCGGCCTCGCCGGCACACGCGACCGATTCAAATCCGTCCCGCTACTCTGTGCCGGCGCGGAGCGATTGCCGTTCGCCGACGGTGTGCTCGACGCGATCACGTCTCAGCACGTCATCGAGCATATTCCGGAATACGAATCAGCCTGTCGTGAGTGGTACCGCGTACTCAAACCCGGCGGCATGCTACTCACGCTGACGCCCAACGCGCGATTCAGCGACCCGAGCGTCTACGACGACGAGACGCACGTTCACATCTTCTCGCAGGCCGATCTGCCGCGCCTACTTTGCGACGCGGGATTCGACATCACCGACCTGCGCACGCTCGGCCTGCCCTGGTTCCGCGACCATGCCCGCATGCCGGCCGGTTGGCGCTTCCGCCGCTTCGTCGTCAAGCACGCACACCGGCTCTCGAACCTCGAACCACTGCGGTGGAAGGGCCAAACCCTCTGCTGCGCCGCCCGTAAGCCTGCGTAGGGTCCGCTGTGCGGACCACGAATCCGTTCCGGTCCGCACAGCGGACCCTACCTGTGCTCCCCTCCTTACCACGGAGGGGCTGGGGGAGGTTCTTCGTAGGACGGCTTCTATCGTGCCATATGTGCGGCACTGGTGGACAAGCCAACAGGGGCACCCGGCGTAA
>JAJDDX010000023.1 GCA_029260055.1 Phycisphaerae bacterium
GGGTGCCGCTGCCAGTGCGGCCGCGACTCGCTCACGCTGCTCGACTGTGAGTTCCCCGAGTATCTTGTCCCGCAGGGCCTCATATCGCTTCTGACGCTCTGTCGGTTTGACTTCCCGCTCTTTGCTCTTGGTGATGTGCTCGCGGAGGATTTCGCGAATGGCTCGCTTCTGGTCGCGCGTCAGGTCGATGTCCGGGTTCATCACGGCGCGCTGCAGAACTCGAATCGGCGACAGTGCGGCTGTGGCCTCCGGGCCGAGCCCGAGGCGCTCGGCCATCTTCCGGAACCGGGCCACTTGCTGTTGGTCCAGCTCGCGCGACACGAGCATGATGAACCGACCGATGTTCGGCGCGGCACGCGGGCCACGAGCCTTCCACGCGGCGCGAAGTGCGAATCGAATCTCGCGCAGGCGCTCCTTGTCTCCCGCCTCGCGTGCTTCCGCCAAGTCCGCCTGGAGCTGCTTGATCTTCTCCAACGTCTCGTCGCGAGACTTCGGTGCGTCGCCCGTTCCGGATGTCTCCTTGTAGCTGATGATCTGTTGCTCGAAGAGCGTTCCGATCTTGCGACGCTGTTCGGTACTCAGCTCGAGCTTCTCGCGCATCATCGCCAGCAGCTTCGTCAGCTTTCTCGCGAGTTGTTGGGGCGTCTGCTTCCCCGCACGCTTGGCCTCACGCTCGCCGGTCTTGCCTTCGGTAGCTTGTTGACTATCGGCGTCTTGACTCTCGGTGTCGTCAGCCTGCTCCTCGGTCGCGGGTTCGTCCGCCTGCACGTCGTCGGCCTCGTCCGTCTTTTCGGGCTCGGGTTCCATCTGTTCCGGTTCGGGCTGTTCCGGTTCCTTCTGCTGCGGCTCGGGTGGCGGATCCTCGGTTTGAGCGAGGGCCACCGAGGCACCGCCGACGAGGGCACACAGCCCGCAAATGGCGGAAAGTGCTATCGAGCTTTTCATGATCCCATTCTCCTGGTAGAAGCACGGCACGTTCAGTGCCGACCGGCGGCGTGGACAAGCCCGGCTCCGTTTGACCCCTCGGCTTCGCACGCGGCGCATCTGCGGCGAGCCCGAGCGCCTGAGCGCCATGCCGCCAGGCCTATTATCGTACATCCGAGTCGGTGTCGTTCACAGTCCGGTAGCCTGATGATCTTGCGGCCGTAAGCTGTGGTAGGATATGCACTTACTGACCATTCTGGCATTCGCCTGCGTCTTCTGGCGGGCTGAGGACCCCGGACGATGGGCCGTCGTCGGCAAGGACGACGTGGCGGTCTCCCTCGCCACGGCGATCGGGCTCCCGCTTGTGGTGGCAATCGCAGCCGCTCTGGTCAACCGCCGAGGGCTGCGGCTGCTCCGCACCGATCCAGGCTCAGCCGACGCGGCCCACCAGTATCACCACCGTGCGACGTTCATACTTCGCGCGGCGGCTGTCGCCTGGTTTGCAGCGACCATGTTCCTCACGCGCTGGCCGGACTGGTTCGATTTCCAGACGATCACCCCGTGGCTTCAGATCTTCGGCGACCTGATCGCGCTGAGCCCGTTCCTCATCGCGATGGTCCTGATGTGGGTCGTGACCTACCCGCTGGAGAACGCGATTCGCACGCACGACGCCGGCGACGACGACGGCGATGCCCCGGCCGGGTGGCGTTTCTCCGGCTATCTGGACTTTCACGTGCGACACTACTTGCTCGTCGTGTCGGTACCCATGGCGGTGATCCTCCTCGCCGCCGACCTGACGCGCGGCTATGACGACGTGCTTCGGAGTTGGACCGGCATCGGCTGGGCTCCGGACTTCCTGCTCGGCACGGTGGCGGTGGCGGTGTTCGTCTTCGCTCCGATGCTGCTTCGGCACATCTGGCGGACCCATCCGATCGAGGCGGGACCGGTCCGCAAGCGTCTGGAGGGCATTTGCGAGCGCATCGGCCTCAAGTGTCGCGACATCCTGGTGTGGCGGAGCGACGGCATGATGATCAACGCCGCGGTCATGGGTGTGTTCGCGCCGTGCCGCTACGTGATGCTGTCCGATGCACTGCTCGACACGATGTCCGTCAAACAGGTCGAGGCCGTCTTCGGGCACGAGGCGGGTCACGTGAGACACAACCACATTCAGCATTTTCTACTCTTCGCGTTTGTGGGCTGGTGCCTCGCGGCGGGATTGATGGAGCTTCTGGCGCGCGGCGTGTACGCCTACGACCTGCCGGTGGAACCGTCCGCCCTGGTCATACAGGGCGTCGGCGTTGCGGTGACGCTGATCTTCTGGGGTGTCGGATTCGGGATGGTGTCTCGCCGGTTCGAAGGTCAGGCTGACCTGTTCGGTGCGCGGTGCGTCACGCCTGAGCGCGACGAGTGCGCCGTGCCGTGTAGCGTGCATCTCTTCGACGGACCGGCTGATCCGGCTCCAAAGACGAAGGACTCCGCGGGGTCTGCGAAGATCGGCTCAGGCCACCGCGTCTGTGCGACCGGAGCGGCGCTCTTTGCCTCCGCGCTGGATCGCGTTGCGCTGCTGAACGGCATCCCGCACGAGGAGTTCAGTTGGCGACACGCCTCGATTGGAAGCCGAATGCGTTTCTTGGCGTCCGTGGCAGGCGACCCGGCGCAGGCGGAGGGCTTCGAACGCCGTGTCAGGACCATCAAACGGTTCCTGATTGCGACGGCGGTGGTGGCGAGCGCCCTCAGTGCCTGGTATTGGATCGTGGTGCCCCAGCCGGCGATCCTGCGGCTTCAGGCTGGCGGACTCTGATCCGGCGTGGTATCACCTCGGGCGGGACGGAATTGGTTGATTCTACAGATAGGTACCGGTTGCGATGGATGGATCCATGACGGCCGCCAAGATCATCGATGGTCGCACGCTCGGGCGACGAATCAAAGAGGAAACGGCTGCGCAAGGCCGTGAACTCGCGGATAAGGGCATCAAAGTCCGCCTGGACGCCATCATCGTCGGCGACCCGGCTGCCGGTGAGATCTACGCCCGATCACAGCAGCGACGGTGCGAACAGGTCGGGATCGACTACCGCCTTCACGCGCTGCCGTCGAGTTGTGACGACGCGGCCGTGCGCGACAAGATACGCGAGTTGAACGAAGACCCGCAGGTCACCGGGATCGTGTTGAACCTTCCGCTCCCGGAGGGGATCGACACGCCGGCGATGCAATACTTCATCGATCCCTACAAGGACGTGGAAGGGGTCAACCCGTCGAACATCGGTCTTCTGTTCTATGACAACCCGATCATGGCGCCGTGTACGGCGCTGGCTGTCATGGAAATCCTGAAAGAAGCGGGCATCAACCCGCGCGGCCTCAACGCGACGGTCGTGGGGCAAGGCGAGATCGCCGGTCGCCCCATCTCGTTGTTCTTGCTCCACCAGATGGCGACGGTGACCTGCTGTCACATCGCGACACGTGATTTGTTTGAACACACGCGAAACGCCGACGTGTTGATCGTGGCGGTCGGGAAGCCGGGTTTGATCGGGGCTGACCACGTCAAGCCGGGTGCGGTCGTGATCGACGTGGGGATCAACTCGATCGTCGACGCGGATGGGAACCGTCAAGTCGTCGGCGACGTCTTGTTCGACGACGTGAAGGACACGGCCGGTGTCATCACGCCGGTGCCCGGTGGCGTGGGACCGGTGACCGTCGCGATTCTGCTGCGCAGTGCGGTCGAGGCTGCGCGTAAGCAGCGGGTCACGCCGCGCCGACTGGAAGCCTGATCGCATCTTCGGAGGCGTTAGTATGCAACTCCTCATGGCCGCCGTCAGTTTGGCCTTGGCTGCCGCGCCGGCACAAGTCGTGACCAACCGACGCATCGATGCAAGTTTCAACGAAGTTGTTCCGGACCGCGCGTGGGCTGTGCTCGCGCTTTCGGACCCGGACGCTCTGGACGATAAGCTCGCCCCGCTGCTTATGGGGCGACGAACGCCGTTTAGGGCTACCGTGCTGGCCAAGGCGTGGCTGAGCATCATCGACGGGCTCGACGAGCACGGCACGATCGCCGTGGTCGCCATGCCGGTCGGCAAGGACGCGACGCTGCCACAGCGACTGGCGATCCTCGTACCGACGACCGACCCTACGGCTCTTATGACGCTCTGGTCGCCGGAGACGATCGAGCCCGGCCTCTACCGCGCGATCATCGTGGGCCAAGAGAGTTTCGTGGCATTCAAGAGCGGCTACGCGGTGATCAGTCCCGACCTTGATATCCTGCGAAGAATCATCGGGTCGGATCGCGGATTGATTGACCGGTTGTCGCCCTATCTGAGACAAAGGTCTGACGCTCACGACGCGTTCCTCTGGGTCGACACAGCAGCCGTTGCCTCCGGTCCGCTCCTGGATCGATACGCCGGCTGGCTCGGCAGGGATTTCGGCCTGACCAGGGAGTTCCTGGCGCCGTTGCGGCAGTTCCGCTTGTCCGCGGGGCTCGGCGCCGACGGCCTTTCCGTCGAGGGTTACATACACCGGGTGAAGCCGTCCTCCGCGCCAGACGATGCCAACACGACGGCACCTCTTCTCGCGGGATTGCCGGATGAGCCCGTGGTCCTCGCGATGGGGGCGAAGACGGGAGGCGCAGCGGACCATCTCAGGGCGGTCTTCAAGCCTGCGGTCTCGGCGCTCGCCTATACGCGCATTGTCGATCCTTCGCGTGCGGCCGATTACGAAAGGGCACTCGAATGGCTTGCGAAACGGGCCGACACCGTGGCGATCAGCGTGTCGCACGTGTCGCGTGAAGGTGATGGCGCGTTGGGCGTGACCGTCGTGATTCGTGCTCGCGGCGGAGCCGCGCCCGTGCTCGACGGTGTCCGAAGCGTGGCCGATTGGCTTCGCACCGGCCCGTTTCTCGCTACGGGCGTCAATGGAGCGATGGAGAAGCTCGTCCATACGCCCGCCGCGGAGACAGTCGGCGGTGTGCCGGTCGACCATTGGTCCGTACGGTTCGAGGGCGAGCAGCCCGAGTTCTATGCGGCCTTCAAGAATGCTGTCGGTCCGGAGGGCTTTACCGTCCGTGTGGGTGTGGTGGACGCCAAGCATGTCGTCGCCACGTTCGGTGGAGGCTCGGCGCGTTTTTCGGATGCGGTGCGGGCCGTGCGATCGGGTCGAGCGCCGCTACTGGAAGACCAGACGATAGCGACTGCCCACAAGCACGTAGCCGCCGACCGAAGCATGGAGGCGTTCTTCTTCCCGGGCCGGTGGGCCGGGCTTATCAACACCATGTCCGAGCGGATGGGGCGACCCTTCCGGTACCCGGATGCGCCGCCGAGCGACGCGCCGGTCGCGGTTACCGCCGAGGCGCTCGGAACGGACGCGACGCTCGTGAACCTGTTCATTCCAATTGCGGTGCTTAAGGAACGGATCGCTCTGCCCGGACCCGGTGACGGGTCGCCCGGGCAGTAGGTACAAGCCGGATCAAACGTGCGGTGGAGAGTCTTTGCATGCCGATCGAACTGACCGAGGTTGAATGTCGCGTGCTTGGTGTCCTGATCGAGAAGTCGCTGACCCAGGCGGGTACCTATCCGCTGACGCTCAATGCCGTCACGCTCGGGGCGAACCAGAAGCAGAACCGCGAACCCGTCGTTGACTACACGGATCAGGAAGTCGCCAAGGCTGTGCATGATCTCGAACGCAAGAGACTCGCCAAGCAGGCTCCGCCATCCGCCGGCGCAAGAGCCAACCGTTTTGAGCATGATGTCGTCGAAAGACTGGCCTGGGACAGGCGGCAGCAGGCGATCGTGGCGGAACTGATGCTGCGAGGGCGACAGACCGTGGGTGAGCTCCGCACGCGCGCGTCGCGGATGACGCCGCTAAGCGATCTGGCCGTGGTCAGCGGCGTTCTTGTCGAACTGATGGAACACGATCCACCGTTCGCCCGCGAGCTTCCGCGCGAGCCGGGCAGGTCCGTCACGCGATATGAACACCTCTTGGGCGGCAGCGGCGATTCGCCGATACCGTCGCCCGAGCCGACCGAGGACCAGGCGATTCCGTCCGCAACTGCCGCCCAATCGCAGTCGGACGGGGATGACCTTGGCGACAGAGTCCAGCGGCTCGAGGCGCGTGTCGATGAGCTGGAGAGGCTCGTCGCAAGGTTGAACGATACGCAGAGCGTCGTCGACGCGCCCGGTGTCGATAGCGTATGATGTGCGTGCGGTGCGGGGCTGTGAGCCTTCGCGCCGGCGACTTTCATGAAGGAGCACGACCATGGCTTTCCGCCCGTTCACTGATGCGCCCCGTTCATTGCGTCAACTACAGGATGAGGTCAACCGCGTCGTCGAGCGCGTGTGGGAAGGCGCGCCGGACGTCCTGTCGACCCAGCCGCGCGTGCCGAAGATCGACCTCTACGAGTTCCCGGAGCGTTTCCTCATCCATGCGGAGATTCCGGGCCTTGCCGGCGACGATGTCGAGGTCACCTTCCTCGATAACGCCCTGACCCTTCGCGGGGAGATGGTCACGCCGATCGACGAGACGGACGAGGTCCGCATCGTGCGCAGCGAGCGACGCTTCGGCAAGTTCACGCGCAGCATCGAACTGCCCGGCGAGGTCAACGCCGACGGTATCAAGGCCAAGTGCCACGCGGGTGTGTTGGAAGTCACCGTGCCCAGAGTGGTCGTCGAGAGCCCCAAGACCGTGAAAGTGACGGAGGGGTAATACGCCCCCGGTCGATGCATCATTCGTGCGCCTCGCGGGCCGCATGGCCCGCTGAACCCGGGCGCCGTCCGCACGTATCGACAACCGATCTTGCCCGATCCGGGAGGGGGCGCGCAGCGTGGCGATCACGAATAAGGGACGGGAAGTCCACCGCTGCCTCCCTGTGGGAAACGGATTCGCGAACACCGACAGTCCCATCCAGCATTTTGGTGTCGGCCCCATGGAGACGATCGAACGCATTGAGATCACGTGGCCCAGCGGTGTGATCCAGACGATTTCGAATCCCCCCATGAACCAAGTCACGGACGTGACCGAGTGTGGGATGGCCGGCGACACGTGTGTCGGTCCGTGCTGCGCCATCCCGGCCGTCTCCGAGTGGGGTATGGTCGTGATGGCGTTGCTGCTGCTGACGGCGGGCACGTCGGTCCTGCACCGCGGCCCGGGCATGCCGCTCCATCGAGCCTAGCCTTCCAGCAGTTTGCTGACGTGCAACGCTACGCACTCCCCGAGCGCGTCGAGGTCGTAGCCGCCCTCCAGGATGCTCACGAGTCGCCCGCCACTGTTCCGCTTCGCCGCGGCGAGCAGCTCATCCGTCATCCAGCCGAACGACTCGGTGTCGAGTTCGAGCGGCGCGAGTGGGTCAGCGCGATGGGCGTCGAACCCGGCTGAGATCAAGACGAATTCCGGCGCGAAGTCGTCGATCTTCGGCATGACCGTGTCACCGAACGCGCGGCGATAATCCACGTCGGCGGAGCCCGGCAGCATGGGAAGATTCAGCGTGAAGCCCTCGCCCTCGCCTGTGCCACACTCATGCGCGTGGCCCGTACCGGGATACACGAACCGAGGATGGCCGTGCAGGCTGATGAACAGCACGTTGGGATCGCTTTCGAATGAATGCTGCGTACCGTTGCCGTGGTGGACGTCCCAGTCGAGGATCAACACGCGCGACAGGCCGTGCGTGTCGATCAGATGCCGCGCCGCCAGTGCGATGTTGTTGAACATGCAAAAGCCCATCGACATGTGTCTTTCCGCGTGATGGCCCGGCGGGCGCACGGCGCAGAAGGCGTTGTCCACGTCACCGCGCATCACGCCGTCGACTGCATTGATCACGGCCCCGGCTGCGAGTTGCGCGATGTCGTGACTTGCCGCGCATATCGCGCTGTCGGGTACGTCGATGTAGGGCAGGTTACCCTCGCACGCGGCCCGGAGACGATCGATGTACGCCGCGTCGTGAACGCGAGCGACGAGTTGCATGTCGACCGGCGAGACGTCGATGGCGGTACATGCCTCATCGATGCCTCGCTTGCCGAGCGCCTCGGCGATCGCGGCCAGGCGCACCGGCCGTTCGTTATGCCCGGGGCCGGTGTCGTGGCGTTGAAACCGTTCGTCTTGGATGAGGCCTGTCGTCGCCATGCTTCGCTCCTTGGCCGGTGCTGCACGCTCGGGTGCCAGGGGTGGCTTGTCCACCCGTGCTGCGCGTACGGTAAGTAGCGCGCACTGGCTGGCAAGCAGCCAGTGGCACCCCGCGCTCTTGCTCCCCTTGCCGCCGCACCATTCGACACGCATCGCGGGCGGTTGGCAACCGGCGTGCGGACGCGGCCGCACGTTGACGGTGCCGCCAACGCGCGGCAGACTGACTCCAGCGAAGCTACTCCGGCGACGGGCAAACGCGGCGGGTGGCATGGGTCCCGGCGCGCCGGGATTTGCCCGTGAAAGCCAGCGCCGCTACGGTTCGCGTTGATTGACAAGACGTAGGGTCCGCTGTGCGGACCGGAGCGAATCCGCGGTCCGCACAGCGGACCCTACCCTGTTGACTACGGCGGCGGAGGGGCGAGACGGGCAACAACGGATACGGTGCCATGGCTACGATAGACGACACGCTGAAGTCCGTCACGACGGTCACCTTCGACTGCTACGGTACGCTGATCGACTGGCAGGCCGGCGTCGAGTCGTCGCTGCTGCACATATTCGGCGGCGGCATCATGCACCGCATGTACGAAGTGTTCGATCTCTACGTCGAGGCGGAAAAGGAGGTCGAAGGCGCGGACTTTTGCTCCTATCGCGACACCCTATCCGCCGTGGTCAACGTGCTGGCTAAACGCCTCGGCGTGCCCGTAGCGCCGGAGCGGGCCGCGCTGATGGCGACTATGCTGCCCGACTGGAAGCCCTTTGTCGACACAATCGCGGCATTGCAGCGCCTCAAGACCCGCTACAAACTCGGCGTGCTATCCAACATAGACAACGACCTGTTCGCGGGCACCGCCAAACGTCTCGAGGTCCCGTTCGACTTCGTGGTCACCGCTCAGGACGTGGGCTCCTACAAGCCGGCGCATGGCCACTTTACGCGTCTGTTCGAGGCTCACGCCCCGCGCGAAAAGGTGCTGCACGTCGCCCAGAGCCTGTTTCACGACGGCGTGCCGGCCGGGCAGCTCGACCTTGCGTACGTCTGGATCAATCGGTACAACGAGCCGAACGAGACGGCGGTGACCTCGCTCGCTGAGTATCCCGATCTGGCCTCGCTGGCGGACGCAGCCGGCGTCTGATCGAGCGCGACCATCGGCTTTGCATAAGGGGTTTGACACGTGTCTGAAAACGCATTTCCACCCGGCACACCCGTGTGTGTGAGGCAGACGATCACGCGGAGCGGCAAGTCGATCGAGACCGAGGTCGTCGGCACCGTCGAATCGTGGGAGGATCGCCCGACCGGTAGCTGGTTTACTCACGGCGAGACGGGCAAGCTCCACCTCAAGCGGCTCATGCTGCGCAAGGTAGACGGCGAGGTCTCGCTCCTGAACATCGACGACGGCACGACCATCGCCAAGCTGGAGACGACCGCACCCGGCGACGCAGGCTAGGGA
>JAJDDX010000221.1 GCA_029260055.1 Phycisphaerae bacterium
TGTCGATATCGATGAAGCAAATGCCTATCGGCGTCTGCTTGTTGCGCGTCTGTTCGATCGCCTTTCGGATCACGTCCGAAAGGGCGCCGCGGTTGAGTACGTTGGTCAGTGGGTCCAGAGCGGCGCGTTCCCGGTACTCGCTCAGCGCATGCTCCAGGCGTTCCTGCTCGGAGTGAATCGCGTCCCGCTCTTTCTGCACGTCTAGGAACCGTCGATCGGCATCGTCCGCCACCGAAGTCAGATAGTGATTGGCCTCGCTGAGCAGCTCGGTGACATCCACGTCTTCCGGAAGCACATCACCGTAGAGGGTCGAGATCTGTTCGTATTCTTCGATCGCATGGGCCTGCGTAGCCGCCCAGGTGGCCTCATCCAGGCCGAGCGATGTCTCGCCGAACTCGCGCAGGCTCTGCTCGTCGGTGTCGGCTTTTCTCTCGGACTCGAAGCAGAGCCCCCCGATGAAATACGTCACGGCGCAGAGCCGCTCCAAGTCTGATGGCTCACTCGATAGCCGAGGGCGACGATGATGGCGTTCGATCGGGTCCGCGATGATCCTGGGAAGCTTCCACTCGTCGGCCATGGCGGCCATGGCGTTGACGTGCGTGTGCCCGAAGGACTTCTTCTCGACGGCGTAGAACGCCGACGGCGACAGGTCGGAGCGGTAAAGGCTCGTGTAGCTCGCGCCGAGGATCTGAGCCAACAGAAGAATTCCGCAATCCTGCAGCAAGCCGACCAGGAAAGCCTCTTCTTGGCGTTCGGGGACGACCTGGTGCGCCGCCGCCTTGGCGAGGCAAGCGCGAAGGAGCGATTGCTGCCAGAAGGCCTTCATGTCGAATGGAGCCCCGCCCAGGCGGTCGAGATGTCCGATCAGTTGGAAGCCGAGCGAGATCGTCTTGACCCGCGACAGACCGACCACGGTGACCGCTCGCTCGATCGTCGTCACCTGGTTGCGCTGGGCGAACTGAACGGAATTCGCGGTCTTGAGCAGACGGGTGGATAGCGCCGGATCGGTTCGGATCGCAGCGCCGAAGTCCGCCGCCCCCGATCTCGTGTCATTGATCAGCTCGAGGATCCGCGATGCGAGCGCGGGGCTGCTGGGCATCTTGGCTTTCGCGAACAGCGCTCGCAATTCTTGCATCAACTCTCGCCTCGAACTTCGGCTACTTCCCATAATCTCGTCTTCCCGCGCGGCTGATCACGAGGCGCAACCCTTGCGATTCCGACACCCCGACACGCGCGATCCGGCAGCCCTTTGACCATATCGACGCGCCGAGGGGGTTGCTTCAACCAAGAAGGATCGCCCCGGCCGCAGGACGAAACAGCACGCGCGTCACAAGACGGTGTGTCGATGGGCCGATAAGAGCCGCACCATGCCCGCGCGAACGGGGCGTCAACGGACACCGTCAGGCTTTGTTATCGGGAGGGATGGCGAATCTGTGGCACCCGCAGCCGAAGAGCGTCCCAAAAGGCGGACGGGCATCCGATTCGCATGTCGCGGGGTGCTAACTCGGTTGAGGAAGGGCGCCGCCGCCCAGATCGGTATGGGGCTCGGGATCGGCTTTGACGGGCCGGGCCATGCCGACATCACCGGACTCCGCGGCGCGATCGAGAAGATCGGCTACGGTGGAGCGTTCGAGTGATTCGCCGCGGATCAGCGCGTTCACCTCTTCGCCCGAGATGGTCTCGTACTTCAGCAACCCCTCGGCGATGCGCTCTAGGTCGCGGCGATTCTCGCGAATGATACGCTCGGCTTCCGCGTAGGTGGTGTCGAGTATCTGCTTCACCTCGGCGTCGATGCGCTCCGCCGTCTTCTCGGAATAGTCGCGGTGGCGCAAATCGAAGCCGCCACCGGCGTTCTCGTCGTCGCCGTAGTATACGAAACCGATACTGTCACCCATCCCCCAGTCACGCACCATGCCACGGGCAAGCACGGTCGCTTGCTTGATGTCCGAAGCTGCACCGCTGCTGACTTCGCTGAAGAACACGTCCTCGGCGATGCGCCCGCCGAATGTCACGCGCAGAGTCGAGAGCAGGTAACCTCTGGTGTAGACCATCCGATCGCGCTCGGGCAGCGAGAACGTGGCCCCACCCATCGGGCCTCGCGGGATGATGCTCACCTTGTGGACCGGGTCGCCGTCCTTCTCCAACGCCTGAATCAGAGCGTGACCGGCCTCATGATACGCCGTTAGCTTGCGATCACGCTCGTCGACCACCGCGCTCTTCTTGGCACGACCCCAGCGAACCTTGTCGCGGGCCTCCTCCATATCCTCCTGCTCCACGAAGTCCTTGTTGTGCATCGTGGCGATCAGCGCGGCTTCGTTGACCATGGCCGCGAGTTCGGCGCCGCTGAACATCGGAGTCCCGCGCGCGGAACGGCGCAAGTCGACGGTCGGCCCGAGCTTGATCTTGCGCACGTGTACCTTGAGGATTTCGTAGCGCCCCTGGAGGTCGGGAAGGGAGACGTAGACCTGGCGGTCAAACCGGCCCGGCCTGATCAGCGCCGGATCGAGCACATCGGCGCGGTTCGTCGCGGCGATGACGATCACCTGGGAATTCGTGTCGAATCCGTCCATCTCGACGAGAATCGCGTTGAGCGTCTGCTCTCGCTCGTCATGCCCGCCACCGCCGAAGCTTGCGCCGCGCTTCCGCCCTACCGCGTCGATTTCGTCGAGGAAGATGATGCACGGCGAGTTTTCCTTCGCCTGCTTGAACAGGTCTCGCACGCGTGAGGCGCCGACACCGACGAACATCTCGACGAAGTCGGAACCGCTGATCGAAAAGAAAGGCACGTCCGCTTCGCCCGCGATCGCCTTGGCCAGCAGGGTCTTGCCGCAGCCGGGCGCCCCCACCAGAAGCACACCGCGCGGAATCCGCCCGCCTAGGCGCTGGAACTTCTTCGGCGATTTGAGGAACTCGATGATCTCGTCTACTTCCTCTTTCGCCTCGTCAATACCCGCTACGTCGGCGAACGTGACGTTGGTGTGTTCCTTCGGCGTAACGCGATGCTTCGATCGACCGAAGTTGCCCAGCATGCCGCCGGGACCCGAAGCGCCGCGAAGCTGACGGAAGATGAAGAACCAGATGAAGCCGAAAATGAGGATCCACGGAAGCGTCGCCATCAGAATGACTATGAACTGGCTCGGCCTCTCCGATTTGATGAGGGCGTCCGGTAGCTCCTTGATCATGCGCTGGACGAATTCGCTGTCGATCGCCTCACGTGGATAGATCACCTCGAAGTGAACCGGCGCGCCGGGTATGTCCCCTTCCGCCGGAATCCTCTCGCCCAGGAGGTTGCCATCCTCCTTGATGGTCAACTTCTTGATCTGCTCGTTCTTGACCAGATCCTCGAACTCGTCGAGCGAGACCGGGGTCGTCGGGTCGAACGAACGCTGCAGGACGGCAACCAGCAGGATCGCCAGCCCCAACAGGACCAGCCAGCTAAACAGGTTGCGCGAGATCCTGGGGTTCGGACCGCCGGGGTCCTTCGGATCGCCCTGGTTCTTCGGTGTTGGTGAACCGTCGCCTTCCGACATCGACTCTTTCTTACCTAAAGCCTTACTTGTTGCGGCACGCCGAGTACCGCCTCAATAGATGATAGTCCCGCTACCAATCTACTTCCATGGTCTCGACCATCTGTTCCGCCATCCCGTCCAGGGCACGCGTCATCGCCTGCACGAACGTCTCGCCGACCGGAGGAATATGGCTCGTCTGATAGATGAACCTCGGTCTGTCGACAAGGATGTCCCCGTTACGCGCATCCTTGAGCCGATACCGGATGATCACGGTCGACCCGATCTCGCGCGGACGGTCCGTATCCGCATCGTCACCGAACGTGCGGTTCTCCACCTTCAAAATCTCGCCCGTCAGCACCGCGTCCGCCGTGCGCCGGCCCGCAATCCGATAGGGCGTGTCCATCTCGATCCTCTTGATGATCGCTTCGGTCAGGCGGAACTCCAACTCGCGTCGAAACTCCTTGGACTGGAACATTTCGACGTGGATCGTCTGAATATCGGTCCGGAAGGGACGAGCCGTCGAGTAGCCACAACCTGTAAGCCCGATCAACCCCAGCCACGCCAAGGGTACCACTTTGAGCACGCGCTGAACGTTCATGCAAGAACTCTCTTCCCGGCTGTCGACCGGCACAATTCCCGCCGGATCTACGAGCCGGCAGATGATGCTACTTCCGCCGCGCCCAGAAGTTCGAGCCGCGCGGTCGCGTTGGTACCGGCCCTCGTGTCGGGCCACTGGCTGCGCACCGTACGGTAATGGAACACGGCTGTGCCCGGATGGTTGGTCCGCTCGTAATAACGACCGATCGAGAACTCCTTCTCGGCCCGCTGTTCGCGGATGCCCGTGAGGATCAAGCCAACGCCTTCTCTATCCGCGGCGCCGGTGTACCGTGACCGGTACTCGCGATACCGCTCCTCCGCCTCGATTAAAGCCGCTTCGTCATAGTCGACGCCACCGTGGCTGGCCAGGGCCGATTCAGCCGTACGGCGCAACGCATACTGGTGGTAGCGGCTGCGGGGATACTCTTGAATCAGGCGGGTGTACTCGAGCTCAGCCAGCAGGTGGTCGCCCTTCTTGAAGAGGTAGTCGCCCTTCGTCTTGATGGCGGCCTCCGCCAGACTGCTTTCCGGATGATCGATCGAGATCTCGTCGAGAATCCGGTAGGCCTCTTCCTCTCCCGAGAGAAGCCGCATACCCAGGAACTTCCGCTTGACGCCCGTCAGATACGTCTCGGCGATGATGAACTCGAGCCGCAACGCCTCGCTCGTCACCGCCATGCCGCCATATTCGTTGAGGAAAGCCTGGAGCACATCGTGCGCCTTGTCATAGGCCTTCCGGCCGATCAGCCCATCAGCCTTGGCGAGTAGGACCTCCGGGTAGACCGGATCATCCTCGCCGTAGGTCTTGATGTGCTTCTTGATCGCGGACAGGGCGCGGCGGTACTCCTTGCTCTGAATCTGAGCACGGATCAGGTGCAAGTCACCCGCGGCCGTGCCCGGAGGCGGAGGCGGGATTTCGACCCACTCCCGCTTCTCGGCATCGTAGGTCAAAGTGCGCGTCCGCGGTTCTCCGTCATTCGCACCACACACCGACGGCACCGCAGCCGCTAGCGCCAACACGACAGGCATGGTTTTAGCCCACATCATCAGCCACCGCCTCGTACCTTGCGCATCGCACCACGCCACGCCGCGATGGGCGCGAGCGGCAAGGTTCCGCTGCAAACACACGATCGAGTCGAGGGGCACCGGATGGCTCAGTGACTCATCCGTCGCCTCTGGCGGAATTGTAGCCCTAACCGGACGCAAGCCGCAATCCTCGGCGTTCGCCACACTCCCCGGGCGGCGGATACCGTGCCGAGGCCCCGGTCGGCAAGCTCGATAGCCAATCGGGCCCTCCGGCCCCGGATCGCGGGTCCGAGCGTTTGTTTTGTCGACGGCGCGAGGTTAGATTGCCCCGCCATGAAGCCACATTCCCGTCCGCGCGAACGCCGACTTACGCAGCTCGTGCTAGCCTGCGGCATGGTCGTGCTGATGGTCTCGGGCTGCCAACAGCCGCAACGCCGGTACAAGCCGGCCTCTCTCGCCACTCGCTCCGACGTAGCGCGTTACGTCCAGGAAGCGCTCGAAGCCGACAGCGCCGACGCGCGACGGGCGGCCGTCGATCAGATCGCCAAGACGTACCATGCCGGACTGCCCATGGTGATCGACGCTATAGCGCTGGTCGCGCGAACCGACGAGAGTTCGTCGGTTCGATGCGCGGCGGTGCGAGCGCTCGGGGCACAGGACGACCCCAAGTCCGTTGACACGATGGTGATACTCCTATCTCAGTCCGAGGGTAACTCGTCCGTTCGCTCGGCCGGAGCCGCGGTGCGGTGGGAGGCGATGAAGTCCCTTTGTAAGAGGCTGATGGGCGAGCCGCTTCCGGACGCCACGCTACGGCACGTGCGCGCCGCGGCGATCGACCGGCTCAACCGCGACCCGTCTCGTGACGTGCGGATCGCCGCCGCGACGCTTCTGGGCTATGACGCGGACGGAATGTGCGTCACCGCGCTTGTGGATGCACTTCGGCAGGCCGACTTCGGCGTCCAGTACGAGGCCGAACGATCACTGATGCGTTTGACCGGCATCACGCACGACCACAACCCGACGCGGTGGCAAGCCTGGCTCGATTCAACGGCCGAGCCGTTCGCCGGCCGCGGCGCGCTGGACCGACAACTCGACGGAAAGAAGGGAATCTGGCCGTTCGGCGGCGCGTGACGGCTCGCGTAGCAGGCGGAGGAATCATAGTCCGATGAGAGCGATCTGCTATGACCCGAACTCTCACCTCCCGCGGGAGTTTCCCCAGGGCGGCGTGGAATACCGCAATGATCATCCCGACCCCGCAGTCGCAGACGGTGAATGCCTCGTGCGGGTGCGCCTCGCCGGGATTTGCGCTACCGACCTGCAAATCATCAACGGCTACATGGGTTTCAACGGCATCCTCGGGCACGAGATGGTCGGCACGGTGGTCAGCGGCTCGTCGGCTCTTCGCGACAAGCGCGTGGCCTGCGAGATCAACTGTGTGTGCCGCGAGTGCGAAATGTGCGCCGCGGGGCTGGCCAACCACTGCCTCAACCGCACGGTCATGGGGATCGCCGGTCGCGACGGCTGCTTCGCCGACCTTGTAGCGGTCCCTGAACGCAATCTGTACGAGGTTCCCGACGTGATCTCGGATGAAGAGGCGGTTTTCATCGAGCCGCTGGCTGCGGCCTATCAAGTGCTTGCTCAGTGTCCGATCGAAAAGCGTATGAACGTCAGCGTGGTCGGAGCCGGCCGGCTCGGATTGCTCATCGCGCAGGTGCTCGCCACGACCGGCTGCAAACTCACCGTCGTCGGCCGCAACCCCAAGACCCTTCTGCTCTGCGAGAAGAAGGGCGTCCAGGCGATCCACACGGATCACTTGGCACCCAAGCCCGATCGCGACGTCGTGGTGGAGTGTACCGGCTCGCCTTCCGGTCTTGACATTGCGATGTCACTCGTGCGTCCGCGCGGCACGATCGTGCTCAAGAGCACGCACGCCGGCGATGAACCCATCAATTTGTCCAGGATCGCGGTGAACGAGGTTACACTACTGGGCAGCCGTTGCGGCCCGTTCCCCGAGGCGATCAACGCCCTCGCTCGCCAGGCGGTCGAAGTTCGTTCGATGATCTCGCGCACCTATCCGATCGAACAGGGCGTCGAGGCACTGGAAGCGGCCCGCAAGCCGGAGAACGTGAAGATCCTGATCAAAGTCAATCGGTAGGCGGGGGCACGATCCTGCGGCCCCCGGTCGGACAAGTCACCGCTCGGCCTGCAGGGGGACGAGTTCGTCGCGCAGTTGCCCCAGTTCTTGGCACACGCCGAACCCGCCGTCCTCCCGACACTCCTTGACCATGTTGTGGAAGATGGTGTCGAGGTACAGCTCGTCGTCGAACGTTGCGCTGCGGCGACGGCCACCCAGGTCGTAGGCCTTGTCAAACGCGAGGGGATGGTGCCGCACGAGGAGGGCGTCGAGGTAGTCCGCGTTTTCCTCGTACGTATCGAGTCCCTCGATGATCGCCCGCATGTCGTGTAGCACCTTGGACTGCGAGCCTCCGCGCCGCGAGACCTTGACGCCCACAAACACGGCGGCAAGGACGAGGATGACAAGTAGACGTTTCACGATCGTGGCCTCTTTGGGGCAGGGATTCACCCCTAGTACCCATGGGATCGAAAGAGCCGTTTCGTACGAAAAAAATCTGGATCTCTCGAAACTGGCTTCCAGCTTTATTAATTCACCTCCCACTGCTGCACGGAGCGGACTCAGCTTGCGCCATCCGGCTCGTTCTTTCTGGACCGGACGGCGGGGATTCGTTACTATGGGTCCTAAGAGCCGGGGGACGTTTCGCAATGTCTCTCCATGGCCGCCGGCCGGGCGGCCCCGAGCGAAGGCCGGATCGCGGGTTCTCTAGGTATACATAGTGAAGAGTTGGCAGCGGTGCGCTTACCCTCGCACGCCGCTGGGCTGTCTTGCGCAGCGACAGCGCCGTGGCAGACGCGGCGGTCTCGGTGCGCGCCTAAGGCAGCGGGCTTCCTCCCGCAACGATCGCGGGCCGGCTACCACGACGAACAACAAGACCCAAGACCGAGCAAGGCCGACTCGGCTAGACGGTAAGAGCTGCGCTCGCCGAGGCGAGCGCTAAGAGCGCGAAACTCTGGGAGACAAGAGATGAAGGCTGTACGCACGATGGGCTGGAGGTTGAGCGTATGGTCCGTGGCCATGAGCGCCACCGTCGCCACGGCGGCGGGCACATGGAGCGGATCGACGCAGGAGGGTGTGCTCACGGCACATGAAGGCACCGGCGTGATGGAGGTTCACTTGATGCCGGAACTTCCGGTCGGCTGGCAGATCGTGCCGCCGGCGTTCCAGCGCGGCGAGGTGCTGACGTTGCCGTTCGACGCGTCGTTCCGCGTCGATAGTTCCGGCGCAGAGCCGATATTGGTCGGTGGCGACCTGTTCACGGGCGGCCCCGGCGTCACGATCATCAATCCGAACAGCGAAGCCATGGATCTTTCGGACCTCGGCATCGCGTTCGACGAAGCCGGCGGGAAGATGGGCGTCGGCTCCGCCCACGGGCGAGCCGTGTTCGAGTTGGTCGCTCCCACGCTCAAGTTCGTGGGTGATGACCACTTGATCGTCGAGGCCCTCCTGGTCCTCGATGGCCGCATGTCGCAAGAACTCGGAATCACCGAGGCTTCCGGCGCGATGGTGGGCGTGGTGACGATCGAAGCGACGGACCTTGTCCGAAGCGCCGTGCTGCCGGATGAACCTTTCCCGCCGGCCAACGGGGCGGCCGGGGGCGCCATCGGTCCGGATGTCACGGTGCTGTTCACCAACGGCATCGACAAGTACGGAGCGGTCGGCGGCATCACCGGCTACGCGATCGGCACGACCTCGTGTAATCGCGGCGACGTGGTGGGCGACTGGTACGACTGCAACAACAGCAACAACCCGCAGTGTGCTGACCATCCGGTCATCGCGCAGAACATGTACCGCTACGAGGACGGCAAGTTCGAGCAGATCGGCATGAGCTGGCTCAAGCACGGGTTCTGCGCGGTCAATGAGAGCGGTTGTGGAAGCTGCCAGACCACGTCGTGTGACACGCTGGGCATCGGTTGCGCCGACACCTACTGGGCCGGGTTGAACGGTGCGCAGAGCGGACTCGGACCGCGGTCGGAGATCAACGCAACCACGGGCGAGTTCCCCTATCCGTACCTTCTCGCCTGGGGCCAGTCCGGCAACGCGATCTACAAGCGCCTTCAGATTCACAACAGTGACCTCGACCCGGCCTTGCACCCGGGCGCCAGCTACTTCACCGAGGGGCACTACATCACCACGGACGAACAGCCGTGGGGTAACGACAACAACAACGCTTCCTACCGGCGCGTGAATGTCGGCAGCTTTACGGGCGGCGGCTACAACCTGAGCCATTCAGCCCCGACGCAGGAGTCCGTATCCGGCATCGAAGCCTGGAAGGTCGAGGATCCGCTCGTCGACATCACGGCGTACGACATTCCCAACGATGGACGCATGTTGCTCGGATACCGGGTCACGGACATCGGCGGCGGGATGTGGCATTACGAATACGCGCTGTTCAACATGAACTCGGATCGGTCCGGTCAGTCGTTCAGTGTTCCGCTTCCGCCTGACACCGTGGTCGCCAACGTCGGCTTCCACGATGCCGAATACCACAGCGGCGAGCCCTATACGAATACGGACTGGCAGGTGACGCAGGATTCCTCCTCGCTCACCTGGGCCACCGAGACGTTCGACCAAAACCCCAACGCCAACGCACTTCGGTTCAGCACGCTGTACAACTTCCGGTTCGACGCGGACAAGCCGCCGTTCCGCGGCGAGGTGGCGCTCGGTCTGTTCAAGCCGGGTACGCCCGCGTCATTCAACCTGACGCCGAACGTGCCGGCGCCCGACTGCAACGGAAACGGCGTGGCGGACATTTCCGACATCTCGTCCGGCGGCAGCACGGATGCGAACGGCAACGGAATCCCGGATGAGTGCGAGGCGATGATCCCGCTCATGACGGCTGAGGGCTCGAGGTATCTGTCCGTCGAACTGGTCGGCACGGCCGACAGTTTCGCGCTCTACTTCACGGGCGACAGCGAGGATACCGCGGTAGCTTGCGTGGGTGCCTACGTTCAGGCGGACGGCACCCTCGACGCCAGTGCCTTGTTCCGCACCACCACGGAGTGGGGCAGCACGGTCCACGTGACGGGCGAGGAGATTCTACCCGGCACGACGTACAGCATTCAGGTCGACACCGGCACACCCGGCAGCCCGATCCTCGGGCCGCCGGCCGCGGCTCAGACGTGGGCGTGGGGCGACATTGATCTGAATGAGATCGTCAACTTCACCGACATCAACCTGGTGGTGCAGGGATTCCAAGGCGATTTCACCAACGTATCGCTGGAGAACGTCGACCTTGACCCGTGCGTACCGAACGGCGTCATCAACTTCGCCGACATCAACAAGGACGTGCAGGCGTTCCAGGGCATCCCGTATGCAGCCGCCACCGGTTGCGCGGTGCCCTGTCCGTAGGATTGCTTGACGGCTCGCCGATTCGCGAGCCGTAGAAAGGCCCAATCGGAGGCTGGTAAGCGGAAGGCGTCCCCCGAGGCAACTCAGGGGACGCCTTCTGTCATTTCAAGGTTTGGACGTTTCGACTTTTGGGCTTTTCGACGTTTCAGCTAGTGATGCCAAGGTCCGCCTTGGTCAGTAGCGACTCGAAGACGAAGCCGGCGCCTTCGATGTTCTCGCGAGCACCTTCCTGCCGATCGATGACCGACACGATCTTCTCGACTTTGGCGCCGATTCCTTGAATGAGCTTGGCTGCTTCGAGAACCTGACCGCCGGTCGTGGCGATGTCCTCGACGAGCAGCACGCTGTCGCCGTCGGAGAGCTTGCCCTCGAACGGCTTGCTCGTGCCGTAGTCCTTCTTGGCATTGCGGATGATGACAAACGGCTTGCCGGAGGCCATCGACGTGGCGGCCGCCAGCGAGACGCCGCCCAACTCAGCCCCGGCGATCAGCGTCGTGGTGTCGGCTGTGCGCTCAGCGAACATCTGACCGAGCGCCGCCAAGATGTCCGGCTGGGTCTCGAAGAGGTATTTGTCGAGGTAGTATTTGCTCTTGCGGCCCGAGCGGAGGGTAAAGTCACCTTCGAGGTAGGCGGCTTCTTTGACTCGGCTGGCTAGTTCTTCTCGCTGCATGACCGGCTTCCTTTCCCCTATCGTTAGACGGACAGTTCGCTGTCGGCCGACAAGGCCTTGCGGTACCGCCGCCGAACGGGTGTCACGTATTGACTGATGAACTCGTCGACCTGTTGCGGCGCCCGGCCAATGAAACGCTTTGGCTGCATGACGCCGCTGATGTCGACACCTTTGAACGCCTCGTCCGCCGCCAACCGGTCGAGCAAGTCGTTCTTCTTCCCTTCCAACTTGACCTGAGCGGCTGCAGCGTGTGAGTGCTTGCGAATTCGCTCGTGAAGCTCCTGCCTGTCGCCGCCCGCTGCCGAAGCCGCCATGAGGATGTTCTCGGTGGCCATGAACGGCAGCTCGGCCCGCAGCTTCGCGTCGATCACCTTCGGGTAGACGACGAGGCCGCGGCCGACGTTCGTGACGATACGCAGCATGGCGTCGGTCGCCAGGAAGGCCTCGGGAACGCTCATGCGTTTGTTGGCTGAGTCGTCGAGCGTGCGCTCGAACCACTGCTCAGCCGCGGTCTGCAACGGCGATTGCACGAGTGAGATCACGAACCGCGCCAGCGACGTGGCACGCTCGCAACGCATCGGGTTCCGTTTGTAGGCCATAGCGCTGGAGCCGACCTGCGTCTTCTCGAACGGCTCTTCGATTTCCTTAAGGTTCGCCAGCAACCGAATGTCGTTGCCGAGCTTGTGAACGCTGGCGGCGACGCCTCCGAGACTGCAGACGACCTGGGCATCCACCTTGCGGGAATAGGTTTGCCCCGTGATCGGCTCGACGTTAGCGAAGTCGAACCGGCGAGCCACGTCCGCCTCGAGGCGGAGGACTTTGCCGTGATTGCCGCCAAATAGTTCGAGGAAGCTCGCCTGGGTGCCCGTGGTGCCTTTGACGCCGCGGAACTTGAGCCCGGCAAGGCGGTACTCCGTTTCCTCCAGATCGCGGACGAAGTCGTAACACCACAGTGCCGCCCGTTTGCCGACGGTCGTCACCTGAGCCGGTTGATAGTGGGTCAGGCCGAGGGTGGGCAGGGATCGGTATCGCTTGGCGAACTTGCCCAGCGCGTCGATCGCGTTGGCTAGCCCGTCGGCGATCAGCTTCAGCGCGTCCCGCATGATGACGAGGTCGGCGTTGTCGACGATGTAGGCACTCGTCGCACCGAGGTGGAGCACGCCCCGCGCTTCCGGAGCCACGTCGCCCCACGTGTGAAGATGGGCCATCACGTCGTGGCGGAGTCGTTTTTCGTGCTTGGCGGCCGCCTTGAAGTCAATCCGGTCGATGGTCCGCTTGAGGGCGGCAATCTGGCGGTTGGTGATCTTCAGCCCGGCTTTTCGCTGCGACTCGGCCAGGGCGAGCCACAATCGCCGCCATGTCAGTATGCGGTGGCGAGCACCGAACAGCTCAGCCATCTCCCGCGAGGCGTATCGACCGATGAGGGGCGATTCGTAAACGTCGTATTCGGGCATTGACCTGCCTGTCTGCCGATAAAGCTCCGGGGCTGACCGCATGCCCCGATGAAGCTATTCTATCCAAGTTGGCGCCCGGCGGCCAGCTTGCGAGCCGCCTGGTTGCCCGCTGTGACCTGGAGCTTTCGCACCGGCGCAACGTGGAGGCCGGTGCCTGAGGAGAGGATCGCCCTTGAAGATCGCATACTTCCGGAACCGAGTACCGCACATCGCGGCGGCCATCGCAATCTCAACCGCCTTGTCCTGCACGCCGGTCGAGCCCGATCCGGTTGTCGGACCGCAGGGGCCAACCGACTTGGCCGTCACCGCGACCGCCGACCCGCCGTCGGTCTTCGAGGGGTTCGGTGTGACGTTGACGGCGACCGCGACCGGCGGCACGGGCACCTACGCCGCCTATCGCTGGGATCAAAACGACGGCCCGGAAGACCTCGCCCTTCAAGACGTGACCTCGGTGACGCTAGAGACCGGAGCGATGGCCACGCCGGGACGCTATCAGTTTCGCGTCACCGTCACAGACAGCGATGGCGACACGGTGACCGGCTTCGTCGCCGTCGAGGTCGGCGGGGCCGTCTCCGCCGAAGCCCCCCGGCTGGTTGTGGTCGGCGAGCCGGCTGAGCTGTCAGCTACCATCACCGCGGATGACGTGGAAGTCACCCTGTTGTGGGAAGTAGTGTCGGGCGACGGCTCGATCGACGATCCGACTGCGACAGACCCGACTTTGACCGCCGGCACGGGCGAAACGCTCCAGGTGCGGCTCACGGCGACAATGCCGTCCGACGCGGCTGAGCCGATCGCGACGACCCGCGAGTTCGACATCGTCGCGGTGGACGATCTGTCCCCGCGCGTCCTGGTCGAGACGAACAACGGACAGTTCACCCTGCAGCTCGATGGCGAGGCGGCTCCTCTCCATACCGCCAATCTGCTTCAATACGTGGACGAAGGCTTCTTTGACGGTCTGCTTTTCCACCGCATCGCCTGCACGCCTGACTCCGCGACGGGTGAATGCTCGCCGTTCGTGCTTCAAGGTGGTGGTTACGAGCGAAACGGCGAAGAGGTCGTCCTCCGCGAGCCGACCCACGACCCGGCCGAATCCGAGGCGGGCAACGGGCTGACCAGCGCCGAGCTCTATTCCCTGTCGCTCGCTCTTTCGGGCGGCAACACGAACTCCGGTACGACCCAGTTCTTCATCAACCTCGCTGACAACGGCTTTCTCGACGATCAAGGCTTCACGACGTTCGGCTCGGTCGTCGACGGCACGGACGTGGTCGACGCGATCGTGGCGATGGAAGTCACCGAAAGCCCGATCCTGGGCGGCGAACCGTCGTTCCCGGTTGAAGACGTGACGATCGAGCGTATGATCCGTGAGAGTCAACAGGACTAGAAGTACTCGACACGAGGCCGGCAACACCTATGACCATGACATTCGAAGACCCACGGGCCGCTCATGTAAACCTCTCCGCCCGAATTGTCGCGATTCGGGACTCTCTTTGACTTCCCGAAGAAGCTGGCGGCGCTCGCCGAGATCGAGAAGGAAATGGCGGCGCCCACCTTCTGGGACGATCCCGAGGCCGCCAAGCAGACCGTCCAGCGGCTCAAGGCGGCCAAGGCCATCGTCGAGCCCGTGCGTAAGGTGGTCACCGACAGCGATGACCTGGCGGCCATGCTCGAGTTGCTCGCCGAGGCCGACGATTCCGAAGTGCGAGCCGAACTCGACGGCGGACTCTCCGCGCTCACGAAGGACGTTAGCCACGTCGAACTCCTGACGATGTTGAGCGGACCGAACGACGCGCGGGACTGCTATTTCAATATCCAGGCGGGCACGGGCGGGGCCGATGCCTGCGACTGGGCCCAGATGCTCCTGCGGCTCTACCTGCGGTTTTTCGAACGCAATGGCTTCAGCGTGGAGGAACTCGCGCTAAAGGATGGCGAGGAGGCCGGCATCCAATCGTGCAGCCTGCTGGTCAAGGGGCCGTACGCGTTCGGCTCACTGTCGTGTGAGATCGGCGTCCACCGGCTCGTGCGCATCTCGCCCTTCAGCGCTCAAGGGAAGCGCGAGACGAGTTTCGCCTCGGTCGACGTGCAGCCGGAGCTGGAAGATATCGAGATCGAAATCGATTGGGATCAGGACGTGCGTGAGGATACCTACCGCGCGAGCGGCAAGGGTGGCCAGCACGTGAACAAGACCTCGTCGGCTGTTCGGCTCACGCATTTGGCCACGGGCCTCGCCGCGCAATGCCAGAACGAACGGTCGCAGCACAAGAACCGGGGCACGGCCCGCAAGATGCTGATGGGAAGGCTCTTCCAGGCTGAGCAGGCCAAGCGCGACAGCGAACTCGCCAAGGTCTACAGCGAGAAGGGCCAGATCGGATGGGGCAATTCGATCCGCAGCTACTTCCTCTATCCCGAGCAACGGGTCAAGGACGCCCGGACCGCGCACACCACTTCGGACACGCAGGGCGTGTTGGACGGTGACATCCAGGCGTTCATCGACGCGGAGCTTCGTCGCAGAACGGCTGAGCGGCATAAGTAGGAACGCGGTTGGCTGCATGGTGTGGCCGGCTTTCAGCCCCGAAGGGCAGCACCGTGAACTGAAAGACACCTGTGGGTTCCTCCGCCGGGGTGCCACGGACAAGCGTACTCGTTTGTCCGTGCTCGGCCGCACCGTGGGCGTCAGCCCGGACAAGCTCCGCTTGTCCGGGGCACCCGGCGCCGCGAATGGAGTCGTCGCGTGCCAAGGGCAAGCCAAAGTCCTCGCCAGAGTTCAGCGGCCCCACGTGCAGCCGTCGCGCCGAAGCCGGGCGACGCAGCCGGTAGCTACGAGATCGTCAAGACCGACGCGTTCGAGTGGCTCGCGGCGGCTGAGCCGTGCTCGATTCATGCCGTGGTGACTGATCCGCCGTACGGCCTCGTCGAGTACCACCCCGATCAACTGACCAAAATGAAAAACGGGCGAGGCGGCGTGTGGCGTATCCCGCCGGCGTTCGACGGGCGCAAGCGCAAGCCGCTTCCGCGGTTTACCGTGCTGACGGAAAAGGACCGCACGTCCCTTGCGGCTTTCTTCAAGGACCTTGCGACCGCGCTTCAACGCGTGCTGGTGCCGGGCGCGCATGTCTTTATCGCGACGAATCCACTCGTGTCGCCTTTCGTCTACACGCCGTTCATGGAGGCCGGCTTCGAGAAGCGAGGCGAGATCATTCGGATCGTGCACACCTTGCGCGGGGGCGATCGGCCCAAGAACGCGCACGAGGAGTTCGCCGAAGTCTCGGTGATGCCGAAATCCTGCTGGGAACCGTGGGGGCTCTTTCGCAAGCCCTGCGAGGGGCGCGTGCAGGACAACCTGCGGAAGTACAAGACCGGCGGGCTGCGGCGGCCATCGGAGAATGAGCCCTTTAAAGACCTGATCCACGCCGCGCCGGCACGCGGCCGTGAGAGGGAGATCGCGCCGCACCCGTCGCTAAAGCCTCAGCGTCTGTTACGGCGGCTCGTGCGGGCATCGCTGCCGCTCGGTGAGGGCGTTGTCTTGGATCCGTTCATGGGTTCGGGCGCGACGATCGCAGCCGCCACCGCGCTCGGCGTAAAGAGCATCGGCCTCGAGGTCGATTCGAGCTATTTCAAGATGGCCACCGCGGCGATCCCCAAGTTAGCAGCCTTAACGCTACCGGAATACCCGTAGGGCACGTCGAGGAACGAGACGTGCCGCGAAGACGTAGCGGTGGAAAGAAAACGCAGGCTGAAGGCCTGCACGATAGTAGCCGGGGGTGTTCGCCGAAGGCGGACACCCCCGGAATCCGGTCGCCATGAACACCACGACCCTGACGGGGTCGGCCTCCATCGGTACATCCTGTTCGACCCATACAGGGTCGGGGGGAGCTACTTCACGTTCGCCACCGTGGGCGGCGTCCGCCTTCAGCGGACTTGCTCACGGCTACTTTCTATCAGCCCTTCGGGCTGGATGGCTGGACGTCGGCCCCGGATCGGTGCTCCTGCGATCCCTCCTTGTTCTCAGCAGCGTCTGCGGGGCAGTCCGGTCCGTCACCGTAGAAGATGAACTGTAGTTTGCTGTGCGCTTCGTGCCGGTAGAACAGCGACAAGATCGGGCGCACCCTGCGCTCATCGACTTCCCACGTCTCTATCTCGTCATTCATCTCAATGATCTGTCTCAGGCGCTCGTCGAAATCCATACTCCGTGGCCCACACATCCTGATCGGCACGATGAACGCATAGCCGTTAACGTGCTTGCCATGCACCAGAAAGTCTATGACCATCGTACTTGCCTATAGCCGCATCGCGACTACCCGGCCGCGCGGAGCGTTGCTTGTTTCTGATCGATGTTGGCCAGCAACTCGTCGAACGACTTGGCGAACGCGTCTACGCCGTCGACGCGCAGCTTGTCGGTGACCGCGTCGATGTCGATCCCGATGCCTGAGAGCGCACTGAACAGGCGGCGCGACTCGTCGACACCGTCGCGCACGGACACTTCGGTCGCGCCATGATCGAGCGTCGCGTCGATGGTGGCCGGCGGCAGCGTGTTGACGGTGTGCTCGCCGATCAGGTTGTCGACGTAGATCGTGTCGAGATACAGCGGGTTTTTCGAGCTGGTGCTTGCCCAGAGCGGTCGCTGCACGCGAGCACCCTTGGCGGCCAGTTCCTTCCACTCCGCGGACGAGCCGAAGACCTCCTCGAATCGGGCGTAGGCCAGCTTCGCATTATCGACAGCCGCCCTGCCGTTCAGGTTCCCGACATCAACGCCGGCCGCCGCCTTCTCCTGAAGGAGCTTGTCAACGACGCCGTCCACCCGACTGACGAAGAAGGACGCCACCGACGCCACCTTCTTCGGATCGCCTCCACCCGCAACGAACTTCTTTAGACCGTTGATGTAGGCCGCCATGACCTGCTCATACATCGACAGGGCGAAAATCAGCGTGACGTTGACGCTGATCCCCTCGCCGATCAGTGTTTCGATGGCCGGGATGCCCTCCTGCGTCGCGGGCACTTTGATCAGTACGTTCGGGCGATTCAGCGCCGCGTGAAGTCGCCGCGCCTCAGCCACGGTACCTTCGGTGTCGTACGCTAGCTTGGGATTCACTTCGAGGCTGACGTAGCCGTCGACGCCATCGGTGCGGTCGTAGACCGGCTTGAGGATGTCGGCTGCGTCGGCGATGTCCGGCAGGACCAGTCCTTCGTAGATGCTCATCGTGTCGCCACCGCGCTCGATCAGCTCGCTCAGCAGATCATCGTAGTCGGTGCTGCCGGTGATGGCCTTCATGAAGATGGTCGGGTTGGAGGTGACGCCCACGATGCCGAGGTCGATGAGGCGCTTAAGCTCACCGGTGTTGATCATCCCGCGGCTGATGTTGTCACACCAGATGGACTGGCCCCGTTCGAAAAGGGTCTGGATCGTCGTGCCCACGTCGGCTTCCTCCCAAGATCGTCGTTTAGTTGCAGCCCGGCCACGGGGAAACGCCCGGCCCGAGGCACACATGTCGTTGCGTCGGGTTTGGATTATGCCGGAATGAGCGTGAGGAGCAAACGACGGTGTCGATCGCGTGCGATGTGGGCCCTACTGATCCTGTGGCGGAGCCTCGGGAGCGTGCTTCGGCGTCGGCGGCATTTCGACCGGGGCTTCGGGATGGGGCTCGATGAGCGTGCCGATCAGCTCGTCGGTGGTCGGCATGCGCGTCAGCACGCCCTCGTCCCGCCGCATGCCCTCAGGTCCAATCATCTCGTGCGTCACGGCGTACCAGTAGAACGCCACGGCTTGCTCTTTGGCCATGACGCCGATCGAGCACCCGCAGAAGGCCAGGATCGGATCGGTCAGGCTCGCGACGCGAACCGGCATGTACATCTGCACGATCTCGATCATCACGGAGATCGACACGCCCAACACCGCCACGCGGCGCATGCGCGTCCAGACCGAGGTGTTCGCCAGTCGAGCCGATACGGCGGTCAAAAGCGCGGCGAAGACCGCGTAGGCCGCGAACTTCTCCATGGCGTCGTCGATCATCAGGTCGAAGCGCGTCACGAAGTAGGCGAAGAACGGCAGGAAGCCCATCGAGCTGACGGACTTGGCCGCCCCGCCCGCCTCCACGTCGAACGTGAACGGGATCAGACCTGTGTAGAGTATGTACGCCAGCGTGGCCCAGCAGCCAAGCCAGCCGAGGTTGTGCCAGAGGCGCTCCTGCTCCTCGCGAGGCCATCGCCAGCCGGCCTGGCTGTAGGTCGAACGAGCGAATACCCCGAGCCCGAGGCCGAGCCATCTGAAGAGTATGTCCGTCGTGTCGCAACCACGCGTCAGAATCGGTAGCTGCAGCAGGCTCAATCCGATCGCAAGGAAACCGCAGGACCACCACAGCAGAGCCCGCGCCCCGCAGTGTGTAAAGCCGTATTGCCGTCGCAGGACCGGATAGGCGAGCCACACGAGTATGGCAAAAGAAAGGCACTCCATACTCCAGCGGGACCATCGCTTCAGGCCGGCCCATTTCGCCAGGGCATATTCACGCTGGTCGCCCGCGGCGAGCGCTTCCTCAGCGGCGGCCGCGTGTTCGATCGGAGCGGCGAACGGCACGAACTGAGCCTGATCGACCGCCCGCTTGAGCCTGCCCGCATCGAACGAAAACGAGAACGGCATGGCAGCCGCCACGACCAGCACGAGCAAGTAACCCTTGACGAGTGCCGCCTGCGGATGACTGTGGCATTCGTACAAGGCCGCGCCGAGGAAACGCGGCAGAAGCCAGTGCGCCAGCGCTGCGATCAGTGCTCCTATCGCCGCGCCGGCGACGTTGGCCAGAAGGTCGAGGATTGACGACACGCGTGACAGGGAGAAGGACTGAAGGAACTCGATACCGACGCTCACAAGGGCGGCTGCGCAGACCGCCAGTAGCCACGCCGTAAGGCCGCCTATGCCATAGCGGCGGATGCACGCATGAAAGAGAAGCCCGAGCGGCACATAGAGAAAGACGTTGCTGACGATGTCCGGAAGCGTGAAGCGGTCCGTCGCTGCCGAGAAGAAGCCCCGCGCGCCCTCACCGGGCGCGTCCTGAAAGAAGTCGAACGGGACAAGACCGGTTTGGAGCACGAAGAGCAGCGTCAGGGCGGTCAGGATTTCGACGTAGTGCTTGATGACGAAGCGCGATGTCGGATGGCGAGGGGCGGCGGTGTTCATCGGTGTAGCACCCACCAGCATCCCTCTTTCCGGAAAGGGCACGATGAGCCGAGTCGGCCCGCTATCGGCGCGGGCGGTGCGTCAGCGGCGGCCACTCGACCGGCAGGATCGGACCCGCGGGCACCCATCCTTCCGGCGTTTCGACTTCGGACGGCTCATCGTTGGCGATCATCTCACGCACGCAGGCGCGCACCAGTCGCTCGAACTCGGCACGGACCAACGCATCGGAGTCCGTGTCCCAGATGTCGTTTGAATGACCGTTTTCGTGCGAAGGCTTCACCGTCACGGCGGTCGCGCGGAAGGCTGCCAGGGGTCGGTCGGTGGCCGTCTCGTAGAGCGTACCGATCATCTCCGACTCGTGTTCACTCAGTTCGTTGAAGGCGTAGACGAGCCCCAA
>JAJDDX010000222.1 GCA_029260055.1 Phycisphaerae bacterium
CGTGACGCTGCCGCTCGCGTGCGGGCCGAGCGTGGTGCTCCAGGTCAGCAGGGTTGCACGCAGCTTGTCGATCTGATCGCCCGCGTGGACCCGGATCGACCTGGATTCGGAGGCTACCGATTCCTTTGCTGGAGTCTGCCAGATCAGGTACTCGCCGAAGCCGGCGCCGGACGCGTCGGCGCTCACGTCTTTGAGGGCGCTGTGGGCCTGTTTGCCGCCCTTGTCGCTTTCCTCCCAATACGAGACGTCGTTAACGCCAACGGCGAACATCAGGCCGTGGTGGTGCAGGTGGTCGTGCGGGGCGTCGCGCAGGATGTTGACGCCGGCCGGGCTGCGTAGCTCGTCCATGTAGGGCTTGAAAGGGACACCTGCATAGCGGTAGCGGACCGCGACCCGGCTGCTGGTGGCGATGGTGACCGTCTCGGGGTCGATGGTGATGGTCGGAACAGTGGCCGGCGGGGCGTTGGCAGGGTCGGCGGCGATTGCGGACGCCACAGCGGCCAAACAGAAGATCATGGCGATCGCCGGGGCGAGGCTCTGTTTATCAAGGTGTGCCATCTCTTGCCTCCTCGACGGGTCGTGTACAGGTACCGTTAGCTCAGCAGGCCTTTCAAGTGGCAGATGCTGCGCTGGGCCTGCTCGACGGTGCCGCATTCTACGCTCAGCACGATGTCGCGGTCGACTCCCTGTCTGATCACGTCGATGACCGCCTTCCAGTCGATGACGCCGTCGCCGCAGGCACAGCCGACCGGTGTGCCGGTGACCTTGCCGCGCTGGGCGTCGGACTGCTCGACGGAGATATCCTTGGCGTGGAGGTGGACGAGGCGGTCGGCGACGCGTTGAAGCCATTCGATCGGATCGTGGTCGCAGAGATAGCTGTTGCCCGTGTCGAAGTTGATTCCGATCGCGGGTGAATCGACGAGGTTGTAGATTCGGTCGAGGCCGTCGGGATGCTTGGAGTACTGCTGATGGGGTTCGATGCCGATCGCTATGCCGCGAGCCTCGGCCACGGCGGCTGCCTCCTTCAGTACGTAGCGCATCAGGACGTGGTCCTCGTCCTCGGTGGTCCATGCCGTTTTGGGGCCTTCGTCGGTGTTGACGACGGGCGCGCCGCACTCGGCTGCGAACCGGACGGCCTGCTTGAGATACTCGGTACTGATCTCGGGTTTGCACAGGGGCGTATGCGTCGATAGGCCCGACGGCTTGACCCCGGCCTTTTCGCAGGCTCGCTTGATGCGGTACGGGTCATCGAGCATCGAGACGCTGTGGAAGTAGCCGGCCTCGCTGAGCAGCTCGCGGCCCCAGTGGACCATCGGTTCAACGTAGTCGTAGCCGAGCTGCGCCGCCTTCTCGACGGCCCATTCGAACGGTTTGTCGTCGTGACGAACGAACTCGAGGTTGATGCCCAATAGCACGTTGCCCATGGCGACAAGCCCCCTTCGCTTCGAGACCGATGGACCGCGATACACCGCGGTTTCTGATCGGACGGTTGGCTAGCGGGCAGAATACGACAAACCCGCACCGAAGGCGAGTCGCTCGGGTGTGGGCCTGGCCGGTCGTTGACGCGGCGGCGGGGCAATATTACGCTCGCGACGCGGACGCGCGGAGTGCTTGTCGGTCGGCGTCATGCCGAAGGGCTCGCGTAGGCGGCACGGGTGGGCAAGCCACCCGTGGCACCCGATTCAAGCGGTGGAGGTCGCCCATGGCCAAAGAGTGCAACGTGGCGCTGATCGGGCAGCAGTTCATGGGGCGCGCCCACAGCAACGCCTACCTCAAGGTTCCACGCTTTTTTGATGTGCCCATTGAACCAGTGATGCACACGATCGCGGCGCGGGACGGCAAATCGCTCGAACCGTTTGCCACGCGGTGGGGATGGCGACACTGGACGACGCGGTGGCGCGATTTGGCAGCGGATGACGCGATCGATCTGGTCGACGTGTCGACGCCTAACGACGTTCACGCGGAGCAGGCGATCGCCATGCTCGAAGCGGGCAAGCACGTGGCGTGCGAGAAGCCGCTGGCGGGCACGCTGGACGACGCGCGGGCCATGAAGGCGGCTGCCGCCAAGGCGAAGGGCAAGACCTTTGTGTGGTTCAATTACCGCCGATGTCCGGCTGTGGCGCTTGCGCATCAATTGGCGCGGGAGGGTCGGCTCGGTCGCGTCTATCACGTTCGGGCGAACTACCTACAGAGCTGGGGCGGGCCGGACACGCCGCTATTGTGGCGGTTCGAGAAGAAGCGGGCGGGCTCGGGCGCTCACGGCGACCTGAACGCCCACATCATCGATATGGCGCGGTTTATCCTGGGCGACGAGATCACCGAGGTGACCGGCGCCATCGCCGAGACGTTCATCAAGAAGCGGGCCAAACTCGGCGGCAAGCGCGGCGCGATGGGGCGCAGCGACGTGGACGATTGCGTGCTGTTCCTCGCTCGTTTTAGGAAGGGAGCGGTGGCGAGTTTCGAGGCGACACGCCTGGCGACGGGGAATCAGAACGCCAACTTCATCGAGATCAACGGTGAGCACGGGGCGATCCGGTTCAGTTTCGAGGATATGAACCTGCTGTGGTACTTCGACAATCGGGACGACGCGCGGACGGCCGGCTGGCGGCGGATCATGTGTACGTCGGCGGGGAACCATCCTTACGCTGACGCGTGGTGGCCTGATGCTCACGTGATCGGGTACGAGCACGGGTTCGTGAATATGGCGGCTGACATGATGCGCGTGCTCGGTCGCAAGAAGCCGGTGGTGCCGCTGCCGGACTTCGCGGATGCGTACGAAACGCAGCGTGTGCTGGAGGCGGCGATGCTGGCTGCGACGAATCGTGCCGCGGTCAAGCTGAGTGAAGTGAAGTAGTCCGACAAGCCATGGAGCGGTGCGATACGATGCCAAGACCTGTCACTTTGTTTACCGGGCAGTGGGCCGACCTTCCGTTCGAGACCATATGCAGGAAGGCGGCTGAGTTTGGTTACAACGGTTTGGAACTGGCTTGCTGGGGCGATCACTTCGACGTGCGGCGGGCGCTGGCTGAGGACGACTACTGCGCCGGGCGTTGGAAGATCCTGGGTGAGTCGGGGCTGAGTTGTTTTGCCATTAGTGCTCATCTGGTGGGCCAGGCTGTGTGCGACCGGATCGACGAGCGGCACAAGCAGATTCTCCCGGAGCACGTGTGGGGCGACGGCGAGCCGGAGGGTGTTCGCAAGCGTGCAGCCGGCGAGATGATGGACACCGCGCGGGCCGCACGGCGCTTCTTCGACGCGGCACCTGATACGGTCAAGATGCGTCTTACGCGTGTGGTGGTCAACGGTTTTACCGGTAGCAGCATTTGGCCGCTGTTGTACTCTTTTCCGCCGAACCTTCCGGATCAGATCGAGCGAGGGTTCGCGGATTTCGCCGAGCGGTTCAAGCCGATCCTTGACGTGTTCGAGGAGGTGGACGCCTACTTCGCTTTGGAAGTGCATCCGACGGAGATTGCTTTCGACATTCGCTCAGCCGGCCGGGCGCTAGCGGCAATCGGGGCTCATCCGCGGTTCGGGTTCAACTACGATCCTTCGCACTTTGGCTATCAGGGTGTG
>JAJDDX010000223.1 GCA_029260055.1 Phycisphaerae bacterium
TGGATGCTGAAACTTATACTGCATTATCTGTAGACAAAGCTGAAAAATTTGCAAAACAAAATGGAATTCCGTTAATTGATGGAAAAGATCTATTAGGATACGCTAAGGTGAATTAGTTTTGAATATAGCACTAGTAGTTTCAGAATTCAATGAGGAAGTGACGTCTAGGATGCTCTCTATTGCCAAAGAAAAAGCAGAACTTATGAAATTAAAAATACCTTTTACTTGTATGGTTCCAGGAGCCTATGATATGCCTATAGTAGTTGATATGTTATTGCAGAAAAAAGATGTTGACGCTGTAGTTACTTTAGGTGCTATCATTAAGGGACAAACAAAACATGATGAGGTCATTTCACATGCAGCTGCTCAGGCACTTACAGATTTATCATTGAAATATCAAAAACCTGTTTCTTTAGGAATTTCAGGTCCAGGAATGCACGAAAGACATGCTTATGCTAGAATTAGACCCGTTGCAGAACGGGCTGTAGAAGCAGTTGTAAAAATTTCTGATGAGCTAAAAAGGATTCAAAAATGATTCAACTAAGTATCTTAAAAATTACCGAATACGGCCCGTGGACCCTAACTCTTGGTAGTGATAGAGAGCACGAACTCCAAATGCTTCAGGCATCCATCTACAAAGAAATACAGAGACTGTTTTCTGATAAAAACTGCATAGTTTTTCTAAATAGAGCAGATGAATTTTTCGTAATTTCAAATGGGTTGGATTTGGACGAACATGTTCAAATCCAAAAGATCCTCGAAAAATCATTTGAAGTTGGAATGACAATTTCTACCGGTTATGGCAATTCTCCCTTTGAAGCAAATCTCAAAGCATATGAAGGAAAGCAAAACAAAATTATCTTAAATGCCGAACATAATATTTTTGGCTTCATTTATGATAAATCTGATTCAAAAGTGTCAATAATGCATCTAGATGTTGATGATCTTACATCCAGACGAAAAACTAATTCTCCTTATGAAATTTCATCAATAATCTTTGGACTGTATTCAAAAATGTCTAAATTCTTTTTAGAAAAAAATTCTCTCACATTTTTTATGGGTGGTGATAACTTTATGGTTGTATCAACTGATGAGGCAAAAGAATCAGTTCAGGATTTCATCAATCTTGTAAAAGATGAAGATGAAATTTTATTAAATTGTGGAATTGGTAATGCAAAAACTGGAAGAGAGGCAGTACAGTTAGCGACAAAATCCCTCGATACAATACGCGAAATTAGAGATTCGGGGAAAGAGAAACCTGAAGTTTATGAATTATCATGCTAATAAAAAACATCAGTGTTTTAGCTGGTCAAGAATTAGCTTATGTCTCAAACACTGACGTTAGAATCCAAAATGACAAATTTAAAAAAATCAATCCAAAAATCAAACCAATTTTAAAAGAAGAATCTGTAGATTGTCAGGGCCTTTTAATGATGCCCGGGTTGATTAACGCTCATACTCATATTGGAGATTCTGTAGGTAAGGATATTTCTTTAAACAATACAGTTGATGAAAAAATTCATCCTGTCTTTGGTGCAAAATCAAAAATTTTAAAAAAAACACCAAACGAAATCCTGGGGAATTTCATGAAAAATACATGTCATTCAATGCTTCGAAAGGGAATTACTACGTTTGTAGATTTTAGGGAGGGCAGTTTAGATGGCGTGATTTTATTAAAAAAAGTCCTAGAAGACGTTCCTTTACGATCAATTATTTTAGGCCGAATAGAATTTTACCAAAATGCCCAAGAAATTAAAAAAAATTCATCATTTCCAAGCGAAAAATTTTCTGAATTGTCTGAATTACTCAAAAAATGCGATGGAATCGGTGTCAGTGGCGCAAATGAAAACAGTAATTCCGTATTGAATTATTATTCAAAAATACCTAAAATTAGAGCAATCCATTCTGCTGAAACTAAACAAAGTACTTCTCAATCAAAAAAAATTACTGGAAAATCTGAAACAATTAGGGCCCTGACTCTAAAACCTGATTTTTTAGTTCATATGACATATGCCTCAAAATTTGATCTCAAAATAGCCTCTAAAAAAACAAGAGGTATTGTAATTTGCCCTAGAGCTAATTCGTCACTTGCTGAGGGAATCCCTGATATTGATTTAATGCAGAAGTCGGGTTGCATTCTAGCACTAGGCACAGATAACGTCATGATAAATTCTCCTGATATGTTTAGAGAGATGGATTTTATTTGGAAAGTAACTATGGGGTTACATAAAAAAAGAATGGATGCCAAAGAAATTCTTAAAATGGCAACAGTGAATGGTGGAAAAATTTTAAATAAAAATATTGGAAGTATTGAATCTGGAAAATTTGCTGATTGTATATTTTTAGATAAACACTCATTAGATTTAGAACCGATGCATGATCCATACGCATCAATCGTACATAGAGCATCTGAATCTGCCATTAAAGCCGTTATGATTGGAGGAAAAATAGTATATGGAAAAATTTAAACCATACATTATTTTGAGTGCAGCAATATCCATTGATGGAAAAATTGCCACTAGAACAGGAGATTCAAAACTTTCTTCTGATAAAGATCTTGATAGATTACATAAACTAAGAACAAAAGTGGATGCAATAATTATTGGAAAAAACACGCTAGTGCGTGATAATCCTTTGCTGACTGTACGTTACAGTAAAGGAAAAAACCCCATTAGAATAATCTTGGATTCTAAAGGTGAGATTTCTGATAAATCAAAAATTTTACAAACATCTGCAAAGGTGCCAACAATAATAGCTGTATCGAAAAAAATAACAAAATCTAATCTACAAAAATTGAATAATTTCCCAGTTCAAGTAATTGTTGCTGGAGATAAATCCGTCAATATCAAATCCCTGTTGAAAAAACTTTCAGAGAAAAAAATCAAAAAAATACTAGTTGAAGGCGGCGGAACAGTAAATTGGGAATTTATCAAACAAAATATCTTTGATGAATTGATCATTACAGTTTCCCCATTTGTAATTGGAGGGAATGATTCAATATCGTTTGTTCAGGGTAGTGGATTTGATAAAATTTCTAAATCCCCAAATCTAAATCTTAAATCCGTCAAGAAGCTCAAAAATCATCTCGTTTTAAATTATCAAAAAGTGTAAGTTATTATACTTTCTTTTAAATGAAATTACAAGAAATTGGCAATAAAAAAGAAAACTACAACGAAAAGAAAAGCAGCTCCGAAAAGAAAAGCAGATAAATCAAAATCTAAAAAACCGGCATTTGGTGGATACGCAATTAGTTTTGCAGGCCGTTCTGAAACAGTAGAGCAAGTCTTTGGTAAGAAACCAATCGCACCAAGTGAAATGACCAAAAAGATTTGGGCATTTGTCAAATCAAAAAGCCTTTCTAATCGCTAAACCCACATGTTAACGAATTATCGTTAACTAATTTCTACCTTTTAATTATTTTTCAAAATCAACAAGATATAGATATTGGATTTTGTTTCAATTAATCATGTCTACTACATCATTAAGACGTGATCATGAGTTAATAGAAAAAGTCATCAAAGCAATGGAATCTACCGTTCAATTACTAAATGACGGTAAACAGATTCCTGAATCAATATTGCTGCCAGTAATTGATTTCTCAAAAAACTTCACAGATGTATGTCATCATACTAAAGAAGAAAAATCACTATTTCCAGCATTAGAGCAAGCTGGTTTGCCTGCTAACATGGGACCTATTGCTATGATGCTAATTGATCATCAGCGTTCACGAGAGATTGGTGCAGAAATGGAAATTTCAGCTAAAGAATATCTTTCTTCAGGTGATTCAACAAAATTAGTAAATGATATGCAACAATATGTAGAACATATCACTGAGCATTTATGGAAAGAAAATAATAAATTATTCATGATGGCAGAGGCAAGATTACAATATGTTTCAGAAAAGGTTGACAAAGAATTAACTGAAATTGAAAATTCAAAACTTGATGAGATTGGAAAAACTAGGGAACATTATGAACAATTAGCAGAAAATCTTACAAAAGA
>JAJDDX010000224.1 GCA_029260055.1 Phycisphaerae bacterium
GGTCGGTAGTCGCGATCCAACCTGCCTGCTGTTCACTCTTCCGCCGTCCCATCGACATGATCACGCCCTCCTGGCTAATACCATGCCAACAACTCCTTCAAGACGCGTGCCAGAAAGGAGTGAATTTCAACAGGCTGCTAGTCCGGGCGTTTTGGGCCCCGGCGACTCGGGGCGAATCCCGGTTTATTACCGTGGGCTGAAGCAGCCATGGGATTGGAACGTACAGCTAGTCGACTTTGAACTCGGCGTTCTCACCGGTGACGACACGACGCCTATCGATTGGGATGAGATCGAGCCCCTGGTCCGCCCGAACGACATCGTCCCGGACTTGTGGGGCGCCATCTGGCCGCAGATTACGAGTCAGATAGGAGCGACCTGGGCAGGCTACCTACAAGTCCTGGACGACAACGCTTCGCACCTGGCGAGCCGTGGAAGACGAACCCATAACGTGCGTGAGCTGTTCTCGTTCGAGGTCGCCAAGGCTGTAGGAGCGTTTATTCTGCCTCGGACCCTGGCATCGAGTTCGGACGCTTATTCTCCCGCCCCCGGCTTGCCGCTCGTCTTTGCCCGTGTGGCCACGGATAGCCTTTCGCACCGGTTCCACGTCGGGCCCTTGGGCAGGGGCTGGTCACACAACTTCGAGTACTCTCTCGATCGCCCCGACGACTACACCGCCGTCGTCGAGGGTCCGGGCCGCATGACGAGGACGTTTGCCAGGTTGACCCCGTGGTCGGTCTTCCAGGCACGGCCGGGAGATTACGGCGTTCTCGTCGAGCGGTCGGACGGGACACACCAGGTTCGCGAAAAGGACGGACTTGCCTGGTCATTCGATCTCGACGGGCGCTTGGTGTCCATTCAGGAGCCCAACGGCAACCATATCGCGCTGAGTTACGTAGGGGACCGCCTGACCGACGTGACCCATTCCAACGGTCAGGCTTTGACGATTCAGTACGACACCCGGGGGCGCATCGAGAGCCTGACGGACTACGCCGGACGCCAGACGCAGTACATCTACGAGGGCACTGGCGAGTATCTGGTCAATGTGATCGCGCCCGGGGATCGGGCGACTGGATACGAATACGTCCCTGTGGTTGGGTCCGCGGCGGACCACGGACTGGAGTCAATCGTTTTCCCGGATGGTACACACCTTTACTACGGATATGATGCGCTTGGGCGGCTCGCGGCGCAGTGGCGCGACGGAGGTGCCGAACGTGTCGAGTTCGACTACGCCACGTTCGATACGGTCATCGTGCGCGACGCTGCCGAGTCCGAGAGTAGGCTACGATATGGCCTTCCCGGGCAACTGAGCGAAGTGGTGAACCCGCTCGGTCACGCGGTCTCGTTCGAGTACGGCGAAGGCCTTACCTTCACAGGCGTGACGGGGTCGGATGGTGGTGCGTACGAGCTAGCATACGATAGTCGAGGCAACCTGACCGATGTCAGCGATCCTCTGGGCCGCACCGTCTCGATGGGCTACACGGCCGACTACGACCGCTTGGCCTGGCTCGTGGACCAGAACGGAAACCGGACGGACTTCACGACGGATGCATCCGGCAGCCTCACCGCGATCGTATACCCGGACGCCAGCGCGGAAAGCTTCGAGTACGACTCAGCCGGCAATGTGGTCAGCTTCACAAATCGGCGGGGACAGACCATAACCTACACGTACGATGCGTTCACCCGGCTGGCTGTGAAGGAGTATCCCGGCGGGCGGTTGGTCACCTATGCCTATGACGCCGTCGGACGCCTGACGGAAGTCACCGATGCTTCGGGAACGATCGCGATGGAGTACGATGCCTCCGGGTTCCTGACGCGCATCGCGTATCCCGACGGCCACTGGTTCACGTTCGCCTACAACGAGGCCGGCCGGCGCACCCAGCGCGTCGGCGACGATGGCTACGTACTCAACTACCAGTATGACGCAGCCGGCAGGTTGGAGCGTCTGGCGGACGGTAGCGGAACGGAGGTGATCCGCTACGAATACGACGGGGCCGGCCGCCTGATCGGGGAAGCCAAAGGTAACGGAACGTTCACGACGTATGAGTACGACGCAGCCGGACAAGTACTTCGGCTTGTGAATTACGCGCCGGACGGTGCGGTGCAATCCCAGTTCGACTATATCTACGACGAGAACGGGAACCGAACCTCCATGACGACGCTCGGAGCGACAACCTGCTACGAGTATGACGCCATCGGGCAGCTCGTCACGGTCAGCTACTCGGATGGCCGGCAGGTTACGTACGATTATGATCCCGCGGGGAATCGCACACTCGTTACTGACGGCGGCGCCCAGACGAGTTACACCACCAACAACATGAATCAGTACACCGAGGCCGGGGACACGACATACGGCTACGACGCCGACGGCAATATGACATCCAAAGCCAACGCCCAGGGTGAGACCACGTATGAGTACGACGAGGAAAACCGGCTGGTGCGTGGCGTTACGCTGTCCGATGGAACCTGGGAGTACACCTACGATGCCTTGGGTAACCTAGTTGGCGTGAGTCACGGCGGCGACGTGAGTCGGTACATGTACGATCCCATCGGGTACGGCGACGTGGAGCGCCACTACGATGGCAGTGGGCAGCTTAGGGCCCGGTACATCCATGGCTTTGGACTCATCGCCCGCGAGGCCCCATCCGCCGCGTTGAGCTATTACGCTTTCGACGCACTAGGCAACACAAGCGAGCTCACGGATGCCGGTGTTCTTGTCGCCAACAGCTATTCTTACGACTCATTTGGATTCGTACTTGGCGCGTCGGAGACCATCGCCAACCCCTTTCAGTTTGTGGGTAAGTATGGTGTGATGCGGAAAACAACGGATCTGGACTTCATGAGGAACCGATTCTATGCCAGTAGTCTTGGCAGGTTCATATCGTCCGACCCGCTGGGGTTCCATGCGGGCGAACTCAACTCCTATAGCTACGCGGGTAATGCTCCTATTACTTGGGTGGATCCCGCAGGACTGAGTAAGTATGATCAGGCGCAGTGGGAAGCGAGCTACGCGGTCGGAGGGCTCGCCGCCTACGGCGAACACTCTGGGAGAGTCGCCAAGTTCGGCAAGTTCGGTCGAGGAGCCGGGAAGGGTGCTGCGATGTTGGGCGTGGGATTAGGTGCGTTTGAAGTGTATGAAGGGGTGAGGGAGGGTGACAGGTTGAAGGTGTCCCATGGCGTTGGGCATTGGGGGCTTGCGACAGTGGGTATCTTTGCATTCGCGGTGTCGAATCCTGTCGGCTGGACAGCAGTAGGTGCGGGTGCACTTGCCCTTGCCTTCGACGTTGCGGCTGACCTCCATGCTGAACGTGTAAAGGCCCAGGAATCAACGGGAGCCGAGTGGGAGTCCGGGTATGGCGTCGCTCCGCCCCCCGATCCACCTGCTCTGCCCGCCGGCGAGGGGTCGGTGCAGCGCCGGCAGTCGGTTGACCCCAACGAGAAGATCGGCCCGGCGGGGTTTGGCGATGGTGGATTCATGACCTCGGACCAGCCTATGCCCTATACTATCTATTTCGAGAACGAGCCGGAGGCGACGGCGGCGGCGGTCGAGGTACACATCACCGACCAACTCGCTGACGATCTCGACTGGACGACGTTTGAGTTGCTGGGAGTCAGTTTCGGCTCGCACGTGGTCACTATTCCGAGCGGGACGACCCATTACGAGACCAGCATGGAGATCGACGGCTGGACATTCAACGATGAGGAGGGATGGCACACGGGCGAGACACCACTGATCGTAGAGGTCGAGGTCGACATCGACATAGGGGGCGGCGAGGTGACGTGGAGCATCGTTTCCTACGACCCGGCCACCGGCTGGGCACCCGAAGATGCCAGCGCCGGCTTCCTTCCCCCGGATGATCCGGACGATCTTACCCACCGCGGCGAGGGGCACGTGAGCTATATGATCCGTCCGAGGTCCGGCCTGCCTACCGGAACGCCGATCACCAACATGGCGAATATCGTCTTCGACGTGAACCCGCCGATCGAGACCCCCCAGACGCTGAACACCATCGACGACGGTGCCCCTGCCAGCCGCGTGACGGAACTTCCGCCCAGTACGGCGGCCCCGTCGTTCTCGGTGGACTGGATCGGACTGGACGATGCGGGCGGATGCGGGATAGCCGGGTACGACGTATACGTGGCCATCGACGCATCGCCGTTCGCTCTCTGGGTAAGTACCGCCGACACCTCGGCTGTGTTCAACGGCCAGCCCGGTCACACATACGCATTCTACAGTGTGGCGACGGACAACGTCGGAAACCACGAGGCACCGCCGCAAGACCCTGACGCAACGACGCGGGTAAACGCTCCGCCGGTCTGTGACGCCGGCGGGCCGTACAACGTCGAGTGCGACGGAGCGGCCACGGTGGTTGCCCCTGATGGGACCGGATCGTTCGATCTTGACGATGAGACGCTGACTTACGCATGGAGTACCGATTGCCCCGGCGCCGGGTTGGATGATCCGGCAAGCCCGACGCCAACGGTCACGGTCAGCACCGATCCCGGCTGCCACGTCCCATGCAGCGTCACCTTGACGGTCGACGACGGGCTCGCAAGCGATACCTGTACGACCGCCGTCGCCATCGCAGACACCACATCGCCGGCGGTGTTCTGTTCCGCAACGCTTGTGCCCGAAGACGAGAACGATCACGACGACGATGAAGGTGACGGTGACGACGACGGTGACGACGACGGGGCGATTCTCATCGAGTTCGGTGCCTCGGATGCTTGTGGCTCGGTGGTCGTCTCGGCCGTAGTCAACATCGGCTGCCTCGAGATTCCCATAGTCGACGGCCAGATGATCGAGTTGGAGTGTGAAGACGAGGGCCACGGTGGCGATGGCGATGGCCACGGTGACGATGGCGAGGGCCACGGAGGCGATGGCGAGGGTCACGGGGGCGATGGCGATGGCCACGGGGGCGATGAAGAGGACGATTGCGAAGTCGAGTACGACGATGGAATCCTAGAAATCGAAGCGAGAGTCGCTACGTTGATCATCACGGCCGAAGACGAGTGCGGCAATGCAGGCACCTGTACTGTAGACCTTTGTGCGCTTGTTGGAAACGAGAACGACGACTAGCGTGCCGGTGGAATGCACATACTGAGGCAGCCCCGAGGACGGGTCCGGGTGTGCCGGTCCTCAGTGACTCAAGTCCGCGGGGCCAGCTTTGTGGAGCAGGTTGACGCTGCCCGGAGTTGTCCACGCCCGCTGGCAAAATGCGGAGAATCGGCGTCGGCCGACTGGATATGCTACGACATCACAGGCACGGCCCGTGTGTTGGCTTTCGACTACTGTCGTGCGAGTGGCGATCAAACGACAGATGCGTTCTCGAGTGATGATAGTACTCGGAATCGGAACGCGGAATCCATCGAGGATGCCGCTCGTTCAGAACGAGAATCACGATAATCCTAAGCCACGACATCCGCCTCTCGTGCGCTCGAGTTCGTCAGGAGCACCGCAGAACGGGTAGCTCGCGTTCGGAAGGCGTCGAACCGTAACTCCTTTGCTGACAAGCAGTACGGCGATTCTCCCAGGCAAACGGAAAGCGAACGTTCGCGTCCACTCGGGATATGCGGGGACGTTGTTTTCCGACTGTCGGTGAAAACCCGGATGCGGTACACCGACCACTTCACGAAGATACCGGAGCGATTAGATAGTTAACCGCGTGACCGATCGGCGATCGTCAGGCGAGTGACCGAAGGCCGGCCCGTCGCCCCGATCGGCAGGTCCTCGGGATCACACGTGGAAACGGGGCGCTACCACGAGCGATGTGAAACCGTAACTCGTTTGCCGACAGTGCGTACCGGATAGACCGGCGGGGTAGCGAGTGAATTCTCGGGGCGCGGCCCGTACCGCGTGAACCCGGGCGGTGCAGGAGTGAGCCGGGTGCCGTTCGAAGGGTACCATCGAGCTAGCGAGCGCATTTACAGGGGAGCCGGGAGTCATGGCTTTAGTGCGCGATTGGAGTACGGCGCAGCTGGCCTTTGAGGTGGCCGGTGGCGATGTCAGTCGGTTCTCGGTGATCCGCTATCGTGGGACCGAAGGCCTTTGCCGGTTGTACCGATTCGAGATGGAACTGGTGTCCACGGACGACGTTGTGCCCTTCGACGAGATCGTGGGCAAGCCGGCGGTCCTGAGCATCAACACGGAAGGCGGTGGGCGTTGGTTCCACGGCGTCGTCGGGAGTTTCGAGGCGATCGGCGAGACCGTGGGGCAGAACTACTACCGGGTGGAGCTGGTGCCGAACCTCTGGCTGCTGACTCACCGGTACAGTTCGCGGATCTTCCAAGGCAAAACGGTCGTCGAGATCATCACCGACGTGCTGAGCCAGAGTGGGATGGCTTCGGACTGCTTCGATCTCGGCGGCCTGACCGGAGCCTACGAGCCGCGCGACTACTGCGTGCAGTATCGCGAGACGGACTACAACTTCATCTGCCGCCTGATGGAGGAAGAGGGCATCTGGTGGCATTTCGAGCAGACCGAGGAGCGGCATACGCTCGTCCTGGGAGATGCAACCGGTGCCTACGCCCCGATCGAAGGCGACGCCGCCCTGCCCTATCACCCGCCGTCCGGGATGAACCCGGGTACGGAACACGTCTTCAGGTTCCGGCTCGGGCAGTCGGTGCGGCCGGGCAAGGTCGTTCTTAACGACTACAGCTTCCAGAGACCCGCGCTCAACCTGGAGTCCACGAGCGACGCCGGGCGGGATACGGGTCTCGAGTTCAGCGACTATCCCGGGGAATACGTGGAACAGAGCGCCGGCGGAAGCCGGGCCCAATTGCGCATCGAGGAGTTTGAAGCCGCTCGCATCCATGGCACGGGGCAGAGCAGCGCGACCCGGCTCGGCCCCGGCAAGACGTTCGAACTCGTCGAACACCCGAACGAGCCGCTCAACCGTTCGTACCTGCTCACCTCGGTTAGCCATGAGGGAAGACAATCGACAGCGCGTACGGTCGCCGACCCCAGCGGCGCCAATGGAAGCAGCGATCGCACGACGCATCGAACGAACACGGAGTGGCTCTACCACGGCGGGCAGGTCTCGAGGGACCTCGCCGGCGTCGCGTCCGCCTCCGGAGCCGATCCGGTCGGCGCCTTGGCTGTCCCGAACCTGCTCGAGGATGCTGCTTCCTCCGACGTAGCGGATGAGCGGTTCACGGTGTACCAATGTTGTTTCGAGTGCATCCCCTCGGAAGTGGCCTATCGCCCGCCACGCGTGACGCCCTGGCCCGTCATGCGCGGGGCGCAGACGGCTCGTGTCGTAGGCCCGGAAAGTGAGGAGATCTACACCGACGAGTTCGGCCGGGTGAAGGTCCATTTCAACTGGGACCGCGTGGGCGATTTCGGCGAGACGGACTCCTGCTGGATTCGTGTCAGCCAGGGCATGGCCGGCGGCCAATACGGCATCATGTTCCTGCCGCGCGTGGGGCAGGAGGTGATCGTCGATTTTCTCGAGGGCGATCCCGACAAGCCGATCATCACCGGTCGGGTCTTCAACAAGGACCACATGCCGCCCTACGCGCTGCCCGACGAGAAGACCAAGAGCGTCATCAAGACGCGCAGCACCAAGGGCGGCGGCGGCACCAACGAGATTCGTTTCGAAGACCTCAAGGATAGCGAGCAGGTACTACTCTACGCGCAAAAAGACCTGCACGTGCGCGTCAACAACGACCGGGTGGAGAATATCGGGCACGACCGCCACCTGACGGTCAAAGAGAACAAGTCCGAACTGGTCAAGCAGGGCAAGAGCGTCGAGGTCAAGCTCGATTTGAAGGAGAAGGTCGGCGGCGACAAGTCGCTCGACGTGGCCGGCGCCGTGTCGGAGAAGTTCGGTGGGAACCTGTCGCTTGACGTCACGGGCGATGTCATCGAGACATTCGGCAAGAACCACAAAAACGAAACCACCATGACCTCCGCCACCAAGGCGCTGAGCATCAAGCTGGAGGCCACGACCGGTATCGAGCTCAAGTGCGGTGGCAGCAGTATCGTCCTGACGCCGGCGGCCATCTTCATCATGGGCGGACCGATCGTGAACATCAACAGCGGAGCGGGCCCGCCGGTTGGACCGGTGGTCGCCCTGGCCGGCTCGCCCGCCGCTCCCGCCGCTCCGGTTGACGCCGACAGCGCCGAGCCCGGCCACGACACGACTTACGCGGGCGGCGCCGAGCCGGAACCGGCGGAAGTGCCGGCGGACATCAAGGGCCACAAGGTCGAGACGACCTGGATCGAGGTCGAGCTAGTGGACGAGGCCGGTCAGCCGGTCGTCGGCGAGGTCGTCAAAGTCACCGATCCGGGCGGCGAGGTGCTCTGTGAGCGCCCGACGGGCGCTAACGGCATCGTCCACGTGCTGGTGCCCAAGGAGGGCACTTGCCAGATGTCCTTCGTGAACCTCGACGCCGAAGCATGGGAGAGACTCTGATGCCGGTTATTCCGAACATGCCGAAGTTTCCCGCGGGTGCCGGCCTGCGACAGGAGCATGCCGCGCAACTCCGCGCGGAGATGGAGGCCAAACAGGCGAAGGTCGAGGCGGCTGTTGCGGAGGCCGTCGGTGCAGGGAGTGGGGGCCCGCAGCCCGGTCAAGAGTACACCCTTCATGAAGGCGATACGCTCGAAAGCATCGCCCGGCAGGTCGAGCAGGAGCCCGAGCGCATCTGGAGCCACGAGAAGAACGGAGATCTGCGCGAGCGTCGCGGGACGCCGGGGGCGCTGCAGCCGGGAGACGCGCTCTACATCCCGCTCGCCGATCAAGAGGGCACCGGTCCGGTGGGCCAGGGCGACTACGTCGTCAGGCAGGGTGACTCCATGGCCAGCCTCGCCATCGACACCGGCCACTTCTGGGAGACCATCTGGAACGCCGCCGCCAACGCCGAGCTGAAGGAGGTTCGGCAGAATCCCTATGTGCTCCTGCCGTTCGATCGCGTGACTATTCCGGAGATCAACCCCAAGACCGAATCCGGCGAGACTGAAGAGAGGCACCGGTTCGTGAGGAAGGGGGCGCCGGAAATCCTCATCATTCGCTTCCTGCGCGGTGACGAACCGCGGGCCAACGAACCCTATCTCGTCGACATCGACGGCACGGCGTCCGAGGGCGTCACCGATGCCGATGGGCAGGTCGAGATTGTCATTCCGCCGGACGCCAGGCGCGGCAATATGACCTTCCCGAGTGAGGGCGATGAATATGAGCTCGACCTGGGCCACTTGGACCCGATCACGGAACTGTCCGGCGTTCAGACGAGACTGCGCAACCTGGGCTTCTTCGACGAGCTGATTGACGGAGAACCCAGCGAAGCACTGACCAAGGCGATTCGCGCCTTTCAGAAGGACGCGGGTATCGAGGGGACTGGCGAGCTCGATGATGACTTGCGCGCAGCACTTGTGGAAAACCACGGAAGCTGATGGGCTTTCCCGGAGATAAGACCCTGCTTCCGTGATGGAGGTTGCGTTCTGAAACTGGAGGCTCCGCCCTATGCCACCGCCGTACACCGAAGTGCAGTTCATTGCGTTCAACATCAGGCCTTGGGGTGATAAGCTTTACCACGGTGATAAGGACGATGAGAAGGACATCAAGGCCCGCTGCAAACTGATGAAGAAGGCAATCACCACCGCGTACGACCAGATCAATCCCACCAAGTCCATCAAGAAGCCGGCGATTGGCGTGACGAACACGGTCAAGAAACCCTCCATCCTCAAGCTCTTCATGGCTCCGGAGTTCTACTTCCGCGGAGGCAATGGCGCCTACTCCATTGATCAAGTACACAAGATCCTGCCGGACATGAACGAGGAAACCAAGGACGCCAAATACGAGGATTGGCTCTTCGTCTTCGGCACCGCAGCCGGCTACGAGAAACACGAGGATGCCTTCACCCAGATCAAGGAGGTCGAAATAGACGAAGTTAGTAGTAAGCCTACCATTACGGTCGACCATCTGTCCACACCGCCGCTAAAGGGCGCAATCGTGAAGGAACTTGCCAAGGCCCAGGTCGTATCGTCCAAGTATCTCACGAAACCTAAGCGCGAGCTTACGCTCGACAGGGCGCTGCCATTGAAGGCCAAGCAACGGGTACACTTCATACACGAACCGGATGCAGTCAAGACCAAGAAGTTCGAGATCATCGCCTGCGGACCCTCGTCGGGCGGAGTTAAGACCATCACGGTCAAGAACCCTCCGCGCCGAGGGCGGTGCCCGAGTTGCGTATCCAAAAAACAGTGTACGAAGTTCGTGGACAAGAAGAAGCCGAACGGATTATGTGCGACATGTGGACACGACCATGTCACCCCCATGGCGCTGGAGATGGAGGTCGGCAAGACAGGCGACGTGAAGGTCGAGAAAGTCGTGGACGCCAAGGGCGGGACCTATAAGCTCACGCTGGACACCAAGGAGGCGTTCACGAAAGGGAGTTACGTGAGCCTTGAATGGCCGTCGGATAAGAAGACGACTGAGGTGCGCAACGTCGCTCTCGTGCAGAAGGGCGGTTCGTCGGTCGGCGGCAAGGGCTTGCGAGAAGTGGTTATCTACAAGGAACTCATATCGGACGTCGACTACATACGGTCCACGGGCGGCGACTGGGATACGGAGACCGGGGAGGAACGTTGGATCGAAATCCACGGCGAGAAGAAGCGAAAGGTCGTGCCTGCCTGGGGATCCCGCGACATACTGGGAGAGGGGCCCAGTATTCCCGGGACGGTGATGAAATGGGAAGACAAGAGACACGGGCCGCAGACGAAGAGGATCTCCGAGATCAACGAGGATGGCCTCGGAGGCGGCTCCGTCTTTACAATCGATGAGATCACCTTTGGGCTGGAGATCTGCGCGGACCATAGGGCCGCCAGATTATGGAGTTATTACAACGGTCTTCCTGCTCCAATTCCCCCGAAGCCGGTCAAGACCCCAAAGCCGGTCAAGACCGTAAAGACGGTCACGCCCGTAAAGCCGGTCACGAAGGCAAAGCAGATTACTGCGCTGGCTGAGCCGGGTGAACCCAGAATCCAGGTGCACCTGATTCCATCTTGGGGCCAGGAGATCAAGCGAAGATTTGTATGTTGCCATAAGGAGGGCTTGGTGTTCAACGTGGATGGCGCAACCTGCAAGTCGGACGCCCAGGTGTACGAAGGTGCCTATTCTTGTGAAGGCTGCACGACAACGAAGGGTAAGGAGGGAGAGGCTTGCGGCACGTGTTTTCAATACTACTGCGAGTCGTGCTACCACAGGGACCACCACAGGTACGACACGCAGCCGACGGAATGCTGGGATTGCTCTAATCCTTCAACGATTGAAGTCAAGAGGCCGCTCGCGCCGGACTTGAAGGTTGTCGGCGAGGAGGGCTCGGCGAAGAACGTCGACATGAGCGCGGTGGGGTCTACGTGGAAGAACTACTTCGAGAAAGAGGGTGCGATCCAGGTATACAAGAAGCAGACGATCGCAGATCCGGAAAAGGTGAAGTGACGCCGGCGGACAAGACGCGCGTAGCTGGTCAGACCGTTGTTCCGTCGGACGCCGGTGGGATAGAACAGAGTTCATCGGCGGAGGGGAGCGAGAGCACCCGTGTCGACGGTTCGATGCCGCGAGCAGAACGCGTGTTCAGAGAGGATAAGTGATGCCGCCGGCTGCACGTATTAGCGACATGCACAACTGCCCGCTCGTCAACGGGGTGGTGCCGCACGTGGGCGGACCGATCGTGCCGCCGGCGTGTCCGACCGTGTTCATCGGCATGTTGCCGGCCGCCAGGGTCGGTGACCAGTGTACCTGCACCGGACCGCCGGATACGATCGTCAAGGGTTCGCCGACCGTCTTCATCGGCAACATGCCGGCCGCCCGCATGGGCGACAACACCGCCCACGGTGGGGCGATCACGTTGGGCCATCCCACTACCATGATCGGTGACATGGGAAGCGGCGGCGGAGGTGGTGGCGGCGGCGGCGGCGCGGGCGGCGGCGGCGCAAGTGACGGCGGCTCGCCGGCGGAATCGACCGCGGCCAGGGCCGAGCCCGGCGGTGCCACGGGCTGCATCACGCCTACGTCCATCGCGACCGTCTCTATTGTCGCGGTGACCTCGCCCTGCACCGGCGAGTGCTCGAACCCGGATTGCGCCGGCGCCTTTACCTCGGCCACACAAAGCGGCACCCCGCTGGTGGACCGAGACTCACCGGGCTGCAACGAAGAGCCGCTCCCGCCGCCGCGATGCTCGAACCCCGGGTGCGTGGCCGCGTTCAGCAGCGCAGCCGAAGACGGGACGGGTTTGGTTCAGCGCGGCGCGGGCTGTTAGGAGAAGCGCGTGGCGGACATCGACGAGGCGGCCGCAGTGAAGATAAGCGGTGCGGATCTGCACGCCTTCATCGAATCGCAGCGTGAGTCGGGTGAGAACCTCTACGGCGTGGTCGACGCGGCCCGGGACAAGGCGTTGGCGTTCGAGGGCGCGCTGCGCTACGGCTGGGAATTGCAGTGGCTGTTCAGTGAAGACACGCACCAGCAAATGAAAGACGTCGCGCCCTACCTGGTGGCGATCACGTTCGAATCCAGCTACCCCTATCCGGAGTCGGACTATCTGGATCTTTGGGCGGAGCGCCTTGGGACCAGTGCGGGGGTCCTGCTGCTGACGATCGCCGACCCGCCCGCCCTTCGCGAGCACCTTCACTCGATCTTCGTCGTTGCTGATGAGGCGGGCGACGAGTATTTCTTCCGGTATTACGATCCCAGGGTCTTGCGGAATTTCTTGGGGACCTCCACTCCCGAGCAGGAGGCCGGCCTCTTCGGGCCCGTTGTTCGGATTGTCATGGAGGCCGAGGAGCCGCGAGCCCTCTGCGTGTGCGAATCTCACGAGACGGGCGTCGTGATCAGCGAGCATTCCTTGGCCGGCATGGGCCGTGGATGGCACGTCAAGGAGAAGGGATGATGTCGCAGGCTTTTCAACTCAAACAAACTCAGGTCGAAGACCTGGGAGAAACGCAGTGTTTTCGACCCGCCGTTGTATACGGTGCGAACTGGGCGAGTGGGACGCACTTGGGGAAATGTGTTTACGCGAAGCGAGTTTGGCTCTGCAAGAACGAAAAGCACTGGACGCGCGACCTGAATGGGAAGGAATGGAGGGAATGGGGGTGCCCGGTTTGCGGAGAGTATCCTACTAGTAGCGACACTAAAAGCGGGAACGTACCGCATGTGCTCCCCTCGAAGAGCGACACCGTGGCCCTGGCGAAAAAACTTGCGGCACGCTACAAGGAGGAGGCTGGCGAGAGCGACCTGCGTGTGAAGTGGGACACTGAAGATCAGGGAACGACTTTGAAGGGTTTCGCGATTGGTGTTCTCTGTGGGGTCATTTCGGACTACGGTGCGACGTCGGGCAAGCCCCCGAATGGGCGAGCCTTTGGCTTGGCCCTTAAAGGCCTAGGCCTGATGCCGGGGCTCGATCTCAATCCAAACTCAAAACCAGTGCTGTGCAAGTACCCTCGAATCAGGGGAGACGTGGAGTTGCGCGAGCAAGAGGCTGTGGAGGTGGGCCAGTATCCCGGGGCTTGCGCTGCACCTCAGTTGATTGCGGGCGCACTGCGCAATGGGGATGCGCCGTTGGCAATGACTGAGATCTGGTACGACGGGAAGGGCGGCAGGGCGAAAGTCATGGAGTCATGCGAGACGTGCGAGGCGCTCTTGCCGAGGATGCTTTGTGGGCTTCCCCGTGCCATCAAGACCGCCCAGGCCAAGAAGCTGAAACGAGAAGAGAAGGAGCGAGAGGTCGAAAAGATGGTGAAGGTGTTCGCGAAAAGGGAGAAAGGCGAGAGCAAGAGGAAGAAGAAGGAGGAAAAGGCGGACTGGGAGACGAAGTTGAGGAAGGCTTGCCAGACGATGAAGGCTAATGTCATCTGCAAGAAAGATGCCGAGAACTGGGAGTACCTTATCGACTATTTCCAGAATGCCTGCACACTTATACGAGACGATGGCTCGTGGCAGGTGGATGGGCGGACCCGTGATGATGCTGCAGAGGGGCTTTTCAAGAAATTCAGTGAGAACGTGGGGAAGAAGGGCGAGATGGCGACCCTTAGGGGCGATATCAAGGACATGGCGGTGGCGTATGACGTCATTGACTCTCTGAATGATCTGTACCGGGATTTTGAGTGACGTACGGGAGGATCGACGTGGCGGAGGCATCCACACGCACTGCGGCGACGGGGGCGGACTTGCACGCCTTCATTCGCTATCGCTTCGGCATGGGCGATCGGATCTACGGCGTGGTGGACGCGGCCACGGACAAGGAACTCGCTTTTGCGGCCCCGCGGCGCTTCGGGCAGACGATTCACTGGCTCTTCGAGGACGGCAGCGGGGAGCACATGCTGGAGGTGGCCCCCTATCTCGTACCGATCGCCTTTCGCACCACGTACCCCTACAACGGATCGGGCTATCTCGATATGTGGGCCGAGCGCCTCGGCAGCAACGCCGGGATCCTGCTGATCACCTCGGCCGACACCGATGCCTTGCTGAGCCACCTGCAAGGGCTCTTCCACGCGACGGATGACGAGGATCACCGCTATTTCTTCCGTTTCTATGATCCGCGCGTACTGCGCGTGTACCTGCCGACCTGCCGTGGGGCGGACACGCGGGAGTTCTTCGGCCCGGTCCGGCGGATTCTTTGCGAGGCCGACAGTCCGGGGGGCATGCTGGCCTGCAGTTCGGAGAGAACCGGCGTGAAGATCGACGAGAAGCCGTTGCAGCCAAGCGGCGCCTCGGCACAACAAGGGGGGCGATCCTGATGGGGCTGCACCGGGCTGATCGAAACGGACGTCCCGGCGTTCCGGTTTGCGGAGGTTTTCGATGGTCGTGATCCGGAAGGAACAGATGCGAGCGCTGGAACAGCGCCGTGAGGAGCAGTGCGAGGAGGCATTGATCGGCTTCATCAGGACGTGGTATCCCCGGCAGTTCGAGGATCTCGGGGAGAGTGAAGTCCGCAGCAGGATCCGGCACGGGATCGAGAAGGCCCGCCGCTACGGCTTCACCGAGGGCAGACAATGTGCGTTGTATGTCGAACTGGCCTTTCTGCTGGGGAAGGATTTCGACCGGGACTCGCGATTGCCCTGGGCACAGTCCATCCTCACGGACGAGGAATCGGTGAGCACTGACCAGAGAATCGACCGCCTCTATCGGCACGGAAAGCTCGAGGCGGCGCAGCGAGAATCGGAGCGCTAGTGCGGAGCGTTGCCCATGGAATTGCTCGACCACCCGAGCCAGGCGGAACCCATCCGTCGTGATACGCCGGTTGAATGGCGAGGCCTTGCCGAAGGCGAGTCTTCGGTCGGCCCTCTGATAGGGGCGACTAGGAGGGGCCCGATGGTCCTCCATGCCGCCCGAGGAGGACATCACGGATGGAGCTGAGACTGCTGATCTGCGTTGGCGATATGCTGAAAGTGGATACCGTCGTCGAGGCAGAGGACGACGTGCCGTTGAAGAAGAGCATTGATCGAGAACTCTCCGAGTTATCGCGAAAGCGCGCGTTGCCTACGGCTGAGAAGATTATTCGGGTCGACCACATGAAGGCCTTGGACATGCAGGGCGTGTTTGACATCATCCGGAAAAACGTCGACGTGTCGCAGTCTCCGGAACAACTCGAGATCGAGAAAGGGTCCGTTCTCGGGATCCGGTGCACGAAGCGAGAGGAGAAGCCTCGCCTGGATCAGCACGAGGTCCGCGGGGAGTTTGACAGACTAGTCGGCGAACTCGAAAGGCTGAAGAAGGCGGTTGAGAACGACCTCGGTAGCGAACAGAACGTGGATACGTTCGAGAGTATCGTGTTGGAGCGTTGGGCCGGACTGAAGAAGCTGCGCGATGAGGCTGCGGGCTTTTTTGGCGAGCGATCCGTACTCGTGTCCGACGAGTCGGATGCCCGGTCAAGAGGTGAGTGGAGGGAGCGGGTCTACGAATCACTGTACGTGCCCATGGAAGAGCTGGGGATCCGGATTGGAGAGGCTCTGGAGTTCCTCACCGAGCACCAGAAGGATGAATCGCGTAACACCATTCCGAGCCTGACCTTGAGCAGGGAGTGTAAAACAGAAGTGGAGCGGATCTACCAGCGGGTCGTGCCGAGCTTCCGACGCCGACGCGCGTATGATGTATTGAAGGCGGGAACGGTGTGGAAGCACGGACTATGGAGAAATGGCAAGGTCGTTTCCACGAACGACGTTACAGAGATGTCGGAGGGCGTTCCATTCGTAGACGGGAGGTATGATCTCCGCCCGAAGCGCACTCAGAAGGAGCCGGTCGTCTCGCCTACCGACCGGAGATTCCGCATCAACCTGCCTGAACTGTCCAAGTTCAATCTGGCGACACTCGTGCACGATCTCGACAAACTCGAGGACCGCGAGCACGGTTTTATGGCGGCTGTTCGCAAGGTGCGCTGGACCCTAGCAGCCCGTTGAAGATCACAGGTTTACGCAGCGCGGTTTGCCGTTGCTGTGTTCGCCGCGCGAAGGCGTGCTGACCACAGCCATGTGAACTCGGTGGCGGTCCATTCCGCCAGAACGCGCCAGGTGTCTCGCACGG
>JAJDDX010000225.1 GCA_029260055.1 Phycisphaerae bacterium
TGAGCGTCGCCGCCACGATCGGCGGAACGGCCTTCAGTAACTCTACGGCTCTGGCGAGGGGCGCACGCTGGGGAGATGCGACGAGTCAGTCGTACTCCACCGCCCTGAGCCGCTATGGCCACGCTCGAAGCAACAGCCTCGCGGTCAGTGAAGGCTTGTTCGGCGGGTCCGCGGTGAGCATCAGTGACTCTCTGGCCGACACGATCGGCGGCAGTGCCGTCAGCGATGTGCAGGCCATCAGCAGCGCTCAACTGTCGGCACGTGCCGTCTCCGACGGCGTCGGGATTGCCGTCAGCGGACCGCGACGCATGAGCCGGGCCACCGTGCATGCGGAGAGCCGAGCATCGCGATTCGGCAGAAGCCACTCGCGTGCATCGATGATCAAGATCCGACGTTAGTGTGGTCGGTCGCCGTGGGGCGGACGGGAAACCGCCCGCCCCCATCGGCCGACAAAGAACGTTTGAAGCGACAAACAACAGGCGACCTGTTCGGAGGATAGAGCGATGAAACGTGCGACCCACATACTGACTTGTCTGGCAATGCTGAGTGGCGGCGGTCTTGCAGCCGCTTCTGAAGCGGAAACATGGGCGAATGCCGGCGGCAGTCGGCGAGGAAACGGGCAGGCGGAAGCGTCCGCCAGGTACGAGGGCGATGTCGGGTTCGCCCGCACGCAGACCAGGAGCGGAAGGGTGAACACCGCACGCGGTCTGGCGGTGGGCGTCGATGAAAACGGGCTTTCGCTTTCCGCTTCTAACGCCGTGAGTCTGCCGAACGGACAGGCGGTGGCTCGCAACTTCAACCTGAGCATCGGACGCAATGGCGAAGTGGCGGTCAGCGGCGGCAACAGCGTGAGCTTCGGGCGGCAGCAGCGATCGGCTCAGGCCGGCGGCAGCACGACGGCGGGCCCGAGACGGACGGTGGCGACCTCCACCGCCGCCGGTCGATCCGATCGGCGCGGCTTCTCGCGAGCGACGACACACTCGCGGCACTCCGGCGGTCGACGCGTGATCGTCCGCAAGGCCCGCCCGTTCCGTCGGCGGTAAGTGAGGATGACAGCGTGGCATGGGTCCCGGCGCGCCGGGACCCATGCTTATGCGCCGTAGTGGGTGCCACTGGTCTCGAGCCGACGGATCATCGCCAGCAGCTCCAGTTCTTACCACAGAGATCACAGAGCCCACGGAGGCACGTCGGCCAGCCGTCCCCGTATCGGCCTCCCGATCCACTCTGTGCTCTCTGTGTCCTCTGTGGTTCACCCTCCCGGACGATCCGTGCCTGGCATGAGTCCCGGCACGTCGCGGTCTACCCGTGAGATCAGGACATCGGCGGTGGGCGAACCGCCCGCCGTGCCAACTGTGCTTGTGGGCGGCGTGTAATCCGAGCACCGCTCGAGAGCGGTGGCACACCGTTGAAACGCCGGCCAAAGGAGCCGCGACTCGCCCGCCCATACCATACCCCCATGGTTCGGTTAGAATGCGCGGCGGATCCGGGTAGAAACGACGAACCGGGCGGCACGGACGCGAACGGCAGGCGAGTTACGCCATGGCTGATACCATCTTGCTGATCTCGAAGGATCGAAGCATCACGCGGAAAGTGCGCGATGCGTGCGAGAAACTCGACGCGGAACTGACCTGCGTCGGCAAGCTCGCCGATGCCGAGCCGACGCTGGCCGATCGCCTGCCGGACGTGATCCTCTGTAACTACGCGACGTTCGAGACGCTGCGACAAGACCATCCGCGTGCGTGCGTGCTGCTTTACGCGGAGCCGGCCGACAGCGAACAGGCCATCGAGGCCATCAAGCAGGGCGCCCTCGATTACCTCGTTACGCCGATCCAACCCGACACGCTGGTGCCGCATCTGAAAGACGCCCTCCGCATCAGCCGCGACATGCGCGTGCCGGCTGTCTATGAAGAACCGAAGGACGACGACGCGGTCGACCGGATCATCGGGCAATCGCCCGCGATGCGGGACGTCTACAAGCTCATCGGTCTGATCGCCCCGCGCGACGTGAACGTCCTGATCACCGGAGAAAGCGGCACCGGCAAGGAACTGATCGCCCGGGCCATCCTGCACCACAGCCCGCGCAAGCATCAACCCTTCCTCGCGGTCAACTGCGCAGCCATCCCAGAAACGCTGATCGAATCCGAGCTCTTCGGCCACGAAAAGGGCGCCTTTACCGGCGCGACGTTGCGACGCGTCGGCAAGTTCGAGCAGTGCCACGGCGGTACGCTCTTTCTCGATGAGATCGGCGACATTCCGCCCGCGACGCAGGCCAAGCTGCTGCGCGTGCTGCAGGATCAGACCTTCCAACGCCTCGGCGGGTCGAAGATGATCACGAGTGACGTGAGGATCGTCGGGGCCACGCATCAGCCTCTCGAAAAGCTCATCGCGGAAGGGCGATTCCGACAGGACCTCTACTTTCGCCTCAAGGTAGCGAGCATCGACGTGCCTCCGCTTCGCGAGCGTGAGGTCGACGCCATCCTGATCGCCCACCAACTCGTCCGGCGATACAACCGCAACTTCGGTACCGACATCCGATCGTTCTCGCCGGAGGTGCTTCCGGTGTTGCTCAAGTACCCGTGGCCGGGCAACGTGCGCGAGTTGGAAAACGCCATCAAGGCCGCTCTGGTCGTCGCACGCGGGACGGTGATGCGGCTGGAGTTCCTCCCCGAGCACATCCGCAAGGCCGCGCAGCGGGCGTCGAGCCCCGCCACCCCGGGAGCGGCTGCGGCCGTCGAGCCCCCCACGGGCGAGGCACGAGCCATCGCCCAGAAGCTCGCCGCCCAGCCCGCCCTCGACGGACAACTGTACGATGCGGCGACCGCCATGATCGAACGCGAGATCATCCGGGTAGCCCTGGAGCGCTGCGACGGCCAGCTCGCCCCGGCTGCCCGCCTGCTCGGCATGAGCCGCACGACACTGCGCAAGAAGATCGCCTCGCACGGCATCCGCACCTCCACGTCCGTCGAATTCGATGGCTGACTCGCGAGCGGGCCGTTCGTGGCCATAATGGCCAACAGCTGACCATCTTGAACTCATATCGTCCATGATAAGCCGGTTCGACGAGCCGCCCTGCTAGCGCCTAACCATAGCAAAACAAACGCGTTACGCGCATTTGGCTCCTCCAGAGCGGTGTGGCACGCATCCTGTCCTTATGGGGGTAGAGAGCGCAACGGCGACAGATGGATCGTGGAGGCGCGGGGGCCAATTGCCGCCTCGACTCCGGTCGGCTCGAGCGCTCTATACAAGCATCTGGCAAGCGGAGGTCGCGCAGCCGGCGCGGCCTCCGACTTTCTTGGAGGTTCAACGATGGCACGTGGCAAGACAGCATCAAGGGCGAAACAGCGGCAGGACATGCTTCGCGAGTTGGCGGCGGACGAAACGATCAGCTTCAGCGCCGGAGGCTGCGCCTCACGAGCAGTGGAAGCCGTCGAAGCATTGCACCGGATGCGGGACGGTACCTACGGCAAGTGCGTGGACTGCGGCGGGAAGATTCCGGCTGCGCGACTTCATGTCAAACCGGAGGCGACGCGTTGCATCGCCTGCCAAAGCGATTACGAATCACGAGCGGCACACGCCGAACTGGCGGCTCCAGTAAGGCGAACAGCCTGACACTTGATCGGTGCGTCCTACCTGGCGGACACGGCGCCGTGCATGATGCGCGGCGCCGTCCGCGGCACTGGCGGGCGAACAAGAGTGGCATCCGGCGCCACGGCACGCGCTATCCAGGGAAGATCCAATTACACGGCGTCCAAGAACACCCGGCTCGGCGTGCCCGACCATGAACGCCGCTGGTAGGCGGTCATTTCGTAGGGCACCAGCCCTGCTTCGACCACCTTCTCCTGTACCGCCTGGATGTCGTCGAAGCTAACCTCGCAGAAATAGCGATACCAGTCCCGGGTCATGCTCAGTAGATCGCGCGTGTAGTTGTCGTCGCCGAAATGCTTGTACTTATCCCGGAGGTCGGGATGGTCTCGTAGCGTTCGGTTGGCCCGAGAACCGGGAAAGGGAATCAGGCTGCCCCACTCAAGCCGGTCGAAGTTGTCGAACTCCGAGATCCGCTTGAGAAACTCCACGGTCTTGTTCAAGCTCTCCTTCGTCTCGCCCGGCACACCGACGACGACACCCACGATCACACCGATGCGCTGCGACTGGAGTATCTTCATGGCGTTGAGGTTATCCTCCAACGTGGACCGTTTGTTCATGCTCTGGAGCATCGCCGGGTCGCCGGCCTCCATACCGACGAACACGCTGCAGCACCCCGTCTGCGCCAGTAGACCGCCAACCTCTTCGTCAACGGCCATGGCGTCCACGTAGTTGGTGTAGTGGATGTTCAACCCCGCCGGCTTGGCCGCACAGAACTGCCTGAACCACTCCTTGTCGCCAACCAGATTGTCCGATGGATCCCAGATGAAGTCAGCCCCGTACGTGTCGACCAGTGATCCGATCTCTTCCCACACGAGCTTGGGTTCGCGAACGCGCAAGTCGTAGTACGGAATGGAGCAGAAGACGCAGCCGCCCTCCTCCTGGCTGCGCCAGATGCAGCCCTTTTGCGAATAGATGTTCATGGGCCGCGAGAACGGCTCACATATGGCATAGTCACTGTCCTTGCTGTTGCGGAAGTAGGCTTCCATGTCGACCAGGCTGCGATCCGGGATCGGTAGCTCGTTGAGGTTCAGAAGCCTGACCGGGTTCTCTCTGATTTCGCCCTCGTCGCGGTAAACGAGGTTCTCGATCGACTCCAGCGAGGCGCCGGCAACGTATTTGGAGAAGGCAATCTCCCCATCGTAGCGCACCACCGCATCGACCGAATCGTGATAGGTGAGAATCTCCCTGGCTAATGCGGTAGCCGCAGCGCCGCCGAGCACAGCCGCGGCCCCGCGCTGCGTGGCGACCTGAGCAACCTTCAAGGCGTACTCGTAGCCCGCGGCGGTCGTGGACACGCCAACCACATCGGCGTCCAGCTTCTCGAGCGCCTGCTCTAAGCTGAGTACGTTGCTGGCGTCGAGAACCTCGACTTCGACATCCGGGTTGTGCCGGCACAGATAGGTCGCGATGGAGATGATCGCCAGCGGCTGAGGCCACTTGGCGAACTTGGTGACGTTGGTATCCGGTCTTTTCGGCGGCGGAAGAACCAGCTGTACTTTGCGGATCGGCTGAGGTCTCATCGCGACGGGCCTTCCCATTTCGAGCCGTTTCGCCGATGCTCGACAGCGTTGCTGAACGCGATCTTCCTTGATTGTATCGTGCCGCCCGTCTGAACCAAGCTCACAGGGTCGGGCGTCTGCCACCTACGGGCATCAAGCCGGCTTGTGTGAACCAGCGTTAGGGCTGGGGGCTAGTATGACAGCGCCATGCCGTGATCAGAGCCGCGTGGCGCAAGCCCGCGGTCATGTCACCGGGCTTGCGCCCGGTGCTCTGATTGCTCGCACGCCCGGAAAACGAACCTCGATACGCTTGCCGACGCGATCCTACCGCTGTCATACTAGTCGGACAAGGCGTACGGCGGCTGACGATATTCATCCGGAAGTAGGTTGAGCACTTCCATCAGCGCCGGCGATGAGTACATGCCGTATGACTCGTTGCCGCACACCGAGATCGCGTTATCCAGGTCGATCTCCGCGACCAGGCCGACGATGTGATACCACGGCAGGGTATACCAATGCCCGATCTTCGGCAGGTCTCGAATGCGGATTAGGGGCGCAAGCGGCAGGCCGGCCTCGCGAAAGCAGTAGTCCATGATCTCGGTGCAGTAGAACCGCTCCGTCTCGGCGAGATAGTGCGCATCGTGCAACACATCGCGATCGAGCAGCTTGCCGGCCTCCTTGATGATCAGCGGGATCTTGTCGCGGTGCTCGGGCTTCAGCCGCTTGACGACGATGTTCTCCGGCCCCTCGATCAGCCAGTCGATCAGGAACGTCCGCTTGATGCCGTGGGCGTCAGTGTTGAGGATGACCCACGTGTCGCCCACCTTCTGATAGACCATCCCGATATGTGAAAACGGGCTCTCGCACCAGTGGGAGAGAAAGCTGCTGTAGTCCACGGGCCCGTTGCAGATGAAAAAGTGGCCCTTGCGAAAGACAAGGTCGCCGACCTCGAGCACGTCGTTGACTTTCGGATAACACTCGTGGGCCGCACGGTAGTACTCGTCAATCTTGATCGGGATCGGTGAGAACCGGCAGCCTCCCGCCAACGCGGCCATCGCAAGGCATGCGGTGGCCACGCAGCGTGCGCGAGCCGTACACCTGAACGCAGCCGAAGCCAGGCGCGTCGGAATCCCTCTTTCATCCCCCCTTGCCAAGGGGGGAAAGAGGGGGGTCT
>JAJDDX010000226.1 GCA_029260055.1 Phycisphaerae bacterium
CGGAAGAGCGGGTACGAGGGACACAGAGTCGGGCGAAGCCAAGCACATCGAACCGATTCGACCCGACGGGAGCGAGAAAACCACGAAGAAACCGTCCGCAGACCAAGCTACGGGAATTGTCTCCCAAGCTCTGTGCGGACCATACCTGTTGCATGGTCCGCACAGCGGACCCTACGTGCCTTGCATGCTGATCACGCCGGCGCGATCATGTGGCTCGTGGACCCGGGATATACAATCCGGCTCGCCCGATCGGGCGAACTCGAACAGCTTCGTGAGATCGAGCGGCTGGCGGCTGAGCGCTATGAGCCGTTTGGCCTCGCTGAGCTCTTCTCCAGCATCATCAGCCCGATCGAACTGCTGCGCGAGCGGGCGGCCGCCAAACGGGTCTGGGTCGCGGTCGATGGCGATGATCGGCCCGTCGGCTTTGCCTTCTCATCGAGCCTGGACGGCGAGGCTCACCTCGATGAACTGGACGTCCACCCGGACCACGGCCGGCGCGGCATCGGCACGGCCTTGATCGAAACCGTCTGCAACGCAGCCCGCGACGACGGATACAAGTCGATAACGCTCTCGACGCTGCGCAGCGTGCCCTTTAATGCACCGCTCTACGTGAAGCGCAGCTTCCGCGTGCTCGAGAAGGGGGAACTGACCCACGCCATGCGTGAGCTGCTGTTGGACGAGGCCCGCGTGGGATTGCCGATGGAAGATCGTGTGATCATGCGTCGGGAACTCTGACAGGGCTGTTGTGCCGCGTAAGCCTTCTCATCCACAATCGTGAGCCCCGGTGAGTGCCTGCCAATATGTGCGTTCGTACGGCTGAGTTCCGCTCAGGAGCTCCTTGGCAATGTAGCCGAGGTGGTCATCCGCGTCAGCGTGTTCGCGAGCCAGGTTCGTACCTTCCGTGCGGTCGATCAAGTAGATGCTCTCCAGGGCATCACTCCGGAAGTAGTCGATCTCGGTCTTGTCCTCCAAGATGTGCCGCAATACCGGCAAAGAAGCCTCGACCCGCGCGCTGCCAAGGAATCCGATCGCGTATCTGCGCAACTCCATCTGAGGATCTTTGACTGCCTCGATGACCACGGGAGCAACCAAGTCTGCGTTGAGGATGATAGGGTCTGCCAGCATGTCCTCGGCCCGCCCCTCGGCGCCGTAGAAATCACGCATGACTTCCTCCGCTGACGCCGGTGCAGACCACACGAGCAAGTAGATCCCAGTCAGTGTGGCGGCGAGCACAATCGCCCCCGCGACACAGTATTTTCCTCTCTTGGGCATATCTATCCCACATCCAATGGATCGAGTCGGAATTGCCGTGGGACTCCCAGGCCCTCTCTTGGTGCCCGTGATCCGACTGGGATCCCTCGGTCGGTTCTAGTATCGTCAGACGCCGTGCGAATTGATCAACTCGAGAAGTCGGTTTATGTCGGCCTCGGTGTTGTAGAGGTGGGGCGAGACACGCAGGGCTCCCCTCCGGAGCGAGATGTCGATGTCGGCCGCGCGGAGTGCTTCGAAGCAGCGTTCGTTTTGACTCTCGTCGTGGTGGCGCAGCACGACGATTGGCGTTTGGGCGCGGCCCTCCGTCGGGCTTAGTATCTCGAACCGGTCTTGCTCGATCTCGGCGATCAACCGCGAGGCGAGCGCTAGGTCATGGTCGCGAATGTGTTCGAGGCCGCACTCCAGCAGGTACTCCACCGATCGCGTCCACGGCATGAAGTTCAGGAAGTTCGCGGTGCATGTTAGATCGTACGCCCGTGCGCCTAGGTCGGAGCGTATCTCATAGTCGAAGTCGCCGCGCAGGTCGTCCGCGGTCAGGTTCGCGAGCCAGTATCCCTGCACCGGTGCCATCGTCTCGCGCACCTCCGGCCTGATCCAACTGAAGCCCGTACCGTACGGGCCGCACAGCCACTTGAAACCGCAGCCGCTGATCGCATCCAGGCCAACCTCATCCGGATTCAACGGCCGGTGCCCGAGCCCCTGTGATACGTTGAGCACGGACAGCACGCCGCGGCGCTTGCATACGTCGGTGATGGCCGCCTCGTCGACGGCGTAGCCCGTGAAGGAGTGGACCCACGTCGTGCAAAAGAGGCGCGTAGCCGGCGTGATCTGCGCTTCGAGTTCGGCAGGATCGAGGTACGGCCCCTCGGGTTCGATGAAGCGAACGGTCACGCCGCGATCGCGCAATGGCAGCCAGGGGAAGATCGTCGCGGGGAAGTCCCCGGCCACAAGCAGGACCTCGTCGCCGTCGCGCCATCGAATGCCGTTAGCCAGGACGTTGAGTCCGTACGACGTGCTGTTGCCGAGTATCACGTCATCGGCGTCAACGCCGATGAGCCGGCCGAGCGCCGTCCGCAGCCGGTGAGGAACCTCCCGGAATAGAGCGGCTCGCGTCATCGGATGGGGCGCGGTCTTCATCTCGACCGCTTGGTGGGCGGCTGCGACCGCGACCTTCGGCAGTGGCCCCTGGTGAGAGCAATTCAGCCACACCCGGCCATCGAATGGGCCGAAGTCTCCGCTGACCTGTAAGCTCATCTATCTCACCTCCGCCACCCGTCGGGCCGAGCCCGACGTACCTATTGCGGCTGCGCGCGTCGCGGCATGAAGGCAAGCGTACCGGCCGTCAACACCAGGAGCGCAAGGACGCCCACGCCCCATGCAGAAACGGTCGGGATCGGCTCGATCAAGACTTGGGCTTCATACGCGCCCATGTCGACGGTGGCGGTTCCGTCACCGTCGTGATCCACGATGCGCGGATTCCCGTCAAGATCGGTGGCTTCAGTCACGACCGAATTGTCGCCCGTGTCGATACAGGGCGAGTCGGGGGCAAGTCGGAGGTCGTCGTCCTCGGTCCCGGCGTTACCGTCCGGGCCGAGAGCGTCGACAAACTGTGGATCGTCGCTGATGTTGCCAGTGCCGCCGAGGCTTCCGGTCAATCCCTGTATGCAAGTGTGATCGGCCGTCAGCAGGTTGCTCGGGTTGTTCCAGGCTTGCGATTCCTCGACCGATCCGTTGCTGTCACTGTTGCCCCACAGTATGCCGTTCGTGACCGCCACTTCGCAGCCCACATAGTTATACAGACCGCCGCCCTGGCTGTTCGCGGTGTTCATGCTGAATGTGCAGTTGGTCAAAGTCAGGGCGGACAGATCGCTGAACAGGGCCCCGCCGTCGCCGATGGTCGAATTGCCGGTGAAGACCGTGTTGACGATCGCGAGCGGTGCTCCGCCACTTGCGGAGAACGTGTACATTCCGCCGCCGTCGCCTCCCGCACTGTTCGCGCGGAAGATACAGCTCGTCACAAGTGGGCTGCCGGCATCGTTGTAGATCGCGCCGCCGAGGTGCGCGACGTTGGCGGCGAGCACGCACCGCGTCAGCGTGGGCGCCGTCCCGGAATTGAACATCGCGCCGCCTAAGCCAGGCATGCCCGTCGCCGAGTTGCCCTCGAACGTGCAGCCCGTCAGCACAGGAGCGCTGTCGTCGAAGTTGCTCATGCCGCCGCCGTAGTTTTCGATCGCGAAACTCTGCACCCCGTTGCCGATGAAGCTGCACCCATTGAGCCGCGGGCTGCTCGCACCGCCGTTAGCCATGCCACCGCCGCGCTGGATGGCGAGGTTGCTTTGGAATGTGCAGTTGTCGAGGGTCGGGGTGCTGTCGTAATTCCGCATGCCGCCGCCGTAGCCGGTGGCGTCGTTGCCGAAGAAGTCGCAGTCGAGCAGCGTCGCACTATCTTGCTGCGGCGAGAGGGCGAAGTTGTACATGCCGCCGCCCGAACCCGACGCGGAATTGTCATCGAACGTACACCGGGCCAACGACGGCGCGCCCTGGCCGTTGAAAAGCCCGCCACCGAAGACTGCTGAATTCGCGCGGAACGTGCAATCGATCAGCGTTGGGCCACCGCCGGCGACGACCATTCCGCCACCGGACTCGTTCCCGGCGGCGCCGCCGGTGTGTCCAGCCGTGATCGTGACTCCGTCGAGCACTGAAGAGGCGTCCACGCTGGAGGCCGTGACGACGTGGCGGCAGTTCTCGGCGATGCTACCTCCGGTGTCATCGTCGCCATTCAGGTCGCCGCTGAGGATCGACTCGAGAAGATCTAAGTCGCGTGCGTCCGGGTCAGGCGCTCCACATCCGGCGTACCCGCCTTCGATCGTGACCCCGCTCATGAGACTTAACGTCGCATCGCGCGGATCGGCGGTGCTCGTGCCGTCGGGTGTGTAGACACCGTCAGCGACTTTGATGACGATGTCCGGGCCGGCCATCGCGAGTGCCTCATGCAATTCGAGATAGGCATGGCACCAATCGGAACCGTCGTGCGGCGCCTGGTCTGCACTGCCGTCGACGTACACAATCGTCTGAGCTGAAGCCGACGTGGCCAGCGCGGCGATCAACACTGCTCCCAATCTCATGGCTCTGGACGACAT
>JAJDDX010000227.1 GCA_029260055.1 Phycisphaerae bacterium
GATGCCTTTATCTGGTACGAGACCGATGAAAAAATGGAGCCTGCCCTGCTCGACTGGATGGAGCAGGTTGAAGCGGAAGCAGATATCAGAGGGGCTTTTTATATTCGCAAGCAGGAAAACGGGCGCGCCACCTTTATGGAGGCCTATCATCATGTCACCACAGCGACGATCAACAGAATAAACCGCCTGGCAGCACAGCAGAAGATATTTGAAAACATCGACAGGCGATGTGAGAGTTTTATAAGAATCGATTCCGATGCCTGACACCTTCGACCGCGCAAGTAGTTATTTTGAGGATTTGTCCCCATTATCCACAATGACATGGAAGAATCGGGCCGGTGATTGACGATCCGATTGACAAAGAACCGAATCAGCCGGACCCGGATGAGGTATTGCGGCGCATGTTGAACACGCCGCCGAAGCCGCATAAGCCCAAAGGCGGGGAAAAGGAAAAGCCCCAGCCACAGGAGTGACCGGGGCCTCCCAGTTCAGGTTAGGACCTTTAGGATGGCTGCGATGCCAAAAAGGCAGTAAGCCAAGTTGATCTTCACCTGGACGTTGACCGTGGTTCTTTTCCACATTGGACAAGCCCTCGGTCCGTGGCCACGGAACCAAAAGGTTGCGTGATCATGCCTGTCGAAAGAATAAGCCGTCTTTCACAGGTGCATCGGCCCACCATCTACCTCACGTGCAGTTTCAGGTGGTCCCGTGTGGCACCCAAGTTACCCCGCTGGTCTCTAGTGTCCGGGAAAATTCAAATTGAGTTGATTTTGGTTTTTTTGATGTTTGGGCTTATCGGGCGGTTTGATTATCTGGTTTATATCGCACAGGTTGAACAGGTAGTTTGTTGTGAGTGCGGCGACGCGTTTGAGAGGCGTTGCTATCCGGCGTTGTCGATGCAGTGTGTGAAGCAGCACATAAGCGATGAGAGCGGTTATGACCTGGAGCCGGATGGCCTTGGGGTTTTTGGCCAGGAAGCGCTTGATCTTCAAGTTCTGCTTGATCCATTTAAAGAATAATTCTATCTGCCAGCGCTGCTTGTACAGATCGGCGATCTGTTGTGCCGAGCGCTCGAAGTCATTGGTGATGGATGTTCTTATGCACGTCATAAGCCAGATTGGACTTTGGCCGTGTGACGAAGATAGCGCCTACAGCATCAATATCGACCCAGAACTCAGCTTTATTGTAAGCGCGGTCAAAGACATAGGTGGCGCCTGCGACCAGAGGCAGGTCACCACACAGCCGGCTGTCATGCAGACGCGCCGGTGTGATCTGGAACCATGTGGGCAATTGGGCATCGGGGTCGAGCAGCAGATGAAGCTTGATCGCACTGTTATTGCTGCGGAAGCGCATTGCTCTGTGGGTCTTGGCAAACAGGGACAGTGTTGTTGAGTCCAGCACCTGCACCAGGTCGCCCACCCGGTTACGGGTCTTCGCACCAGCCGTGTTGAGCAACAACGACAGGATGGCTTCAAACACACCTGATGGGCGGGTTGCATTGGCGTCACTCAAGGTCGAACGCCTCACGCCGCGCGTGCCCAGATGATAATGGCGTGCAGGGCTGGCATTGAACGAGGCTTCAAGATCACGCAGGCTCGTCTGGCCCGACAGTTGCGCATAAATCATCGCCACAAGGTGATCGAATGTGGAGAAGCGCTTGCACCATTTGTCGCTCTCATAAGTGGCAACGAGGGTGGTAATCCGGCGCCGGGGAAGGCCCTTTATGATCTGCTGGAAAAGGCTTATGGTCATGCTCGGGTCCGTTGGTTGAAAGCTGTGATGAATCAGTGTCTTGCAACTATGATTCTATCATAAACCCTTCAAACAACGGACCTTTTCAAGGTACCCACAACATTTTCCCGGACACTAATGACCAACGGTGGCTAATATTCACCCATTTCATGGATTAAACCTTTTCATCCGGGCAGGCGCGGCACGCAGCGCGATGCGGGGCATCGGGCAAGGGCCGCAACGCACCCGGTGGACAGGTTTAATCCACCGAAGGCCGGGCGATTTTGGCCGCGCGACATCGTTGGGGTCCGCGTGGAGTTCACCGCCCGCCGGCACGAAACGCGCCTTGCCGGAAGACCCGAATCGCCGCGGTGAAATGGGTCAATATTAGCCACCGTTGGTATAAGCAGTGCGGGTGGACATCAATCGGGATTGCAGATGAACATCGACGAATTGATCGAGGGCTTTGCCTTTCTGGACGACTGGGAAGACAGGTACCGGTATGTCATCGAACTGGGTCGCGACCTCGCACCGCTTGGCGATGAACACCGGACTGACGCGAACAAGGTCCGTGGCTGCGCCAGCCAAGTCTGGCTTTACACCCAAGTGGAACCAGGTTCGCCCGATCCCAGGTTGACATTTTACGGCGACAGCGACGCTCATATCGTCAAAGGACTGATTGCCATCCTGTTTTCGCTGTTGTCGGGCCGGCGTGCGAAAGAAATTCTGGAAACCGACGCTGCGGGCGTGTTCAACGAAATTGGCCTGAACGAACACCTCACTCCGCAACGCGCGAACGGACTTGCTTCGAT
>JAJDDX010000228.1 GCA_029260055.1 Phycisphaerae bacterium
CCGGATCGGTTCCGTGTGATCCCTGCCCCAACAGGGCGAACGACAGGGTACCGGCCCATGCACGGGTCCATCAAGCCCTGTCGCGACCTGAGCGGCAAGAAAAACTTAATCTGCTTTACGATGTAATTTGGATCGAGGGTCCTGCGCGCCCGCATTCGGGCTTTCCAGAAGGTATACCGGCGGTCACCGGCGACGGACTCCGGTGCTCATCGAGTGGGCAAGTCGGCGCCGAAAACGGGCGTGAGCAATTTGCGCTGGGTCGAGCCCGCGCGGCGACGGCGCTGGTGCGCCGTCGCCGGTGGGGTACATCGTCGCAAGCGTCTACTCTTCCAGAGGCGGCAGGACCCCGACAAAGATGTCGAACACCGCCGACTGGACTGCGTCGGCGACGCCGGCCACCGCCGCATCGCGCCACTCCCGGCTTGCCACGCCGGAACAAGAGAACGCGCACATGCCGGGAACGGCCACACTCACTATCAAGGCCCAAGCCTTCGCCTTCGTACGTTTCATTCCTTCATTCTCCTGAGAAGTCGGTCCCTTTGGCCGCAGGATTCGTCGCGGCGAACAAGTGCCGCGAACGCCGGAAGTCCGGCGGGCACCTGTTAGAACCTGAATCGATACTGAATGTAAAACAGATCGGGATCCTCGCTGCTGCCGGTGTGGACGATGAAATCGCTGTCCCAGAAGTGCGAGTACCCGAAGAGCATTGCCGAGTGAGGGCAGATGTTCCAGACCACGGTCACGTCGACTTCGTGGCCGATCTCCGTGCCGCTGTGGCCGGTCGCGTCGCGACGACCCGGAGCCCCGCCCACGTTGTACAGAGCGTCGCGCTTGTCGTTGAGCCAGAAGGTGTGATAGGCGATCGCCGTCTTGACCTTCTTCTTGATGGGCCAGGCCGTCAGGTTCACGTTGACGGCTGTCACGTTCTGCCGCCCTACAAGATCCAGGAACCCGAAGTAGGCGTGGCCGAGGGGGAATAGCTGGTCGAACGTGCCGACCTTGCCATCGCGCGGGTCCTCGTCGCCGCTCGACCAGTCGAAGCCGGCGCCGATGCGCGGCGTCGCCCACCAATCGGCGAAGGTGTAGCCGCCGTTGAGGCTCCAGCTCCAGGCCTGGACGGTATCGCCAGCCCATCGGCCCCACTGCCCCGCCAGTTCGGCGTCGTAGTCGAAACCGGCTGTCTTGCCCCAGAAACGGGCACCGAGGGTGTAGCGCGATTCATCGCCGATCTTGCCGTTGGGATTGCGGCGGTCGGCTGTGCGGTCCGAGGCTAGGAAGTAGGCATCGATGCCGTGGCGTGGAATGCCCTTGTAGGTGACGTAGAGGCCGTAGAAGTCGAACTCTTCGTCCCACCGGTCCCGCTGCTTCCGTTGCACGGGCACGGGCTTGGCGTACCACATGTCTACGTCCCACTTTTCGCCGTGGGCAAAGAGCTTCACGGCGTCGAAGCGGCGTCGGACGTTGGCCCATTCCAGCGGCGAAAGGAAACGCTGCTTGCCGTACTGGAGCTCCTGCCGCCCCACGCGCAGGGTCAGCGGGAGTTCCGGGCCGAGCACCTTCACGTCGACGAAGAGCTGCTGGAGGTCCCACCGGTTCTCGTCGATGCCGCGCGGCGCGTAGTCGCGCTCGTCGTCGTACGATGTAGCACCTTGGGCGAAGACACGGAAGACGTCCTTGTACTTCAGGTCGGCGTGGATCATGTAGCGGTAGAGATTGAACGTATCCTGCGTTCGGGCTCGGGCACCGAAGGCCTTGTTGGTCTCGGCTTCCATGCGATAGCGGAACTCGCCGCCGAGCGTCAGGCGCCAATCATCGCCGAGGTGGATGTTCTTGATCGGGTCGAAGAAGTCTTCGCGATAGGTGCCGGGCTCGCCGTCGAGGTAGGTGTAGTCCTCGTCGCAGCGCAGGTTGAGGTATTTCGGCCCGCGGAGCGGCTTGTCGGCGGGGACGGCCTCGGTTTGGGCCGGTGGCGCCTTGTCGACAGCCGCCGCCTTATCGTCGGCGGCAGGCTCGGCCTTGTCGGCGTCCTGCCCCGCTGCGCCTAGCGGCGATACCGCCAAGCCAGCCACGATCGTCCACACGAGAACTCGTGCCATGTCCATGCTGTCCGTCTCCTGCGCGCACGCACCTCTGATCAATCCCGGCACACTTGGCTGCCCGGGAGCATTACCGCCCTGAGGAATAAGCGCTCAGGCCGAACAGACATCGACGACCGCACCAGCGTCTACGTCTGCGGCGCTGTTAAGCGGGGGCACTATACACGGCCTGATCGAAACGCAAAAGGAAAATCCGGTTTCTATCGGACCGACGCCGTCGGCGCGGCCTCGGCGGCCCGTGCGGGCGGCTCGCCGAGCGCATCGCCGGCCGGTGGATGAGTTCACGAGGCGTCGGTTCGGGTATCGCTGGAACGCCGTCGGCGGCCCCTTTCCCGCCACACGCCCTCTGGCGACAGGCCGGTGGAAAAGCCCACCACTGCAAGTTTCGCACCCCTAATGCATTTCTGCTGCCGCTTACGCAGACTACCGGATGGCGGGCCTCAGTTTGGCGTTCCGTCGGATCGGCTCACGAGACACCAGCCGGCGCCGTGGCGAGGGCCGATAACCTGTGCGGGTGATAATAACAGGTCGGGCAAGCCCTTGGTTGCGATCGCTGCGCCGTCTCACTAGCAGCAAAAACAAGGGGATCGGGGGCGTGGCTACGTTGAGCCGGAGCCGTGCGATGGAAGGTCGCTCCGGCAAAAAACAGGTGAAATATCGGCCAAGTTTCTTGACTCTTTGCACCCCGAGCGGTTAAATTAGCAACACGTTGAACGTGTCGTCCGCGGCGTCTGAAGTGAAGCGTCGTGTGCGGGGTAGCGGTCGGCACGTGAAGGGGTTAGCACGAAAACTGGTGTGTGGCCAGGCGAATTAGTGCAACAAAGGGGAAGGTCGCTCCAGTTCGTGTCCTTCTTCCCGAAGATCTAGCTCGGCTTTTTCTGTGAGGAGGTAGAGGTAATGTTTAAGCGCGGATTAGCGTTGGTTCTCGTGCTTGGTGTGGCGTCAATTGCGAACGCCGGTGCGACTTTCCAGGTGGACATTCTGACAGCCCCGAACGCCCCCGATGGCGTAAACTATCTGGGCGGCACGACCGTGGACTTTGGCGTAAACGTTGCGGCGGATCAGCCGATTGAGCTTCGCCTGCTCACGCTCGACTTCGCGGGTTCCGATCCGGCCCTGACGTTCGTGGGTCCGGACGTCTTCAACATCGGCAACCCGGGCTCGGACGGCATCATGGAGTTCGAGTTCGACTTCTCGAGCCTTTTCGGGGCGTTTCTCTACGGCCAGTTCCCGAACTACATGCAGCCGAACGCCACGTACACTGGGTTGCAGCCGCAGGCCGGTTTTATTCTCGCAACCGGCCCTGGTGGCCTCCCGGTCGGTACCGGTGCGGTGCAGCTCCCGGCCGCCGATGGCAGCTACACGCTTGACGCTCTGAACGCCAACGGTGGCGGCGACGGCGCCAAGATCCAGTTCGATTTCACCAACACCGTCACCTGGACGGCGGGCAATGGCGACATCACGGGCAACAGCCCCGTGCTGACCGTTGTTCCCGAGCCGGCCACGCTGGCTCTGATCGGCCTCGGCGGCATCGCCGCCCTGCGTCGTCGCAAGAAGTAGCAGGCGTAGACTTCTAAGTACGCCTCCTCGAAAGAGTGAACTGAGAGGGTCTGGGTTCGAGGCTTGCCTCGGCCCCAGGCCCTTTTTGTATTGAGGCCGCACCCACACGGCTCTAGACGTGGGGTCAACGACTCCGTCCGTACCCCACCTCTGAAGAGATGGGGCACCCGCGCGCGGAGCGCAGTCCGAACCCACGGAGCGCAGTCCGTGGGTTTGGGCGGGCGGCGGCTACAGCTTCTGTTCGACGCTGCGTACCTTGTCTTCGGGCGTCTGTTTTCGATCGGTCCGCGTGCCGGCTTTGATCGTGGTCGAGATGCGAGGCGCGCCCAATTCGTGCACCTTCTCGTGACACGCCTTCACCGCGGCGAACACGGCATCCCACTCGCCCTCGATCGTGGTGCCGTACGAGTGCAGCCGCGGGGTGAGCCCGGCATCTTCCAGCACGTGCTGACAGGCCGCGATGTACGGCGATACTGACACCCCCACGCCTATCGGGACCACGCATAGGTCGACGATTACCTGCATCGGAAAGCCTCCTGTTTGATGTAGTGATCCTACCACACCCTGGAGCCACGGGCTCGCCGGACCGGCGGGCCCACGGTTGAGGGATCTCGGCGCAAGTCCTTTCCCCACCCTTCGTGCGTACCCGAAGGATGGGGCACCCGCTCTCTCACGGTCGCGGCTCGGTACGTCACCGCCCGTGCCGTGGCGAAATAGTTGGACCCACGCGAACTTCTTTGTTTTAATGGCGAGTCGGGCCAACGCCCATGTCGATAGGGCTGTCCTTGACGGAGTACAGGAACCGGATTCCGACGGAGGGGAGCGAGCTACCGTATGTTTACGGCCATCAACCGGAAGGCGAAACGCTGGGTCATCCGCCAGATCAAACGACGCCCGGTCGTCCTGATCAGCGACACGACGCTGCGAGACGGCGCCCAGATGCCGGGTATCCATCTGCACGAGGGTGGGAAGCTCGAGATCGCCGCAGCCCTTGCTGACGCCGGTGTCCATTCCATCGACCTGGGCTTCCCGGCATCCGGGCCGGCGGAGGTCAAGGTGATCCAGCGGATCGCGGCTACGGTGAAAGGCCCGATTCTCTCCGCGCTGGCACGCACCAAACGCTCCGACATCGATTGTGCGGCTGAGGCCCTCGCTGAAGGAGCGGTCTACAAGAAAGCGGTGACGCTCTTCATCGGCACGAGCCCGATGCACCGCAAGCACAAGCACGAGATGACGAAGGCTCAGGTGATCGCGACGGCTGTCGATTCGGTCGCGTATGCCACGGAGTCGTTCGAGGTGATCTCCTTCGGCGCGGAGGACGCCTCGCGCACCGAGCCGGAGTTCCTTCACGAGATCTACGAGAAGGTCATCGAAGCGGGGGCTACGTCGATCGGCTTTACCGATACCGTGGGCATTCTCACGCCGAGAAAGGCGTCGGACGCTGTCACACGGATCGCTCAGAGCGTACCGAGTATCGATTCCGCGCTGCTGGGTGTTCACTTCCACAATGACCTCGGGCTCGCAACGGCGAACTCGCTGGCGGCGGTGGCGGCTGGGGCCAACATCGTCCAGGGCACGGTCAACGGTATCGGTGAGCGGGCGGGCAACGTCGCCATCGAAGAAGTCGTGCTTGCACTGACGCTGCACCGGGACGAATTCGGCCGGAGCGTTCACGTGCGGCCGCAGGCGCTGTCCTCGTTGTCGGAGATGGTCGCTCGTCATACGGGCATCGCCCCGGCTGCGGATAAGCCGGCCGTCGGAGCGAACATCTTCCGCACGGAGGCCGGTATTCACCAGGATGGGCTGCTCAAGCATCCGGAGACTTACCTGCCGTATCAGCCGGAGTTGGTCGGAGCGGGGCCGATCGAACTCGTGCTCGGGCCGTCGAGCGGCAAGAGCGCGGTACGCCATCACCTCGAGAACAACGGGATCAAGGCGACCGACGACCTCGTTGGCCGTCTGGTGGCACGGCTCAAGAGCGGAATCGCCAACCCGGACGACGAGGAACTCACGGAAGTCATGGGCGTGCTCAAGGATCACCTGACGCTGAGCGTGGGCGAGGAGATCGCAGCGGCGGCCTCCCAGAGCACCGTTTCAGACTAAGTGCGGCAGCCGGAACCGCGACTACGAATTGCATGAACCGGCATCCGTTGGGCGAGCCGGACGGTACACGGTGCGTCCGCTGATGCACGCGGAGGGCGATCGGCCAAGCCCCATCGGGGCGATACTTCGGTAGCCCACGGCGTGCGCCGTGGGCCGGCAACGACGCACCGCGCAGAGCCCCGGAGGGGCGGCACATCCGGCCGGCACGACGGCTTGGCGCGCGTCTGTCGCCCCTCCGGGGCTTGATGGAGACCCCGATTCCCAATCCCACGGCTCACGCCGTGGGCTACGTTCTTTCGCCCCTGACGGGGCTTCCTCGATGAGCGCGGGCGCTGCGACGACGGTGGGCTCTCGGTCTCCCGGCGGACTAGCGGGGACGCGGTCTCGCTGTCTGGGCGACGTTCATGCAGTTCATAGTCGCGGTCGCGGCTCGGCATGCCGTGGCGCTCGGCGCACCGTGGCGCATGCTGATTCCGCCGCTATCATCTCGGCACTGTGGGTACTCAGCGAAACACTCCCGATACGCCGTCGCCTTTCGTGCGAGGTTCGGACGCCGTGGATCGAGCCGCGGCTCGGACGGGTGTCGTGTTCGGCCTGGCTGCATACGTGTGGTGGGGGCTGGTTCCGATCTACTTCAAGGCCGTCGCCCATGTGCCGGCGATGGAGGTGCTGGCTCATCGGATCATCTGGTCGATCGTCCTGCTGGCGGTCTTGATGCGGGTGTACGGGCGGTGGGCCGCGGCGCTGGCGGTGCTGCGGGACCGGGGCACGCTGCTTACGCTGTGCGGGTCGACGACGCTGCTGGCGTGCAACTGGTTCACGTTCATCTGGGCGGTGGCGAACGACCAGTTGCGTGAGGCGAGCCTCGGGTACTTCATCAATCCGTTGGTCAGCGTGATGCTCGGGTTCGTCTTCCTGGGGGAGAGGCTGCGGCGCTGGCAGATGGTGAGCGTCGCTCTGGCGGCGGTCGGTGTGCTTTTCCTTGCCTACAGCTACGGCAGGCCGCCTTGGGTGGCGCTGATTCTGGCGGGGTCGTTCGGGCTGTACGGCCTACTTCGCAAGACGGCTCGGGCGGACTCGCTGGTGGGGCTATCCGTCGAGACGATGATCCTCGGGCCGATCGCGGCGGCGTATCTCGGATATCTTCTCGTTACCGGTCATGCGGTGTTCGGTTCGCTGTCGCTCGGGACTGATGGTTTGCTGGCCCTTGGCGGCGTGATCACGGCTGTGCCGCTGCTGTGGTTCGCCAATGCGGCTCGTCGTTTGCGTTTGGCCACGATGGGGTTTTTGCAGTACGTCGCGCCGAGTCTGCAACTGACGCTTGCGGTGGTGGCGTTCGGGGAGGCGTTTACGCGCGCGCACGGCGTGAGCTTCGGGCTGATCTGGGCTGCGCTGGCGATCTACTCGGTTGATACGTTCCGGGCGAGTCGGGGTAAGTGATCCGGAAGGCATGCTCGGCAGGTCTCGTGCCTCGACCCTGCCCCACCTCCATTCCACTTGCTACCGCGGAGGTCGCGGCGCACACGGAGGCGTCTTGGGCTGCCGTGGGTCGCTCGGCGGCAGGGGTGCCCCATCCTTCGGGTACTCCCGCGGGGTGGGCACGGGCCGCGCTTCGGAGGGGATTCGGAGATGACCGCGCACCGCGTGCCATATCCTTCCCCCACCCTTGCTGCGCAAGGATGGGGCACCCGCAGAGGCTAGCTCATCTGTCCGCGTTGCCCACCTTCGTCACGGGCAAGCTGCTGCTTGCCCATGCCACCCGGCAGTCAGTACTTTTCCGAGGTGGCGAGGTCGAAGCCTTCGTGGTCGGGGTTGAGCTTGCACTTGCGGTATTGGGCCCGGCAGGCGTAGCAAGTCGTCACTTTGCCTATGACGAGGTAGATCGCCACATCCACCACTACGGCGGCTGCGAGGATCGACCAGGCGATCAGGACGGAGATCGTGAAGTAGTAGATGGCTGCGAGGCCGAACACGACAACGATCGCCACGCCGATGACCTGCGGAAAGTCCTTTCGGATGAACAATTCGCGGCAGTTGCAGGCCGCACATCGGTCGACGGTGTCGCGCTGACGCATGGAATCGGTCACGTCGATCGCGTGCTCTTTATCGCATCGCGGACATTTGATCGTATCGCCGCAGCCGGCTAGCGGCTCGTACTCGATGATGGCGACGCACTTGTCCGTGGGGCAGTGAAAACGAATCTGCATGATATTCCCGTTCAGTGGTTCATGTCGTCCGGTTCGCATTTGGACGCCCGCGAGTTCCGTCAGCCGACGGCCGGCGGACTGCATCACGGGCAAGCTGCTGCTTGCCCATGCCATCCGGCGGCACTGGTGGACAAGCCACCGGTGGCACCCGGCGCCCCTTCGGGGCTGAGACCGAGCCACTGGTCACCCGGTGGTCATCCGGTGGTCATCCGACTTCGTCACGGGCAAGCTGCTGCTTGCCCATGCCACCCGGCGGCACTGGTGGACAAGCCGCCGGTGGCACCCAGCGGACGAGTCACCAGTGGCACGCGGCGGACGAGACACCAGTGGCACGCGGCGGACGAGCCGCCGGTGGTACGCGGTGGCACCCGGCGACATCGCAGGAGCACTGCTCGAGAGCAGCGGCACACCGGGCGTCGGCTCGGCAGCGGCACACCGGCCGTAGTCCCGGCAGTTGGCACGCCGGCGAGCTCGCAGAAGCCGCTCCCTGACGGTCGCGGCTCGGAGCGCCTGCGTCGCAGTCTTCGCGAAGCGGTGCATGACATCGGCCGCTGCGTCACATGGGCCAGCCGCACTCCGTGAGTAGTTGCAGGCCGGCCAGTTCGCCGACGTAGGCGAAGAGCGAGCCGAAGTAGAGTATACCTGTGGCTGACTGCGTCGACCGCAGCCGCACGCAGTCGGACACCATATAGGCGAACGCGCCGACCGCGACAAGGCCGACGCCGATTCTCAGCGATGCGACAAGCCACGAGTTCGCCAGCATGGCGAAGATCGACACATCGGCCGGCTGTAGCCACCACGCCACGGCTGTGCTGATGACGAAGAACGCACATCTCACCGCGATCGCCCAAGACAGCGCACGAGAGAAGTGCTTCAGCGGCGCGATGGTCATCTTGGTGGCGGTGAGGTAGGCGTGCCCCAGCAGCCATGCGACGGTGATGCTGCCGATCAGCAAGGCGCCGCACACCTGCGACGCAATGATCATGGTGACGGCTGCGGTGGAGCTGCCGTGGCTCGCCGCCGCGGCAATGCAAGCTGCTGTGATCCCGGCGAGGCCGCCGGTCGCGCACAGCGCTCGCCACAGTCCACTCCGGCGAGCGGCAAACGGTGCGATCAGGATCAGGGTCATGGCCACGCCGGCTGTCAGGATCCCCGCTAGGGTGGCGATCGTGTCGAGGCCGCGGCCGAGGGGATCAGGCTGGCGCAGGCTTGTGACGGTCACGAGGCAGGCGATGGCGAGCGCGAGGGCGGAAGCGAGTCGCAGGAACTTCCAGGCGATCTGACCCGGTCGCCCTGTGGCCAGAATCGCCAGCATGCCGCCGGCAAGGGTGTAAGCGAAGGTCGTGATCATCCGTTGCGCTGATCCCGCGGAATTCGGCTGTCGTCGATGCCTGGGCCCTGGCGCGTGCACCGGCTCGGTCACGCGAAATCCGGGGCCCCGCATTGGTATTTCTCCAGCCAGGCCGGTAACGAGGCAGAGAGCCTCTTGGCCACGGGCGGCGGGCGGCTACTATTCGGAGCATTGTCGGGCCCGGGCCGGTGAACGCAAGCCGGGCGGGCTGCGGCGCGGGCTGCCCAGCACGCATCGAGTTACGGGACGTTGAGGTCATAACGGATGAACGCAACGCCGCGACACCATGAACTCCGAGCCCTCTGGAAGCTGCTGGCTTTTGCCGGCTTCCTCATTGGCGGCGTGTTTCTCGTTTTCTTGGCGCTTGGCGTCGTGATACTTCTCGTACCGGGGTACAAGCCGGAGACAGGTCCGACGATCGTGATGGCGGGTCTGCTGATCGCGCTCGCGGCGGTGGCGGGGTCGGCTTCCTGGGCATGTTTGCTGCTTCTGGATCGCAAGCCTCTCGGCGCGATCGGGCTCGGCTTCGATCGCCCGTGGTGGCAGCACTTCTGCGGCGGCACCGTACTCGGGGTGCTTATGGTCACGGTCGTCTGTGTCGTCATGTGGGCGGGATCATGGGCGACGAGCGAGATCAACCCGGACCTCGGCGAGCACTGGGGCGCGTTGGCGTCGTCGGCATTGCTCTTTCTGGGTGTGGGGTTTTGGGAGGAACTCGTGTCTCGCGGGTACGCGTTTCAGGTACTTGCACGATGGAATCCACTGGTGGCCATCGTGGCGCTCGGGGCGCTGTTCGTCGGGTTGCACCTGCCGAACGCGGGCGGGCTCGATCCGGTCGTGATCATCAACCTCTGGCTCGCGCATCTGCTGTTCGTGGCCTGCTACTGGCGGACCAGAAGCCTGTGGCTGCCGATCGGCCTGCATGTCGGATGGAACTTCGCCCTGGGGAACTTGTTCGGTATGACGGTGAGCGGAGAAGCGGTCGAGGCGTGCATACTGACGACCACATCGCAGCAGAACATCTTTACGGGCGGCGCGTTCGGCCCGGAGG
>JAJDDX010000229.1 GCA_029260055.1 Phycisphaerae bacterium
CCATCTCGGCGCCGACGCGCCGTGCGACGGACCACTTATCGCCGGTGACCATGGAAATGTTTCGAATATTGAGCTTGCGCAGTTCGTCAATCGCGGCCCGCGCCTCACCGCGCGTGCGGTCCTCCATGCCCAGCCAACCGAGGCATTGCCCACCGCGAGCTACATAAAGAATGCTGACGCCCTCGGGTTCGGCGAAATCCGGGTTCTCGGTCAGCGACATGTCCGTGCCCCGTTCGGACAGCCACGTGCTGCGGCCGACCATGATGTCGTCATCGTTGACCTTGGCCGACACGCCACGACCGGCCGCCTCTTTGAAGCCCACCGGCTGCGTAAGCGCTATCTTGGCCTGCTTGGCCACCTGCACCAGAGCCAGGGCGGCTGGGTGTTTGCTCATCTGCTCGGCGGATGCCGCGGCGTGCAGCAAGTCGGCACCTTCCACTCCGGGGGCGGGCTTGAGCTGCGTCACGGAGAGCTCACCGGTCGTCAGCGTCCCCGTCTTGTCAAACACAACGGCGGTCAGCGTGCGTGCGAATTCGAGTTGAACGACGTTCTTGATGAGGATGCCGAGCCGCGCGGCACAGCTCAGCGCCGCGACCATCGCGGTCGGCGTCGCGAGCACCAAGGCACACGGGCAGGCGATGATGAGCATGGTGATGGCCTTCTCCACGCCTACATCTTTGTTCTGCGAGAAGAACCAGACGACTGCGGCGAGCATGCAGACCGTCGGGGTGTACCACCCGGCGTAGCGGTCGATGAGGCGCATAAGAGGCGTCCGCGTAGCCTCCGCGTCGAGAATGAGCTGCTGCACGCGTCCAAGGGTCGTGTCGGCCCCCGCCTTACTCACACGGATATCGAGTGCACCGGTAAGATTGCTTGTGCCGCTGAAAACTTCATCGCCGGCGTGCTTATCCGTGGGAAGCGACTCACCCGTGATGTTGGCCTGATTGACCGTCGACTCGCCAACCGAGACCTCGCCGTCGGCCGGAATGTTGTCGCCGGGCCGTACACGGATGACATCGCCGGGTCGAAGCGCCTGGGCGTCAACCTCTTCCTCGGTTCCGTCGGGCAGCATCCGGTGAGCCTTGTCCGGCGTGAGCCGCAGCAGCGACTCGATGGACGCCCTGGCACCGAGCGCGGTACGGGTCTCAATCAGGTTGGACAGGATCATGAAAAACGCGATGATCCCCGCCTCCTGGTAGTCGCCGAGGGTCATGGCTGCGACGACCGCCAGCGCCACCAACTCGTCCATGTGGGCGTGGCCGGAAAGTAGCCCCTTCAAGGCGTGCCAGACGAGAGGCGCCCCCAGCAGGACGGCTCCGAGCAGCGCCATGGCCTGTGAATACGGGGTGGGTACTCCCGGCGTCACTTCGTACTGGAAAAGCGTACGTGCGACGAACGGCGTGTTCACGACGAAGGAACTCGCGACCAGCATTCCGCCCATCAGGGTACCGATCAAGAGGCCGGTCGCCTTGGCGGTTTCCGCCTTCACGTCGTGCAGATGCGAATGCGCCATATTTCGAAATTCCTCGCTCGCTGGGCTCTTCGACCGGGCCTAAAGCCAAACTCGGCTTCAACCGGAGGCCGGGTAGACGTCTCATAACACGGGCGGAACCGGTGCGTCAACCGCCCGCCGGGACGGCGCAGAGGGCGCGCGCCGTGTGTTGGACGTTACTACGCAGTAGCTCCGCGTCAGGTTCAGTCGCTATCGGGCCGCCGGTTCGAAAACCCGCTCGCCCGGAAGAAGCCGACGCCGACGACGGGGTGAACCCCGTGGTCGGCGCCAGGTTAACAACGTCGTGTGGAACAGGGAAAGCCGGCCGCGATTACGGTGCGCCGCGGTTAGTCCCGAAGTTGTTGCCATACACGATATAGGCGTCACCGGCATTGCGCCTTCGGCCCAAGCCGGGGTCATCGCCCTCGGAATCCTGCGGGAAGCTCGTGTCGATGAAATCCGCCTTCGGGTTGCCGATGGCGATGTCGCCAAAGCCGTCGTTGTTGATGTCACCGATAAACGCCACGGTCGTCGGGGCAGCCTCGTTCGGTTTCCCCTTCGTGTAGGGGCTGAGGAAGATGATGCCGGGCAGATCGTCCGAGCCGACCTGATCCAGACTCCAGACGCTGTTGTGCAAGTGAGTACCGCCGAAGACCAGATAGACCACACCGAGCCGCTCACGACCCGCGCGGTCGATCCGCGTTTCACCCGGAACGGCGATCAACAGGTCTCCGAAGCCGTCTTGATTGAAGTCGCCCGCTGAACTTACGTCCATCCCGGCGTGGTAGCCGGCAGCGGCGCCGAAGAATATCGTGCCGGGAAGGTCGGGTGTCGCGATGTCCGACAGGGTGCGATCACCGTCAGTGAAGACCCCACCGAAGATGACACCGACGAAACCGTTGTCGACGAGATTGTCGCAACAATCGCTGTCGCCATCAGCCACACAGAAGAAGATCTGCTCGTCCTCGTCATCGATGTCCCCGTCTCTGTCGTAGTCAAAGACAACGCAGGCGTCGTCCGTGAAGACCTCGTCTCCGGTAGCCGAACGGCAGTCGCTGAAGTCGGACGCAAGTAGGTCCTCCGACGTGAGTACGCCGTCGCCGTCGAAGTCCCTTGCGCATCTGGAGCGGATGACGGAGCCGTAGTCGACCCACGGGGACGCGATGAACACGTCGTCGACCCTGTCGCCGTTAACGTCGAGTCCGGCGGCTTGGCGCCATCCGACCTGGTCGCCCGGCGTCTCGCCGCGAATCCTCAGCATCGGCGTTCGAGTCAGCGGGTTGTCCGCGTTCTTCAGATCGAAGTCGCCCAGGATGTTACGGCCGTACAGGACGTAGGTAGCCCCGGTGTCGAGGATGTTGTCGGTCAGGTCGTTCTTCGGCGCCCCGCAGAGGATGTCATCGAGGCCGTCCAGGTTGAAGTCGCCGGCCGAGCGCCCGTCTCCGAGCATGTCGGCTCGATCTTCGGCGAACACCTCGAACGCATCCGACGGTACGAGGATTTCGCGCCGGACCGACGGCTGGCATCGTCCAAACGGCGGGTTCCGCTGCTGGTCCAATGACGGGATCACGCCGTTGGAATCATCGTCGACGGGCTTCTCACGCCACACGGCGGCGCTGTAGTTGGCCCCCGGGAGCACCGCGATACTGCCTTCGAAGCCGGTCGAGCTCACGTGCGTACTCTGTCCGCCGAACGTGTCTCGAAGGTCCTGCAGGTAGGCCTCGTTCTTCGGCGCGGAGATGACGATTTCGTTGAGGTTGTCGTTGTTGAGGTCCCCGATCGGCGCGACGCTCTGGCCGAACGAGCCGTTGCGCGCGGGCTGATTGGTCAGGCGGTGGTCGATGCAGTCGAAGTGTCCGCCCATGAACCGAGCGCCGGCGACGCGCCCCAATTCGTCGTAATTGTCACAACGAGGCGTGATACTCCCGCCCGTCATGTTGACGCCGCCACCATCGAGCGTGAAGGCCTGTTGCCCCGCCAATTCGAGGGCCACTGTCGTCGTGTCAAGCCTCTCCGGAATGGGCGTGATGCGAGGTGAGTTATCCCGATTGCCACTGTCGACCATCACGACCATCCCGCCGGCCGTGAACTGGTAGTCGAAGTCGTCGGTGTTGGTATCGTCCGTCTTGTTGTTGGCGTAGGGGTCATCGTAGCAGCCGCGCGCGCCGAGGGCGTTCTGCTTCGTATACTCGATACGAAGCGACGGCCGGTTGTCACCGACGCTGAACTCGCTCGACCGCACCGAAGCCTCGTCGTCGAGGTCTTCATCCGATCCGCTGGCGATGAAGATCAACGAAAGCTCGTTCCCGACCAGCACACCATCGAAGAGCAACTGCACGAGGTCGGTCACGTCTGCGGTGACGACCTCGGCCGTGTCGGCGGTCACCGTGTCGAGTGTCCCGTCACCGGGGCCGCTGAGCAGGTAGTCGACGCCGGGCTCGGGCTCGCCCCCGTTGATCGCGAAGGTAGCGAAGGTCGTTTGCTCGTTGAAACCCGTAAGAGCCTCGAATACGTCGGCCCCGATGCCGGTGTTGAAGACGCGCATTTCGAGCGTGGCGGTCATCGTCTGCGGGTCAATGAAGAACGGGTCATCCGGTAGGAACAAGAGAATGTCGCTGAACTTGATCAGCGCCCATTTTCGATTCCCGGCTCCGCCGTCGACCCAGGAAAGGTCCTGTTCGGAACCGAAGCTCAAGTTCGGCTCCGAACTGTCGATCGTCACGTCTTCGATTCCGGTGTAGGTCTGGTTGATCTGATTCCCGTCAAGCGTGATGCTTCCGGTTCTGAAGCGGATGTCCACATCGGTCGTATCGTCGCTGGCCGCAACATCCTGGTCGCCGGGGTCGAAGTCCATGGCTTCAAATGCACCATGGACGTGAGGCAGGCTGAACAGGATTTCCGGTCGCCCGTCACCGGACAGGTCCGGCACGAAGTTTACGTCCGTGATGCCGGCACTGAAGGCAGTGCCCGGAATGATGCACGGAGCGCCGTCCGACATATCGGGGTTGTTTCGTTCCGGCGGCGCCTCGAAGATCACACCGCTGATCGCCTCGCTCACCGAGTTCACGCCGATCGCTCCACCGAAACGAATCTGGTCTTGTCCGTAGATCAGATACGCTTCGCCGACGAGGCCGGCGTTCCGTGGGTTACCGGTTTTGGCCACGGCGACGAAGTCATCGACGCCGTCGGCGTCGAAGTCTCCCACGCCGGAGAGGCTTGATCCGAGGCGTGCCTCCGGATTAAAGCCCCAAAGCCGTGTGCCGGACTTGTCTCGCCCGATGTCGAAAAGGTCGACGACGCCCGCCGCGAGTTGGACCACACTGATCTTTCCGACGGCATAACTGTGAACGCGCGGGTTCGTGCCGTCATCGGTCGTCGCTCGAATATAGTACGGCTCCCCACCCAGCAGCGGGGGGATCGTGGACAAATCCACGGGAATATCGAAGCTGATCGGATCGAAGGCTCCGGCCTGCACCACTTGATTGAGCAGAAGGATGATCTGGTCGGGGTCCGGGTTGGACGGATCGTCGTTGTTGGGCTCCTGGTCCAGATCGAGCACGATGTACAGGGTGATCTCGCTGTCGGCATCAAACGGCAGCGCGGCATCCGGCGGTTGTCTGGTCGGTTGTACGGTCACGGTCAGGACGTCGTCCTGCGCCACACTGAGATTGAACGCGGGTGCCGTCACGGTCACGACCGGCGGCGTGGTTACCGGACCAGTACCCGGCTCGACCACGGTCACCACAACACGCTGAGGCACCGCTTCGGCCGCAGTAAACGCATAGACCTCGACCGGCGCGTTGACGCCGTCGTCGATACTCCCGAGCAGGTTGTAGGTGCCGAACGGAATCAGGCTGGTGCCCACGCTGACCTGATCCAAACCGGTCGTGTCGTTCTCGTCGAGCCCGGATACCAGCGTAATCCGCTCGTTCGTGGCCGTATTGATCAGGGAAAAACTGATCGCGGCGTTGGAATCCTGGTCCGTATCGCGCCAGCCTATGAGAATCAGGCTCCCCTGATCCACTGTCAGGTTGACGTTGGGCGCTTCGATCGTCAGGGTCGGCGGATCGTTCCCCGTGACACCAGGCCCGACCACCAGGAACGGTGCCGGCGCCGAATCGCACGATGGGATGGTCCCAATAATTCCCACCAGCCCGAGCATCAACACCAAGCTGGTTTTCAATCCGAGAGAAGCCTTCATGCCCTAGCGCTCCAATAAGGCGAGAACCTCGAAAGACATCGGTAGGTTGCGCCGCCGCCCCATCCGTGGGGTCGGCTCCCGCACGATCGCGGTGGTCTATTCACAGCCTCAAGGCTGCGCACCAATCACCCCAGACCGGCTCAACAAGTCCGGCCACCGTCGCTTCCCAACTGGGGTCGTCCACGGGTGCCCCTCATTTCGATGGCGGACGCCAGGGCGGATCTCGCCCCGACGCGCCCGGCACGGCACCAGCGTCGAATACTAAGGGCGGCTGAACTGTCCCGTCAACCGTACGAGATGCACGAAACCGCCATAGCGTGCAGGCAAGCCGCCACAAGCAGCTAGCAGCCCCCGAGCGGTGGGCTCTTCATACCGAACCGCCGGCGGCGTACAACCCGTTCGATCCGGCTTCGGCACGGGGCGGCGCACCTGCCCGGACCCGCCTTGACACGGCCCGCCGGGTGCGGTACGCGGAACTTATTACAGAGGCTGTTGAACAGCCGATTGCGGGGCGCCACGCCCGACGCCTTTGGAGTCGCCCGTCGGTAGGCCGGGGTGCTCTGGTAACATTTGAGCGGCGGCGCATCCGCTTTCGCGGCACAGAACCGGAGATACGTATGACCCAGTTTCAGCCCCCCCCAGCCCCCCCCGCCGCCATGCCTGGTATCCCTGGTCAGCCCGTGCGCTGGAGCGCGGCCGCCATTACCGGTTTCGTCGGGTCGCTTCTCGGCTGCACGCTCATCGGCGCGCTTATCGGGATCGTTTTCGGCATCATCGGCATCATGAACACGCGCGGCGGACGGCGTCGCGGCATGGGCTTGGCGATCGCTGCCCTTCCGATTTCGCTTGCGTCCGGGTTTGTCGGGCTGATCGTGGCTGCTTCCATGGTTGTCCTGGTTCACGGGGCCGCACTGGTCGAGGACGTCGGGCGCGTTATCACGATGGGGAACACGGACGTTCAGCAAAGCACGGACATCCTGCTCAACGTGGCGGGTGACGACCTCCAGGAGAGTTTGACCGCGTCGAGGCTTCAGGCATGGGTCGAAGGGATCGCGGAGAAACAGGGTAGCTTTGTGGAGATGTCGCCGGACCAGTCGCGCTTCGCGCGTGGTACGGACCCCAACGGAGACCCCTACTTCACGGTGATCGGCAAGTTCGTCAACGGTGAGGCGGCCATCAAGATCGTGCTCGACCAGAACAGCTCGATGATGGGGATTAAGGTGGCGGACATCGAGGTCGACGGCATGTCACTCCGCGATCCGGAGTGACGTCGCAGCCTCGCGCTATGCCGTCTGAGCGTTGATGTGCAAGAAAAGCGAGCCGGGCCGGGATTTGGATCCCGGCCCGGCTCTTTATCGACTGCGGCAACCACCCACGGTTCGTCGGTCTAATAGTACGCTTCTAGCGAATCACGAGTTCGTCCGGCATCACCGTCAGGACGTTCTCCCGGTGAAGCAACTCGATCTTCTGAAGCTGGCGCAAGACGGCCCTGAATCGTAGCGGCTCGAGCTTAGCCAGCATCGGCAACGCCGTCTTGAACGGCGGCAGGTTGATCAGCGAGAGCGAGTTCGTCCGCGCGGCGATGCCCAGCACTTCATCGTCATCGGCTCCGCCCATGAACATGTCGAAAATGTTCGGCGGCTCCGGAATGACACGGGTCTCGTATTCGCCGAGACGGGCCTCATTCGCCGCGAACTTGATCGCGTCGTTCAGTCCCCCGATCTTGTCTATGAGCCCGAGCTCGAGTGCCTGAGCGCCGGTGAAAACGCGTCCGCCGGCCAGTTCCCCGATCGGCTTCTTCAACTTGTCGCCGCGAGCTTTCACGACGTGATCCTTGAAGATGCCGTAGACTTCCTCCATGTACTTTCGCATCTTGGCCCGTTCGGCGTCCGAGAACGGCGTCGACGTGCTCAACAGCCCGGCCATCTCACCGCGCTGATGCGGATACCAGTTGATCCCCAGCTTGTCCCAGAAACCGGTGGTCACAAGCTTGCCGGACAGCACGCCGATGGAGGACGTGATCGTACCCGCGTCGGCGAATATCGTGTCCGAGGCGCAGGTGACGTAGTACCCACCACTACCGGCCACGTTGCCCATCGAGACAATCAGCGGCTTCTTCTTCGCCACCCGCCTCGAGGCGTTGAGGATGATCTCCGACGCCAACGCCGACCCACCGCCGGAATCGACGCGCATGACGACGGCCTTGACCGAGTCATCCTCGGCCGCCTTGTCGAACGCTCTTCGTAGCGTGGTGCTGTACGCCCCGCTGGACGATCCGAACGGCGACTGCTCGGCCTGCCCGGTCAGAATCATGCCTTCGACGTAGACGATGGCCACGCTCGGCTCGGTATAGACCTTCGGCGAGGGATTGAACATCTTCATGAAGAACTCGAACGCCGCGAACATGTTGTCCGGCACGTCGCTGGCACTCTCGCTGCCGTAGTCCCGCACGACCTCGATGTTTTTGCCGTAGCGATCTTTCATGTCCGCGGCGAAGTCCTGACGATACATGACTGAGTCGATCAGGCCGGCCGCAAGTGCCTCCTCGGCGCTGTAGGGTCCGCCGTCGATCAGACCGCGTACCTGCTTGGGCTTCATACCGCGGCCCGTGCCGATCGTGTTGACGACCGAGTCGTACAGACCGTCGAACAGCCAGTTCATCATCTCCTTGGATTGCTCGGAAGGCCCGGTCCGCGTGATGGATTCGGCGCCGGTCTTGAAGTCACCGCACTGCTCGAAATCCGGGACGATGCCGAGCTTCTCCAGCCCGCCGCGCAGGTAAGGCGTCTCGCTGTGGAACCCCATGAGCCAGACCTCGCCGGTCGGCGTGATGCTGATGTGCGAGGCGCCGCTGGCGGCCGCGTACGACATTGTCATCAGTTGATCCGCATGGACGTAAACTGGCTTGTCGACCGCCCCGAACTTCTGAAGGGACGCGTGGAACTCCTCGAGCTGGGCGACACCCAGGGCGGCCTGTTCGAGGTCGATCACGACGGCCACGACCTTGTCGTCCATGCGGGCCTGCTTTAGCCGCTCGAGCAGAGCCTTGAGCGACAACGGCGGTTCACTGGCGAACAGCGGCGGCATCTCGACCGGCGTCTCCGCCAGCAGACCCTTGAGTTTGAAGTGAGCGATCTTCTTGGCCGCGGGCTCCGACGACCCCGAAGCGAACTTCTTCAGTCGATCCAACTGTGCCCACGCCGGTGAACTCAGCACCGAGACGGTGAGCAAGGCGGCCCACATGGCATGCGACTTTCTTGTCATCGTACGTATCCTCCCAAGCTAAACGAGTACTCAGTGATTCCTCGGAATATAACGTACTCAGTGATTCGCAGACTTCAAAGTAAACTGCTGTAAGCCGGACAACTACTTACAGCGGAGACGCGAGGCTACGGACTCTCGGGCGCGCCGGCCGCAGGAGGCGTGTCGCACGACGCGAGCGTCGTTCGATTCCGTACAAGTAACAACACCAGTCCGACGACCAGTGCCAGCACACCCACTGCTTGAAGCAGCACGTTCGGTTGGAAGTAATTCCGTCCGCCGGCTCGAAGCAACAGAAGCCCGATCGTCAGGACGGCAAGCGCAGCGAGGCTGCGCACAAGGCGCCCGTCCGTTCGTAGGAAAAGCCACCAGAGGACCACGAGCACGATCAGCTCGCGAACCAGCGGAAAGGGTGCGATTCCGAAGGCAAGCGCCCGCGGCAATTCCGTCAATGCGGACACCTGGACCTTCAGGCCATCCGCCTCTGCAACGACGGCCTTCTTCTTGCCCGGTCCCATGGTCTCGCCGCGCTTCGTTTTGACCCATACATGGGCGAAGTCGGTGACGATCCGCGCCTCGAAACCGAGCTTCGCGAGCATCGACGCAGCCACCACGGCGCGACCGTCGCAATCCTCATGGCCGCGTTCGATCGTCTCGGTCACGGTCGGCAGGTAGTCGGCGTTGCCCCAGGTCTCCCAGTCCCAACGGTACGGGATCCTCTCGTACACGAAACGCTCGACGACCTTGAGCGTCTCCTCCGCGGAGAGCTCATCCGACAGCCGCTCGTTCAACTCCGCCATCAGCGGCTGCAGCGCCTCGGCTTCGGGTTCGATCAACGCGTTCGGATCGCGCCAATGCTGCACGTGCCGAAGCAGAACTCCCGGATGTGGGAAGCAAACCGCCAGAATCGTGAACCCGAGGATCGCCGTCTTGGCCGGGCACCGGTAGAACCAGCGAAATCGGTTGAGAAAAAGGAGCTTGTGCATACTCACGTCCGCCCTCCGCATCTTGTATCGGCCTTACAGTGCTGAAAACATGGTACCGGCGACCCCGTTCCTGCAGAAGCGGCCGTAACGCCGCCGCGAGGCCCTCTCGTATTCACTTTAACGCGCCAATCGTCCGCTATAATCCTGTGTGGCGCCGGCATCGTGCGTACGGCGGCGTCACGCACGGCGGGAAGCGTTCACCCGCCCGGTAAGGTAAGCCCGCGGTATGGTATACAGGCGCATCGGGCGGGTCCCCGTGAACTCGTGCGCGGGGCGCAGCCCTTCGGTTGTTGCGGAGTTCAAGGATGGTAGCGTCGCAAGACACCCCGCGCTCCGGTTCCGGCGCGCTCGCCTCCACGGTCCTTCAAGCGGTCGGCATCATTGTCCTGGCATTGACGCCGATCGGTGTGCTCACGGTCCTGGCCACGCGCATCGGGCGTCAGGAGCCCATCGACACGTCGACTATTCTGGCACTCCTGGGCGCCCTGGTTGCCGGTGTGACGTGTGGCGGTCTGCTCCTGGGGATGGCGTCGCTCCTTCGCATGCTCGCCGGCGCTCGCGCCACTGAGCTCCGCCGAGCCCGCACGACCCCTGACCGGTCCGCGACCTTCCCCGGCGATCCGCTCGCACCCCATATGGATGACGAAACCGGCCCCGTCAGCGCCAACCAAGTGCTCGGGCTACTGCGTAAACAGCGAGACCTGACGCATCTGGACCCGGACCAGCGTGAGGCCGCCCAGGAGCGACTACGCACATATCTTCAGCGCGAGGCGGCCGAGGCCGTGATCGAAGCCATCAATCGCAGGCAGCTTGGCAAGGCGAGAGTGATTCTTCGGGCCACCGAGGCACGGTACGGGGCGACGCCGACCGTCCAGCGTTTGACCGACAAGCTGAGCGAAGCCACCGCCCGTCGTGAACCGCTCGACTTCGCGCACACCAAGCGCATCGTCGAGGAGGCCATCGCCACGGCGAACTGGGCCCTTGCCGAACAGTACGTCCGCGCTCTTTACTTCAACCACCCGGAAAGCAGGCGATGTCGCCAGCTCTGGGACGAGACGCGGCGGGCGCGGCTTCGGGCACACATTGAGAGCTGTGCGAACCGACACCACTGGGCTGAGGCGCTCGCGGCGGCTCAGGAGTTCCTGGCCCGCTTCCCGGACAGCACCGAAGCCAGAGCCCTCCGCAGCCAGATACGAACGTTGGAGGTCAACGCCGAAATACACGAACGGAAGCAGTACGAGAGCCGGTTCAAAGAGCTTCTTTCGAATCAGCAGTATGCCGCGGCGTTGCGAGTCGCTCAGGTCGTCGTACACAGGTTCCCCGCTTCTCCTCAGGCTCAGGCCCTCCGTGATCAGATCCCCGCGCTCGAAAAGAAGCTGACCGGTTGAACCCGATGCGGCATGGCCGGTATAGTCGCCCGATCGGGAGATGCCACGCGCGGACCTGATCGCAACACATCCACTGCGTCGTGCGCGGTGGATGGAGAGTCGAATGACCTTGCTGACCGCCTCAATCCGAGCGGATGATGAAACCACGCTCCGAGACCTCGCGCATCGCGCGTGGAACGGCGGCGCGGACGCGATCGAAATACGGCTGGACGGTTTCACGGGATCGACTGAGCACGTTCGGCGTCTCGTGTCGGAGCCGTCCAAGGGCACGTGGATCGTGACCTGCCGCTGCAAGCGCCAGGGCGGGCATTCCGACGACCCGCCCGTCCGGCGTGCGGAGTTCCTGGCGTCCGTCGTTCGTGGCTCCGATGCCTACGTGGACTTCGAGCTGACTGATTGGGAGGCGGCTCCCGAGGTTCAGCCGCTACTGCTGCAGGCAATCGGGGCTTCGGCAGGAGCCAAACCGCAACTGATCCTGTCAGCTCACGACTTCGACGGGCGTCCGGCTGATCTGCCCGACATCGTCAAGCGGGCGCACTCCGCGGTCCCCGGTGCCATCGCCAAGATCGCCTACCTGGCCAACGACCTCGAGGCTGGCTTCGCGGCGGTGGATCTCATGCACGAGCATGGCGATTCGGTCATCGCGATCGCCATGGGCGAGGCGGGGCTGTGGACGCGCGTTCTGGCGAAGAAGCTGGGGGCGTTCGCCTCGTATTGCTGTCTGGGCGACGAGGATGCCACCGCGCCCGGGCAGCTTACACTGAACGGCATGCTCAACGCCTATCGATGGCGTGATCTTAGCGCCGCGACCAAGGTCTTCGGCGTCTTAGGACGCCCCGTGGCCCACTCGATGAGCCCGGTGCTACTGAACCGATGGTTCGCGGAATCGGCTACCGACGCGATCTATCTACCCCTGCTCGCGCCGGACGATGAACCGTCGTTCGTTCGTTTCCTCGAAGAATGTTCGGAGCGGCCTTGGCTGAACATGGGCGGCTTTAGCGTCACGCTGCCGCACAAGACGACCGTTGCGCGGTGGGTCGGCAAGGCGGGCGACCGCCTCGTCAACGCCGTGGGCGCGGCCAACACCCTGGCTCTTCGTGACGGCAGCGCCACCGCCTTCAACACGGACTGCTATGCCGCGGTCGATTCGATGCTAGCCGCACTTGGGTGCGCTCGAACCGACCTCCGCGGAAGGCCAATCGACGTGCTGGGTATCGGCGGTGCCGCCCGGGCGATCCTCGCGGCGCTGGCGGAACTGGGATGCGATGTCACGCTCTACGGACGCTCGCCCGCGCGAACGGAGGAACTGGCTGGCGCGTTCAGTGCTCGGGCCGCGACGTGGGATGACCGCATCGAGCGCACGGGGCAGCTCTTGATCAACTGCACGCCGGTAGGCATGTGGCCGAACGTCGATGAGACGCCGATCTCCGCCGATGCGCTAGACGGGTGTGAGCTGGTGTTCGACATGATCTACAATCCGCTGCAGACTCGCCTGCTCCGCGATGCGAAGGAGGCGGGAATCGCCACGCTGAACGGATTGGACATGTTCCTCCGACAAGCCGCGGCTCAGTTCGAGCTGTGGACCTCGGTGTCGCCCGACATCGAACTAGGGCGGACCATCGTCACCGAAGAGATCGAGAGACGAGCGAGGCAGGCGCAATGACCAAATCGACGAGCCAACCGGACCGCCTCCGCCGCTTCGCCTTGATCGGCCTGCGCGGTTCCGGCAAAACGACCGTGGCTCGGCTTCTCGCCGACCTGATCGGCGGGACTTGCGTCGACACGGATGAGTTGGTCGTTACTGCGTCCGGCCGAAGCATCGCCGAGATCTTCGCCACCGATGGCGAGGCAACGTTTCGGCAGCTCGAACGTAAGGCTGTGGCTGATGCGGTCGCGGGGCCGGCAACCGTCATAAGCGTGGGCGGCGGCGCGATCCTCGACGACGCCAACGTGCGTTTGCTGAAGAGCGCGGCAACGGTCGTCTGGCTGACCGCCCCGCCGGAGGTGCTGTGGAACCGGATCAGCGCAGATTCGCAGACCGCAGACTCCCGCCCCGCCCTCACGGATCAGACCGGCTTGGCCGAGATGGGACAACTCGCGGCGCAGCGTCGTCCATACTACGAGGCTGCGGCCGGCGTGGTCATCGACACGAACGGCAAGACGCTCGCTCAGGTCACAGCGCAGATTGTGGAGCGGTTAGGCGATGGAAGCGACGTCTGACGAAGTGAAGGAAGTGTATGCGACGTTCGGCCTCGCGTACTACTACGCCGAGTTGCTTCACAGGGGGCTCTGTGAGCTCTACTGTGTCTCGCGGACCCGGTGGGCGGCGGAATGACAACGCCTCGTCTCGACGAACTCTTCACCGAAGCGCACCTCCTCACTCTCGGCCAGATCGTCCCGAAGGTTGTTACGATCTTACCGGGTTCCCTGCTGCCACGGATCAAAGAAGCGGTGGAGGCCCGGAATCATCTCGCCCACGGGTTCTGGTTTGAGCGAGTTCACCTTGCCATGACATCGGAAGGAACTCGCCAGCTTATCGCCAGTCTTACGGCCCGCACAGATGCTTTTCGCAAGCTCGCTGGCGAAATCGAGGCCTGCTCGGCACCGTATTTCGAACGCTTTGGCATCACCGATGCGATGCTCCAAGAAGCCTACAACGAAGCACTCGCAGGAGAGGATTCCCCCCCGGCGCGGGCAAAACGGCGTCCCACAAAGAAGAGGAAGGAGCTTGTAGTCGCTGCGTACATAGTGCCATGCGGCGACGCCGGCGGTTCAACGCTGGTATTCCAAACTGACGATGACGAACTGTGGCAGCTTTGCGACGTCGGACTCGGGTGGACAGCCTACGGACAAGTTGCGAGAGACTGGCGTCCGGCAGGATTACTTGAGGGCGCGCTGCCAGCGCATATCAATCCGAGGCCAACCGTTGAGGCGCCGTGGACCTATGAGATTGTATTCAAGCACGGAATCACGCTCCTAGTTCGTCCAGGTGTCGGCCCGGACCAGTTCCGTTACAGCGTTAGGCGAGCCGATGTCTGAAGAAAGGCAGGGAGTAGACGGGCAATTTGACGCCGCGACCACCTGTTTCCCGAGCCGCAGGCTTTAGCCTGCGCGGACGTCCGCGCGGGCTAAAGCCCGCGGCTCAGTAAGGCGTGGCACGCGTGACGCGCGAGCCTACATGTTCAACTGAAGCCGGGCGGCTTCGCTCATTCTGTCGGGGCCCCACTGCGGGCTCTACACGAGGTCGACCTGAACGTCCGGCACGCCGTCGACGGCTTTCACCTTGGCCTCGACCTCAACCACCAGCGACCCGGCCACCGGGCAGGCACGGCTGAGGTCGGCTGCTCATCGGCCACCGCTGACGGACACCGTATGCAGTTTGAATCGACAGGGTCGTTCCACTAGAATGGCCGGCTGGGCTTCGATAGACGTAGACTGTGGGAGAATACGCTATGTGTACGCCACACGGACCGGTCCGCCCAAACGTCACCAGGATGTCGACACTCTTCAGTGTCATCATTTTGGCCCTCGCAGCGATGTCCGCCGTTCCGGCACATGGTGCGACGCTCTGGCCCGCCGACGACGCCGGCCTGCGCGACGACGCACCGGAGGACGGCGTCGCCGATTCGATGACCTCGACACTCTGGGTTTACAACAACTACAGCGCGACGACGGTCGCCGTTATGGAATACAGCGTGTCCGCGTTTACGGGCCAGACGCTGTCCGTGGCCACCGTGCAGGGTGAACTCGCGGTGAACAACGCAAACAACGTGGGCGTGCGAACCTTCCTGGTGAAGATCTACGCCGGCAACGGAACGGTCGAGCTTAGCGACTACGCCATCGCGGCGACCGAAGTGGGTCAGTTCTCCTATGCGCCTCCCGCCGACACCAGAGCCCCGTTTACCATCGATATGCTCGGCGCCGCCCAGGCTCTGATCTCGAGCGGAGCCACCTATATCGGCGTCCGCGTGGAGCCGGCTGGGTCCGACTCGCCCAACGTGTTCCCCACGCCTCCCACGATCACCCTTCAGACGGGTGCCCCGCCCGGCCCGGAGGCGATCGCCTGGACCGTCGAGCCCGCGCACGTGGCGCAGACTGGTTCGGGCGTCGACGGCACCGAGTTCACGCCATCGGAACCCATTACCGTCACAGCCCTGGGCTACTACGACGACACGTACCAGTCCGACCCGGGCCTCAGCGTGCCGCACGATGTCGGAATCTACAACTTGGATACCTACGCATTGGTGGTCTCGGCCACGGTGCCGGCCGGGGCGCAGGCTCCGCTCGTGGACGAGTTCAGGTTCGTCGAGATCACGCCGACCGATCTTGTCGCCGGGCAGACATACGTGCTTGCCGCCGTCTCGAACGGCGACTGGGCCCGAAATGCCGGACCGGATTACCGCATCGTCGATCCCCGGATCACGGTTGGGGCATGGCTCGTCAGCGGGTCTTCGTCTCTGACTTTCCCGACTATCCCCCTTGCGACCGAGAGTATCTTCCTCGGACCGACCTTCCTGTTCACGGGCGAGTCGGCCGACGACAGCGACGGCGACGGGGTAGCGGATGGCGTCGACGAATGCCCGGACACGATCCCGGGTGTGACTGTGGACGCGGTCGGCTGCCCGCCGCCGATCATCGGAGATCTCGACCGCGACGGCGACGTAGACCTGGACGACTACGCCATGTTGGTGCAATGCATGAGCGGCACAGATACGCCCGCCGACCCCAGTTGCGGCTCCTAGCGCTTCCACACGGTCCGATGCTTGCCCATCGCGTTACTGTTCGTGCGGTTTGCCGCGAAGTTCGTACAACGTGACGAGTCGTTCGGCGACCGCCCGTCGCTCTCTTGCCGGCACGTACTCCTCCGAACCGAGGAGTTCCTGGGCGTCGAGCAGCAGCGCCTCCGCTTCGTCCCACTCGCTCTGTCCCGTGAGGGCCTCGCCCAAGACACTCATAGCCTCGGCGACGCGCCAGTCATCTTCGTCCCAGCGGGTCTGACTGATCGAGAGACCCTCGCGCAAAACCGGTATGGCCTCGCCGGGCCGATCGTGCGCGAGCAGGAATCGCCCGAGGTTGAGCATTGCTTCCGCGATGTCCGGGTCTTCCGCCGGCGAGCGCGCGCGCCGTGTCGCGAGCGTCCGGCGGTAAACTCCCTCGGCCTCCTCGATAGCGCCGGATTCGACGTAGCATTCGACCAACAGCCGTTCGTAGTTCCCGCGATCGGCGGATTCTTCGTCCGGCGACGAATCCAGCAGGTCTTCCAGGGTCTCGATCGCGGCCGGTAGGTCGCCTGTTTCGCGGTAGGCCATAGCGGCCCAGTAGTCGTCCGGACGGAACGCATCGGTGATCATCTCGCGTGCCTCGAGTGCCACTTCAAGTGCCCGCTGTGGGTCGCGCAGGTCCTCGGGCTCGATGGTCAACAACTCGCGGACATAGTAGATACGTTGGGCCGCGTCGGCCTCGGGACGCTCGGCGATGGTCCGCCGATGCTCGAGCAACTCCTCCGCGAATGGGCGCCCTTCCTCGAACTTCTCCTGTGCCGCCAGGGCGCGGACGAGCCCGCGCAGGGTCCAGAGCGTGGCGGCGTGTCCCCGACCATGCACGCGGAGCATAACTTGATAGGCCTCACGGTGACCCTGCTCCGCCTCGGCGAATCGGCCGAGCGTGCGCATTAGATTCGAGTACGACGTAAGCGCCATGGCGGTGTCGCGGTCCTCGTCCCCATAGGCGCGCCGCCGCAGATAGAGCAGCTCCCCGAACACGCGCACCGCCTCGCGGTAGTCCCGCTGGCGGTAGAGGACGCTTCCGAGGTACTGCAAGGCGGACAAACGCAAGGGATCGTCGTCCGCCAGCGCGTCGGCCTCGACGACCAACCGAAGAAGCGTGTGAGCTTCGTCGATCCGGCGCAGATTGCGCAGGACCAAGCCGTACGCGACGGCTGAGGCGAGCGTGTCGCGGTTTAGCCTTCCGAACACACGCTGTCGGCCCTCATAAGCGGCACGGTACAACGGTTCGGCTTCCTGAAGCTCCCCGCGCGCGCTGAGAATGTCCGCCAGGCCGCTGACTGCCCCGAGCGTCGAGGGGTGATCTTCGCCATAGAGATCGCGGTACCGTTCGAGCACTTCCGAGGCGTATCGCTTCGCCTCCGACGTTCGACCTTCGTGCAGCAGATGTGGATTGACCCAATTGGCGAGCGTTCCAATCGTCGTGGGATCGTCGTCGCCGAGAAGACGACGGCGGCGCTGAAGCGTGTCATGCAGCAGTTCGGCCGCCTCGTCCATACGCTGCAGGTTCCATAGAGCCATCGCGTAGGTATGGGCGGCGCGCAGCGTTAGCTCGTGATCTTCTCCGAACGTTCGGCGGCAAAGGTCGAGCGTGTCGCGGCCCAGCGCTTCACCCTCGGCAGTCTGTGCCGGCCCAAGCAGGGCGTCTACCAGCGCAAGCCTGGTGCCAATCGTGTCCGGATGGATTTCGCCTAGCTTCTGCAGGAAGATGGCTTCAGCCTCCCGCAGGTGCTCAACAGCCGGTGCCATCTCCCGCCGAGCCGCCAGCACGCGGCCGAGCGTCTGCAGCACGGACGCCTTGACCAACGGTTGGTCCTTGAACGCCGTCCGGATCTCGCGCGACGCAGTGGTCAGAACCTCCTCGACGGTTGTTTCCCGTCCGCGAGCCACGCTCGGCTCCGAAGCGCCGAGCAGACGCTCGGTCAAGAAGGCGTTGACCGCGCGAGCTGTTTCGGTCTGTCGCTCGGCTTCGACGCGCCGCGACTCTGCTTCCGTCTCCGCCCGAGCTGCCCGGCCATACAGCGCGCTCATCCAGCCGGCAAACCCTATCACCGAGACGAGAAGCGCGGCCATTAGCGCCGACGGAAGCTTGTGTCGCGCCACCAGCTTCCGCAATTGATAGGCGGCAGTCGGAGGTCGCGCCAGGATGGGCTGGTCCGCGAGATGTCGGTCAATGTCGTCCGCCAGGGCGGCTGCGCTCGCGTACCGCTGGCTCGGGCCCTTGGACAGACACTTCAGAAGGATCGTATCGATTTCATCATTGAGATCAGGGCGGAGCGAACTCGGCGCCGGAGGATCCTGCTCGATGATGTCACGCAACAACCGCACGCGCTGCCGCCGGCCCGGAAAGGGAGAGGATCCAGTCAGCGATTGATAGCTGACGGCTCCGAGTGCGTAGACGTCGGTTCTCAAGTCGACGTCGTCCACGCGCCCGTCGGCCTGCTCCGGGCTCGACCACGGTAGCGAGCCCAGAAACTGCCCGGCCACGGTCATGTCATGGTCACCGCTTGAGCCGGTACTCATCTCGGTGTCCATTTTGGCCAGCCCGAAGTCGAGGATGTGCGGTCTCCCTTCCTCGTCGACCTGGATGTTGCTTGGTTTCAGATCACGATGAATGATCCCTCGTTGGTGTGCGGCGTGGACCGACCGCGCGATCGTGCCCATCAGACGAAGCGTCTCCGCGGGGCCCGACTGAACTCGTGCCACGTACCGATCCAGCGGCTCCCCCGGAATAAAGGGCATGACGAAGTAGTGGCACCCACGTGCAATGCCCGAGTCGAATACCGGCACGATGTTGGGATGGCGGAGTTGCCCGAGAATCCGGACCTCACGGTCGAACCTGGCCTGCTCGCGCGGCCCGTCGAGTGGCCCGCGGCGCACGATCTTGATCGCGACATCTCGCCCGGTACTGAGCTGACGCGCCCGAAATACGACGCCCTGACCACCCCGGTGAATCTCGTGGCGAGTCTCATAGCCCGGGATGTCGGGCATCGCTCCGGTCGCCCGTGTGAGAGAAACCTCCAGCTCGACAGCCACTTGCCGTGCCTCACCGATCAGCGAGGCGAAGTCGCTCGTTTCGCTGCTGGAAGTCATGGCTCGCTCACTCGCGGGAACCGACGGCGCCTACGGATGAGGGCCGCCCGCTCCTCTTACCGGTATTAATAACCGGAGCCGCTCACCGCACTCACGAATAATCACTGAAATCCTTGAGAGGATCGATAAGTAGTTTCTGCAACGCTCGATGCGCGCGGTGCCGCAACATGAACACGGCTCCCTGGCTTCGTCCAAGCGAACTCGCCACGTCAGCGATCGGGAGGCCTTCAAGGTCATAGGCCTGGACGACCATCCGATAACCGTCCGGAAGCCGCCCCAGCGCATTCGCCAGCGCCGTCGCCGCCTCCCGTCGGGCGATCTTCCGGCCGGGCGTCGATGACCCCACCACCAACTCGAAGAGTTCGACGCACGCGTCCTCGCCGGTGTTCACGCGATGTCGCGCGCCGCCTCGCTTCTCCGCCTGGAGGCTGCGGATTGCAGTAGCCAGGTTGTTCCTCGCAATCGCGAAGAGCCAACCACGGAACGAACCGTCCCCGCGCGGTACGAATCGTCTGATGTCGAGGAATGCGTCGACATACGCCTCCTGGAGCACATCGTTCACCTCGAGAACGGATTGCCATTTTGTGGGGATGCGGCCGCGGACCGACCTGGCGAGCGCGTCGTGGTGGCGCTCGATCAAGGTCTGCAGGGCGTCCCGGTCCCCCGCGATCGCCTCTTGCAGCAGCGACTCTTCCGTTGGCTCTGCTTGCATAAGTCGAATCCGGCAACGCACTTACGAATCGCAAACGCCCGGCCACGGCACCGCTCGATCACGGGTCCCGGCCAGCCGTGTCGAGACCGGCGCGGCGCGTGGAGTATCGAGTACCAAACTTAACATATTTTTAGCGCGTGAGTAAAGCTTCCCTTTCCGGTTGATGCTGATAGTCGGGGGTGGTGTTTGCGGGCCGGACTCCAGATCGTGAAGCGGCGGATCAGCCCGCCCGCTTGGCGGGAGGTGGTCTTCCGGCACCGTCAAGCGAAGCGCGCGTGGCGCTATCCCGGCAAAGCAGCGTCAGTCACGGTCATCGTTCCTTTGGCCATCTGCTCGGTGAACGAAGCCCCGAGCGGCTCGCCACAAATCCAGGAGGAGACGAATCGATGCATCTCAACCGTCACGTATTATCCGGTGTGCTGCTTCTATGCGGCGTGGCCCTTCCCTCATCAACGCAGGCCGAGCAGGCGATCTTCTTTGTCGCGTGGATGCAAGGCAATCCCGGCTCGCCAACCGCCTATCGTTCCGATGTTTGTTACGTGATCGACACAGTGACTGCCCATTGCCTGCTCACCATCGACGGGAATACGTTCTCAGGCGAGATGAGCGTCGACAGCGACTTCTATTTCCAACCGAACGGATTCAGGAGGTACTGGTCACGCGGCTATCCTAGCAGCAACGGCGCATGGGTGAGCAAGAACCCTACCGAAGCCGCCCCTGTCCCCTATCGCAGGCCCGGTCTAGGCCACGGCGCTACGGAGTGGAACGACGTCGCCTACACGCTAGCAAGCAGTGAACCGGTTTTCGCTACAGACGTTGGCATCTACAGAGACTTGACCAGAATCCGAGAGGGCGTGTACACCAGCGTGGCCGTAGATAACACACGTGGCGTCATCTACGCGATTGCCCCGGGCAACATCGTCAAACTCGACCTGGACGGTAACCTGATCGAGCTTCTACATCTCGACGTGGTGGAGCCTCCGCTGGGCCTGGCCATCGATGAGGACGCCAACAAGATCTGGTGGCATACCGAGGATAAGATCAAGCGAGCCAACACTTCCGGCTACAACTCCGGCCTTGTCACCATCCACGGGGAGCTCGGCGGCACGATCGCGGACATTGAAGTCTTCCCGGAGAGCAACTCGGTCTATTCTCTCTGGGACGCCGGCTCAGAATGGGCCGTTTATAGGATGGGCCGAGGTGGCAATAACCTCGAGCTTCGCATAATCGATTACAAACCCGCCGGTTACCGCCCGGTTGGCTTCGATGTGCATGAGCCGGGTTGCCGCCTCGGCGACGGAAGCCAGCGCTTGTTCGGCGACGTGACGGTGGGATGGAACAGCGTGGACTTTCGTGACATCCAGAAGGTGGCCCAGTGCTTCCAAGGGCTCGGAAGCTCGAGCGACAGGGAACGATGCGACCTCAGTCCGTGCCTCCTTCGATCGGGCTCGTGCCTGGGTGACGACGATATCAGTTACTTCGACATCAACAACGTCATCGACGCCTTTCAAGGCCTCGGCTGTCGGTAGCGCGTGGAATGTGCGTAGCGCTTGGTCGCGCGGGGACCTCCACGCGGCAGTTCATCACGCGACAAATCACTTTAGCACCCAGAGGAGACGAATCCATGCATCTCGACCGTCACGTATTGTCCGGTGTGCTGCTTCTGTGCGGCGTGGCCCTTCCCACATCAACGCAGGCGGAACAGCCGATCTTCTTTCTGGCATGGATGCAAGGCAATCCCGGCTCGCCAACCGGCTATCGTACCGACGTGTGTTATTCGGATCCGCTGGACAGTACACTCGGGGCTCATTGCAGAGCCATCCGGACGGGTGACACATTCTCCGGGGAAGCGAGCGTCGACAGCGACGTGTACTATATTCACCATGATTTGACCGATTGGGTTTGGGGGCGCTATATGTCCACCCATTTTTGGAGGGAAGAGCCACTGCACACTTTCGACGGCGGTCTTGTAGCGCACCCAGGTCTATACGACGGCGTAACGGAGGTGAACGACGTCGCTTATTCTGATTCAGTGGCGTGGGCGTTCTTCGCTACTGATGTCGGCATCTACAAGCATGAAACCAGAATCCGTGAGGGCGTGTATATCAGCGTGGACGTAGATAGCACGCGCAACCTCCTTTACGCGATTGCCCCGGGCAACATCCTCAAACTGGACTTCGACGGTAACCTGATCGAGCTTCTGCATCTCGATACGGTAGAGCCTCCACTGGGCCTGGCGATCGATGAGGACGCCAACAAGATCTCGTGGCACACGGACACGAAGGTCAAGCGGGCTAACACTTCGGGCTACAACTCCGGCCTTGTCACCGTCCGCGAGTTCTCCACCGCGATCACGGACATCGAAGTCTTCGCGCAGAGCAACTCGATCTATGTGCTCCAGGGCAACGAAGTGGCATGGCTCGTTTCTCGGATGGGCCGAGGTGGCAATAACTACGAAGAACTCATATTCGACTGGAGTCCAGGCGGTCGCCACCCAGTTGGCTTCGACGTGTACGAGCCCGGTTGCCGCCTCGGCGATGGAAGCCAACGCTTGTTCGGCGACGTGACGGCGGCATGGAACGACGTGAACTTCAATGACATCCAGAAGGTGGCCCAGTGCTTCCAAGGGCTCGGAAGCTCGAGCGACAGGGAGCGGTGCGATCTTAGCCCCTGCATCCGTCAAACAAGCTCGTGCCTGGGGGACGACGATGTCAGTTTCAAGGATATCGACAGGGTCGTCGACGCTTTTCAAGGGCTCGGCTGCCTGTAGGCGACAGAGTGCGCGGGGCGGGCGCACGCCCCAGGGCCGGCGGCCTGCGCTTCCCGACGGTCGCGGTTCGGAGCGGTGCCGAGTCCGGGTGATGTGCTTACATGTTCAGTTGAAGCCGGGCGGCTTCGCTCATCCTGTCGGGGCCCCACTGCGGGCTCCAGACCAGATCGACCTGCACGTCGGACACGCCGTCGATGGCGCGCGTCTTGGCTTCAACCTCAGCCACCAGCGACCCCGCGACCGGGCAGGCCGGCGACGTGAGCGTCATCTCGATGTTGACCTTGCCCTCGGCTGACGCCTCGACCTCGTAGATCAGCCCGAGTTCGTAGATGTCGACCGGAATCTCGGGGTCGTAGACGGTCCGGAGCTTCTCGATCACCTGGGCCTCGAGCGCCTTGGCCTTGATGTCATCAACCGGGGAATCGGACACGGTGGGTTACCTCGCAGAAAGAGCGACTGTTACGTGGACGGGCGTAGGGCGGGCAATCTGCCCGCCTTTCTCTCCAGGTTTCCGCTGAACGCTACTCGCTCGACACAACCTTGTCGCCCTCTTCATCGAGAGCCTCATTGACCGTGTGCCACGCGAGCGTGGCGCACTTCACGCGAGCGGGAAACCGGCACACGCCGGAGAACACAGCCAGCTTGCCCAGCTCCGGGCCTTCGTCGCTCTTCTCGGCGTCGCCCATGACGAGGCTGTGAAACTTCTCGAACAACTGCTTGGCTTCTTCGACCTTGACGCCCTTGAGGCACTGCGTCATCAGCGATGCCGACGCCGTCGAGATCGCACAGCCTGTCCCCTCAAACGTAACTTCCTCGACGATGCCGTCCTTGACCTTGACGAAGACCGTCACACGATCGCCGCAAAGCGGATTGTAGCCCTCCGCCGACTTGCACGGACAGTCGAGCTTACGCCGGTTGCGCGGGGACTTGTTGTGATCGAGAATAAGTTCCTGATAGAGCTCGAACAGGTCGGACATCAGCCGAATACCTCAACGACGCGACAGAGGCTGGCCACAAGCACGTCGATCTCTTCCTTCGTGTTGTAGAACGCCAGGGACGCACGGGTCGTCGCGGGCACGCCGAACCGCTCCATCACCGGCTGGGTGCAGTGATGCCCGGTCCGAATCGCGATGCCCTCGCGATCCAGGATGGTACCCACGTCGTGCGCGTGTACCGCGTCCAACACGAAGGACAGAACCGCCGCCTTGTGTGCAGCCGTGCCGACCAATCGGACACCACCGGCTGCTTGCAGCGCTTCGGTCGCATAAGTGAGGAGTTCATACTCGTACGCGGCGATCCGATCAAGGCCGACCGATTCGAGGTATTCCACCGCCGCCCCGAGCCCCACGACACCGGCGATATTCGGCGTGCCGGCCTCGAATTTGTGAGGAATGTCGTTGTAGGTCGTGCTCTCGAACGTGACCGAGCGGATCATCTCGCCGCCACCCTCATAAGGCGGCATGGCTTCGAGCAACTCCGCTTTGCCGTACAAGGCGCCGATGCCCGTCGGGGCGAAAACCTTGTGCCCGGAAAACGCGTAGAAGTCGCAATCGAGGTCCCGCACATCGACTTTCATGTGCGGCACAGCCTGGGCCCCGTCAATCAGCACCTTCGCGCCGCACTGGTGGGCCGACTCGATCATCTCGCGTACCGGGTTGATGGTACCGAGGCTGTTGGACACATGGGTGACCGCCACCAGCTTGGTCTTCGGCCCGAGCAGCTTGGCATATTCGTCCATCAGGACCTCGCCGCTGTCGTTGATCGGCACGACACGGAGGACCGCTCCGGTCTGCTGGCAAAGGAGCTGCCACGGCACGATGTTCGAGTGATGCTCCATCGTCGTGATGACGATCTCATCGCCTTCGCCGATGGTGGAGCGGCCAAACGTGTGCGCCACGAGGTTGATCGCTTCGGTCGCTCCGCGGACGAAGACGATTTCCTTCGCTTCGGCAGCACCGAGGAAGTCGCGTACGAGCAGGCGGGCGCGTTCGTAGGCTTCGGTCGCGCGCACGCTCAAAGCGTGGACGCCACGATGAATGTTGGCGTTGTCGGTGGTGTAGTAGCGCGTGACCGCATCGATGACGGACGCGGGTTTCTGCGACGTAGCCGCGTTGTCCAGGTAGACCAGCGGCTTGCCGTGTACCTTCTGCTGGAGGGCGGGGAAATCCTCTCGAATCCGCGCAACCGGGAACGGCGGCTCTTGCGTCGCACTATCAGGCCGGTTTACGTTCACGATGCTCATGCGCTCTCTCGAAACGAAGCCCCCTGCGGCAGCCTTGCCAGCAGGAGGGCATCCAGTTGTTCACGAAGGGCGTCGACCTTGATCTTCGACACGCTCTCTTTAGCGAAAGCGTAGATCAGAAGGCTGCGCGCCGCCTCGGCGCTGATTCCGCGGGACTGCAAGTAGAACAAGGCATCCTCGTCGACCTGTCCGATCGTCGCGCCGTGCGTACACTTCACGTCGTCGGCGAAGATCTCGAGCTGCGGCTTGCTGTCGACCTGCGCCTCTTCCGATAGAAGCAGGCTCATGTTGGTCTGCTTCGCGTCGGTCTTCTGGGCGTCCTCTCGGACCATGATTCGACCGCAAAACACACCGTGCGACCGCCCTTCCAGGATGCCCTTGTAGAATTCGCGGCTGTCGCAGTGCGGTACGGCATGGTCGACGCGCAGATGGTTATCCACGTGCTGTTCGCCGTCGATGGTGTAAAGCCCGTTGAGCGTACACTCCGCGCCTTCGCCTGCCAGCAGCGCCCCGACGTTGTTGCGCACGAGCTTCCCACCCATCGATAGCGTGTGGGAAGTGGCGCAACTATCGCGCCCCAGCCGGACGTGTCGCGTGCCGATGTGGAACGCCTCGTCCGCTTCGCGCTGTACGTTGTAGTGATCGACGATGGCACCGTCGCCGACGACGATCTCCGTGACCGCGTTGGCGAAGTACTTCGCACCGTCGAGTCCGACGTAGTTCTCGATGACCGTGACCTCGCTGCACTCGCCGACCACGATGAGATTGCGCGGGTGAGACACAAACGGTGATGCGGTCGAGGTCGACAGATACAGAACGTGAATCGGTCGTTCGATCTTCTTGCCCGACTCCACCCGAATGACCGCCCCGTCCTCGACGATCGCCGTATTCAGAGCGGCGAACGCCTGAGTCACGCTGTCGGTGTGCTTGCCCAGATGCTCTTTGACGACCGCGTCACCCGATTCGACGGCGGCAGCCAGGCTCCCCGCGTGCAAGCCGGCCGACAAGCTGTCGATAATCGACAGGTCGCGAGCGAAGTGCCCGTTGATGAAGACCAGCAGCCCCCCCACCGCATCCGCCATCGCAAGCCGCGCGATCTGAGCGGCAGTCACACCGTCTATTGCACTGCGGTCGGCACGTTCGAACGCGATCTTCGCGATGGGCGCTACGTTCGTGTATCGCCAGTCCTCGTCCTTCGTCGTCGGAAAGCCCAGTTCGGTGAACCGCGCCATGGCGGTTTTGCGCGCGGGCAAGAACCAGTCCGACGCGGCGCCGCCCTGCTCGAACCGGTCGAAGTGGGCGAGGTAAGTGTTCTTGTCTTCCTTAACGTGTGCCATATCAGCCTCGTCCTAGCCTTACGATGTGACCGCCTCAGTGCCGGCTTTCGCGTCGTCGACACCCTTGTACCCGTTCTGTTCGAGTTCCAAGGCCAGTTCCTTGCCGCCGGACTTGACAATGCGGCCATCCATCAGCACGTGGACGAAATCGGGCACGATGTAGTTGAGTAACCGCTGGTAATGCGTCACCACGACCATGGCTCGGTCCGGACCGCGCAGCTTGTTCACGCCGTCGGCGACGATCTTAAGTGCGTCGATGTCGAGCCCGGAGTCGGTCTCGTCGAGGATGGCCAGCGTCGGCTCCAGCATGGCCATCTGGAAGATTTCGTTGCGTTTCTTCTCGCCGCCGGAGAAGCCTTCGTTGATGGCACGATTCAACAGCTTCGAGTCGATCTCGACGTACTCGGCCTTCTTCTTGACCACGTCGAGGAAGTCCATCGCGTCGAGTTCTTCCTCGCCGCGGTGCTTCCGGATCGAGTTGATCGCGGCTCGGAGGAAGTAGTTCGTCGTGACGCCGGGGATCTCGACCGGGTACTGGAACGCCAGAAAGATGCCCTCGCAGGCACGCTTGTCGGGCGTAAGTTCCGTAAGGTCCTGCCCCTTGTAGATGATCTGGCCCTGCGTCACTTCGTAGGCCTCATGACCCGCGAGCACTTGCGCCAGCGTACTCTTGCCCGACCCGTTGGGCCCCATGATCGAGTGGACCTCACCGGCGTTGACCGTCAGGTCGATGCCTTTGAGGATTTCGTGTCCCTCGACGTTGGCGTGTAGATTCCGAATCTCCAGCATCGCTATCTCTCTTTCGCGTCGACCGGCGGGAACCGGGGCATAGCACGTCTTGGCACATCAAATGACGGGTGGCCTGGGCAAGCGGCAGCTTGCCCGTGAGCAGCTGCCGAGGACACGGGCAAACAAGTTTGCCCATGCCACCCCGGTGGACCCTTCAATTGAGATGCGACGAAGCACTAGCCAACGCTGCCTTCCAAACTGACCTCTAGTAGTTTCTGAGCTTCAACCGCGAATTCCATCGGGAGTTCGCGGAACACTTCCTTGCAGAAGCCGTTGACGATCATGGAGACCGCGTCTTCCATCGAGATGCCGCGTTGCATCATGTAGAAGAGTTGGTCCTCGCCGATCTTGGACGTAGTGGCTTCGTGCTCCATCTGAGCCGTCTTGTTCTTGACCTCGATGTACGGGAAGGTGTGCGCGCCGCACTGATCCCCGATCAACATCGAATCGCATTGCGTAAAGTTGCGGGCGTCCGTCGCGCCGCTGTTGATGCGCACGCCGCCGCGGTAAGTGTTCTGTCCGTGGCCGGCTGAGATACCTTTCGAGATGATCGTGCTGCGCGTGTTCTTGCCGATGTGGATCATCTTCGTGCCGGTGTCAGCCTGCTGATAGTTGTTCGCCATCGCGACCGAATAGAACTCGCCCACCGAGTTGTCGCCCAGTAGGATGCAGCCGGGGTACTTCCAGGTAATCGACGAACCCGTCTCGACCTGCGTCCACGAGATGTGCGAGTTACGCCCCTGGCACTTGCCCCGCTTGGTGACGAAGTTGTAGATGCCGCCCTTGCCCTCTTTGTCGCCCGGGTACCAGTTCTGTACGGTCGAATACTTGATGCTCGCGTCGTCAAGCGCGACGAGTTCCACCACGGCTGCGTGAAGCTGGTTCTCATCGCGCATCGGAGCGGTGCAGCCTTCCAGGTAGCTCACGTCGGCCCCCTCGTCTGCGATGATCAGCGTCCGCTCGAACTGTCCCGTGGAGGCTGCGTTGATCCGGAAGTAGGTCGACAGCTCCATCGGACACTTGACGCCCTTGGGGATGTAGACGAACGAACCGTCGGTGAAGACCGCGGAGTTCAAGGCGCTGAAGAAATTGTCACCGGTCGGGACCACGGAGCCGAGGTACTTCCTGACCAGCTCCGGATGCTCCTTTACGGCTTCAGAGAACGGGCAGAAGATGATGTCGAGTTCGGCGAGCTTCTCGCGGAACGTCGTCGCGACGGACACGCTGTCGAAGACCGCATCGACCGCCACGCCCGCGAGCTTGGCACGCTCTTCCAGCGGAATGCCGAGCTTCTCGTAGGTGCGTAGCAGTTCCGGATCGACCTCGTCGAGGCTCTTGGGAGCGTCCTTGTTCTGCTTGGGCGCGGAGTAGTAGACGATCTGCTGATAGTCGATCGCGGGGTACTTGACGTTCGCCCAGGTCGGCTCGGTCATCGTGAGCCAGTGCCGATAGGCCTTGAGCCGCCATTCGAGCATGAACTCCGGCTCGCCCTTCTTCGCCGAGATGACGCGGATCACGTCCTCGTTGAGGCCGGCCGGCACGGCGTCCGCCTCGATGTCCGTGACGAACCCGTACTTGTATTCCGACTCTGCCCACTGATCGATCGTGGAACCCGATTCAGACATCCATCTTCACTCCGGGCGGCGATGCCGCCGTGCAAGGTTCGGCGAGCCCGCGTTACACGGAGAAGCTGCTTCCGCAGCCGCAGCTCGTGTTGGCGTTCGGGTTGTTGAAGACAAAGCCGCGTCCCATCATTTCGTCCCGGTAGTCGATGGTCGTGCCGTCGAGGTAGAGGAAACTCTTGGAATCGCAAATCACCGGGACACCGTGCTGATCCCAGTTTTCGTCGGTTTCCGTCATCGTGTCGACGAGATCGAGCGAGTAGCTAAACCCGCTGCAACCACCGCCCTTGACGCCGACGCGCAGATAGAACTTCTTGGGCTCCGCGCCTTCGGCTCCGTTCTGTTGGTCGATGATCGTCTTGACCTCTTTCGCGGCCATTTCGCTCAGTATGATCGCCATTAGCATCTACTCCGCTTCGTTAGAGTCGACGTGGTGCCCGACGAGGCGAGATCGCGTCAGGACCGTCCGTCCACCGTATCCAATGCCTCGCCGTTGTCGCTCGACGCGCCGGGCACTCCCAACGTGACCGGCTTCGCATCGAACGCTAAGTCAGCGAGGCTCACTTGACTCAGGTATTCACGCAGCCCGCGGTGCACGCGCCTCACGGGCTCCTTGATCTTGCACGAGCGTTCCAGGTCGCAGTCGGCGTCCGCTTCTTCGAGTTCGCCACCGCAACACGCAGCCAGCCGGATCGAACCCTGAATGGCGTCGATCATGTCGGCAAGGCTGATCTCACGGGCCGAGCGTGAAAGGCGATAGCCGCCCTTCGCGCCCTTCGTCGATGCGACCAGACCGAACTGGACGAGTTGGTGCAGGACGTTCGTGAGCATGGGAAGGGGGATGCCGATCGTCTCGGCGAGCTCGCGCGCGCTGGCATGTTCGGGATCGCGGCGCGCCAAATCGGCCATCGCGACGAACGCGTAATCAGCTTTACGAGTGAGCGAGAGCACTGAAACACCACCCAATCCGCACGAGAGTCCGCAAAAACCGCCTTCGGCCCAGCGACCAGCCCAGTATATACTACCATATCGGTGCTACTTCAAGGCGGAATATGCACTAATTTGGTGATAATTTCTCCGTGCGTCGTCGCGGCTCCGTGCCGCCACGCGCCATCGATCCGGAACTACTTGCGGATACAGGAGTTATGGCGTATTCTGGCCGCCAGGCTGCAGGCTGGGTCCGGTACCGCGAGGGAGTTCGTCATGCCTCAATGGGTTCGCACATGGCTTCAACGACACCAGCACCCCTTATCGCAGGTCCTGCACGCCGTTGGCATCCCGCTGCTGCCGTGGGCAGCCGTGCTGATCGTTGTCCAGCTCGCTGACGGGGCATGGTCTCTCTGGTGGAGGCCGGTGGCCCTGGTCGCGGTGAGCTACCTGCTTCAATGGGTGGGCCACTGCGTCGAGGGCAACACGATGGGCGAATTGATCCTGATCAAAAAGGCGCTCGGCAAGCCTTATGTCGCGATCTCGCCCCGCTACGCAGACCGCGTGCGGGCCAATGAGGTAGCGAGTCGAGGCACGGATGGCTAAGACACCGATCACGATACGTACAGCCTCGGACAGGGATGAAGAGTTGATCGTGTCGAACAACCGTGCGATGGCGCTCGAGACCGAGAGCAAGGCGCTTGATGCAAAGGCGAGTGCGGACGGGGTACGCCGCGCGCTGGCCGATCCGACGCGTGCGCTCTATTTCATGGCGGAATCAGGAGGCGAAGTCGTCGGTCAGGCCATGATCACGACCGAGTGGAGCGACTGGCGCGACGGTTTCTTCTGGTGGTTTCAAAGCGTCTACGTCAGGCCCGGGCACCGCTGTAAGGGTGTCTTTCGCGCCCTTTACGAGCACATCCGGACAGCCGCGCATGATCGCGGAGACGTGTGCGGGCTGCGACTCTATGTGGATCGTGACAACACGCACGCTCTCGATACCTACGAGAAGCTCGGCATGGAGGTGGCGAACTATTTGCTCTGCGAGGAGGACTGGTCGAGCCGGGATGCAGAATCCTGAACCGGGGTGGGACAGCGCCCGCCACCGTCATACAACCAAGTACAAGACCTTCCTTGCCCGCCCACTCGTCCGTCGCCTACAATACCCGTGTCGGGACGGTGCGGCGCGGTCATCGCGAAGGCCGGCAAACTGACCGCACCCGTCGAGTGCCCGCCGCCGGTGTTGCCTCAAGGACCCGAGAGCCACACGATGTACCGCCACGCCCCCTACTGCACAATCGCCGGTATCCTCACAACGCTCTACCTCTTCCCGCTGTTGGTTGACGCCGCGCCGCAAGTCGAACCCGGCTACCAGGTTCTTCGCGTCACGGTGAAGGACGCCGCGCAGCTTCAGAAACTGATCAAACTCGACGAGCGGCGCCGCGACCTCGAAATCTGGGCGGATCAACTCGCCCCCGGGCAGCTTGACGTGCGAGCGTCACTGGCGGCGAAGCAGGCACTGTCGGAGGCAGGTCTTCGCCACACGGTCGAGATCCAGGACCTACGGGCCCATTACAGCACCCTCTTTCCCGGCGGTGGCGGCGACTTCTTCGATAACTACCGCACCTACGATGAACACATCGCGCTCATGCAGAGCTTGGTCGCGACCTACCCGAACCTCGCGCAGATGTTCAGCGTGGGACAATCCGTTCTCGGGCGCGAGATGTGGGCCCTGCGCATCACGGGCCCCGGAGCCGACAAGACGGGTGTGTTGTATCACGGAGGCCAGCACGGCAACGAGATCATGGGGCCGGCCGTCGTCGCTTACACCGCGCGGCACGTACTGCAGAACTACGGGTCCGATGCCGAGGTCACGGCACTTGTCGATGGCCTGGAGTGGTACCTGCTTCCGATCATGAATCCGGACGGCTATGTGGCCGGAAGCCGCGGCAACGCCGCCGGCGCGGACCTCAATCGCGACTGGGGCGGGCCCGGCAGCCAGCCGAACCCGTTTTCCCAGCCCGAGACGGTAGCCGTCTCGGCGTTGTTGATCGCGAACCCGAGCGTTCGCGTCTACATGGATTTCCACACGCACGGCTACATGATCATGTGGCCCTGGGGACACACACCCGAGTACTGTGAAGATCAGCCGACGTTCGACTTGCTCGGCACGCTGATGGCGGACCGAATCATCGAAGTCCGCGGCACCGACTATTGGCGGCGCGGTCCGGTCAATACGACGATCTACCCCGTCGCGGGCGGCTCCAACGACTACGTCTATGGCGATCTCGGGCGATGGGCGTTCACGATCGAGATCGGCTACGCGCACTACATGTCGCCTATCGAGATTCTCCCAAGTGCCCAGGAGATGGCAGCCGCCCTTCGAGGGTTGTCCGGGTGGGCCGCGGACTGCAACGGCAACGGCATCCTCGACAAGCAAGAGATCGACAGCGGGCAGGCCGTGGACTGCAACGAGAACCTGACGCCCGACGTCTGCGAGGGCATCCCCGATTTTGACGGCGACGGCGCGATCGACGTCTGCGACCCGGACACCGACAACGACGGTGTCCTCAACGAGGACGACATTTGCCCGTTTTCACTTCCCGGGGCTCCGATCCATACGGATGGCGGGCCCGTCGGCGACAGCAACGGGAACTGCACCGTGGATCACATAGACTACGCCCGATTCCGGCCCTGCCTGTTGGGTAGCGGCCCGGGCACGCCCCCACTGCAGGGGCAATGTGAGCAGTACTTCGACTTCGACGGCGACGGTGACGTCGACCTGGCGGACGTGGCGATGTTCTTCGACGCGTTCGCCCCGGGCGCCGGCTAGCGGGGACCGCTGTGCGGCCGCAGAGGCCTGGTTGTTCGCCCGGCCGCCGCGAGACCTTGCACTTTGGCGACGCGCTACGGCGTCATACGATCCCTTTGGACGATTACCCTTGCGGCGTCCGCCTCGCTCTACCTAGAATGGTCGGCGCAGCGGTGGAGTCGCAGGGCAATGCGATTACCGACGTACCGCCGCGACTACGGCCGTCCCTCCCGACGCACGGCTGATAGGACAACGGCTCTCTGTCGGTCGAGCCCCAACCTGTGAGCAGACGCATGCCCATCAACACATACTATCGAGCGGCAACTACCCTAGTCTTCATCTTGTTCGTCTCGCCTCACGCGAGCCATTCGGCTCCGCAGGTCAACCCGGGCCTCCAGATGCTACGCGTCACGCTTGACGACGCATCGCAACTCGACACACTCGTTGCCCTCGAACGGCAGCGCCGCGATCTCCAGATATGGACCGACCGCCTCGCCCTCGGGCCGATTGACGTACGAGCCTCACTCGCGGCTGTGCAGGCGATCGAGAAAGCCGGGTTGTCATTCGAAGTGACAATACCCGACTTGCAGGCGTACTACGGCCGACTCTTCCCAGGCGGCGGTGGCGACTTCTTCGATTCCTATCGTACTTTTGAAGAACACGTGGCGTTCATGCAGAATCTGGAGGCCACCTATCCCTCGCTGGTTCAGATGATCAGCGTGGGGAAATCCGTACTCAACCGTGATTTGTGGGCCCTTCGTATCACGGGGCCGGGCAACGACAAGGTCGGTGTGTTGCATTACGGCGCCACACACGGCAACGAAGTCATGGGAGCGGCCGTTGTGGCCTATACTGCGCAGCACCTACTCGTCAATTACGGAACGGACGCCGAGATTACCGCCTTGGTCAACGACGTCGAGTGGTTCCTGCTTCCGATCATGAACCCCGACGGTTATGTGTCGGGCAGCCGCTACAACGCCGCCGGTGCCGACCTCAATCGCGACTGGGGCGGGCCCTGGACGGGGCCCGGCGCGTTCTCAGAGCCCGAGACCGTCGCGATGGCCGACTTCTTCATCTCCCACCCGAACGTACGCGTGATCCTGGACTTCCATACTTTTGGCAGAATGATCCTATGGCCGTGGGGGCACACTCCGGTTCTCAGTGACCACAATGCCTTGTATGACGCCCTTGGCGATGACATGGCTTTCGCGATTTCTCAGGTCCGCGGCGTTGACTACTGGCAGCGAGGGCCGATCAACACGACGATTTACCCGACCATGGGCGACGCAGCCGACTACGCGTACGGCGTACTCGATAGGTGGGCGTTCGGTATCGAGATCGGCACCTCGCACTACATGCCGACATCTGAAATCGTCCCGAGCGGCCAGGAAATGGCCGCCGCCCTCATGGCCGTCTCGGACTGGGCTGCTGACTGCAACGGCAACGGAGCCCTCGACTGGCAAGAGCTCAGTTCAGGCCAGGCGGAGGACTGCAACGGCAACCTGACACCTGACGAATGCGAGATGATCCCGGACTTCGATGGCGATGGGATTATGGATATATGCGATCCGGACACCGATAACGACGGCGTGCTCAACGAGGACGACATCTGCCCGTTTTCCGCTCCCGGGGCCCCGATCCATCCCACCGGCAGCCCCATCAGCGATAGCAACGGGAACTGTTTCGTGGATCACGTGGATTTCGCCCGATTCCGGCTCTGCCTGTTGGGTAGCGGCCCCGGGACGCCTCCGTTGCAGGAGCAATGTGAGCAGTACTTCGACGGTGACGGCGACGGCGATGTCGATCTCGCGGACCTTGCGATGTTCTTCGGCGCGTTCGATCCGGGCGGCGGCTAGCAGGAGTCGTTCCACATCCGGGAGGCGGGCAGTGTGGTCCCGAGCCCATCACCCGCCATCGGGCGGGCCGAATGCCGCAAAGAACGCGGACAGGTCTTCCATATCCACGTCCCCGTCCTCGTCAAAGTCGAACGGGTGCGCACAATAGACGACGTCCGCGGGCACGTCCGGTCCGCCGACGGTCAAGCAGGTACGGAAGCGGCTGTAATCCACCAGATCGATGCCGCAGTTGGCGTTTGTATCGGCGCGCGGTGAACCGTCGGGGGCGACGGGCACGCCGGTCGGCGTCAGGTCGCAGACATCCGCCTCGTTCAGCACGCCGTCGTTATCGATGTCCGAGTCACAGCCGTCATTCGTGCCGTCGCCGTCGAAGTCGGGATCGCACTCATCGGGGACGAAGTTCCCGTCACAGTCTTCGCTGGTTCCGTCGGCGATGTCGCACGGGTCGGCCACGTTCGTATCGTTGCAGTCGGGTTCGCACTCGTCCGGAAAACTGTTCCCGTTGCAGTCGTCGCTGGCGCCACTCGCCACGTCCTCAGCGTCCGGAATACCGTTTTCGTTGCAGTCGATTGTGCCGATCCTGAGGAAGTAGACGTCTTGTTCCCCGTTGAACGTCGCCGCGTAGGCCACGTTGACGCCCGCGTTGTCCGACACCATGTCATAGTAATCACCGAGCTTGCTCTGATTCGGCCAGCCCAAGTGGCTATCGAACATCGGGCTGACGGGCGTGCTCGCCGACCAAGTCGAACCGCCGTCAAACGAATTCGTATAGAAGAGCTCCGAGAAATTGTCGGCAATGCCGTTCCGCGTATCGTTCCAGATCACGTCGATTCGACCGTTGGGGGCGACCGACATCGTGCCGAACCATTGCCAGGCGTTGGTCGTCGTGAGGTCGTCGTTGACGCGGATCGGGTCGCTCCAGGTCTGACCGCCGTCAGGACTCCGCACGAACATCACGTCCAGTGGATCGCTGCCGGGGGGATCGACCGACGACAGAACGTAGACATTCCCATGCGTCGCGCCCTCTGAGTGATCCGTCGCGACCCAGACCTGCCCGAGCAGCCCGCCGGGATTCGGTCCGGGTACGGTGTAGCGCAGAGAACCGCCCAAGGAGATGTCCACGGCGAGATCGAACGCCGGCGCAAGCGATGCATCCTGCACCGTCAACGAGCGTGCCAGGGCAAAGACGCTCGAGCTGCTGTTTCTCCTACCCACGAGGTAGTAGGCGCCGTCGGGGCCCACCGACGATGTACCCCAGATCGGAAAGCCCGGTGTCGGAATGGGCGTGCTGTAGGTGAGCCCGCCGTCGACCGATCGGATAAAAACGTCTGAACCGCAGCACCCCGCGTAATCCCAAGCGGCGTAGATATGGCCGTGTCCCATACCACCCGTACGGTCGATGGACATCCAGGCCTTGTCGCCGCCGAACGCAGGGATGGGCTCGGTCCACGTGACACCGCCGTCGCCGGACTTGAACATGTCACACGCGTATCCGCCGCCGGGGATCGTTAGGCTGTAGTAGTAGATATTCCCGTCCGCATCCGCTTTCACGACCGGATCGCTACGGAACACCTGCGGGTCCAGCACGCCGGGAGCCGTCCACGCGAGTCCGGCGTCGGTCGTATAGCCCCATCCTGCCTGGCGAAAGTTCGATGCGGTGGTATCGAACTGGCGCCACCCGATGACCATGCGGTTGGGACTGGTCGGGTCGACGGCGATGGAAGGCTCATTGGCGGCGTCACCGGGGATGTTGTTGCCGAACTCATCGACGTTGACCTGCACGCTGGTGAATCCGCCTCGCGAAACGACGGCTCGGCCCATCCTCACGCCGGGCGGCGGAACGAGCGAACGCGGCATCCAGGGGTCGCGAAGCTCCTCCTTGTGGCCCAGCGTCTTGCTGAGCGTGCGCATGGTCGTCTCAGCGGTGGTAATGCGCGCACGGACGGACCTTGCATCGAGCTGCGCGGGCCGCGCTGGGCTGCATGCCACACCGACTACCAACGCTCCGGCTATCCACGATGGGAATCTCATGCTCTGTCTTTCCAGCTATCCGCCAAACCCGCCCTGAAAGAACGACACATCTTGAAGATCGACATCGCCATCATCATCCGCGTCGAACGGATTCAGACAGGTCGCGGCGTCGACGGGGGTGCCCGGTCCGCCGCCGGCGAGGCACGGTCGCAGCCGCTGAAAATCAACCAGGTCGATGGCGCAGTTACCGTTCGTGTCGGCGCGCGGCGATCCATCGGGTTGAACCGGAGCGCCCATCGGCGTGAAGTCGCAGAGGTCCGCGGCGTTCGGCACGCCGTCGTGATCGATGTCCGGGTCGCAGGCGTCAATGGTGCCGTCACCGTCGAAGTCAGGGTCACACTCATCAGGGACGGTGTTCCCGTCGCAGTCCTCGCTGGTCCCGGTGGCGATGTCGCACGTGTCGGCGACGCCGGTGTGATTGCAGTCTCGCTCGCACTCATCCGGAAAAGTATTGGCGTTGCAGTC